>JBBRFD010000132.1:0-13222 GCA_038224985.1 Reyranellales bacterium
CCTGGCTGTCGATCCCGGCTGCCGTGATCGGCACCGGGCTTATCTCTGTCGTCATCGGCCTGCCGATGCTGCGCCTCAAGGGCCACTATCTGGCGCTGGCGACGCTTGGCTTCAACGTCTCCTTCGTCATCGTCGCCACCAACTGGAAGTCGGTGATGGGCGGCACCGACGGCATCTCCGGCATCCCCTCGCTCGCCTTGCCCGGCTGGCCGATCGCCACCGACCATCGCTACTACTACGTCGTCTGGGCGATGCTGGCGCTTGCCACGTGGTTCGCCTGGCGCATCCGCAGTTCGCATATCGGCCTCGCCATGATCGCGGTGCGCGACGACGAGATCGCGACCGGCGCCGCTTCGGTCGGCGTCACCCGCATCAAGGTCCAAGCCTTCGCCCTTTCCGCGCTCTATGCCGGCCTGGCCGGCGCGCTGTTTGCCCATATGGCCAATTTTGTGGCACCGGACGATTTCGCGCTCGGCCATTCCATCATCTATCTCGCCATGCTGATCATCCGCGGCGAAGGCTCGATCCTGGGCGCCATCGCCGGCGCCGTCATTGTCACCTTCATGCCCGAGCTGATGCGCGATCTCGGCACAGCCTACATGATCGTCTTCGGCAGCCTGATGCTGCTGATCCTGATCTTCCTGCCGAAGGGACTGCTCAGCCTGACCGGCATCGTCAGCCAGCGCCTGAAGGCCTTCGGCAAATGAGTGGAACCATCCTCGACATCGACGGCCTGTCGAAGAACTTCGGCGGCGTGCAAGCGGTGCAGTCGGTGTCGCTGGCGATTCCCGCCGGCCTCGTCTTTTCGGTCATCGGCCCTAACGGCGCCGGCAAGACGACGCTGATCAACGTGTTGACCGGCATCCTGCCCAGCTCCGCCGGCAAGGTACGGTTCCAGAACCGCGACATCACCGATGCGCCCTCCCATGTCGTGGCCTCGGCCGGCATGGTCCGCACCTTCCAGAATGGCCGGCTCTTCCCTCGCCTGACGGTGATGGAGAACACGCTGGTCGGCGCCCATCACCTGCTGCCGCAATCCGTCTGGTCGGCGATCCTGGGCGGCACCGCCGCGCGCCGCATGGGCGAGATTCGCGAACGCGCCAATGCGCTGCTGGCAACGCTCGGCCTGACCGATGACGCTGATCGGCTGGTCGGCGCCCTGCCCTACGGCCGCCAGCGCATGGTCGAGATCGCCCGCGCGCTGGTCTCCAAACCCAAGCTACTGCTGCTTGACGAGCCGGCGGCGGGCCTCAATTCCGGCGAGGTCGACCGGCTGCGCGGCATCCTCGAGGAATTGCGCTCGCAAGGTCTCACCCTGGTTCTGGTCGAGCACAATATGGGCCTCGTAATGCGCGTCGCCGACCGCATCGCCGTCATCAGCTTCGGCGAGAAGATTGCCGAGGGTAGCCCCGCCGAAGTCCGCGCCGATCCCAAGGTGCTGGAAGCCTATCTGGGACATGGATACCGGCATGCTCAAGGTTGAGAAGCTCGCCGTCGCCTATGGCGCGATCGATGCGCTGCACGGCATCTCGCTGGAGGTTGGCAAGGGCGAGGTCGTGGCCCTGCTGGGCGCGAATGGTGCGGGCAAGACGACGCTGCTACGCACCATCTCTGGACTTCATCGAGCCAAAGCCGGCGAAGTTCGCTTCGAGGGTGAGTTGCTCGGCCGGGATTCGGCGGAAAGCCGAGTCAAGCGCGGCCTCGCGCATGTGCCCGAAGGGCGGCGCATCTTTCCCGGTCTCACGGTGCGCGAGAACCTCGACGTCGCCACGACGATCTGGCGCCGCCGCGGCATGAGCGCCGCGGGCGACCTCGACAATGTCTATGCCCTTTTCCCGCGCCTCAGAGAGCGGTCGAGCCAGCTTGGCTGGTCGCTGTCGGGCGGCGAGCAGCAGATGCTTGCGATCGGCCGGGCGCTGATGGCGCGGCCGAAGATGCTGCTGCTCGACGAACCGTCGCTCGGGCTGGCGCCGCGCCTCTCAGCCGAGGTCTATCAACGCATCGCCGACATAAACGCCAAGGGCGTCACAGTTCTACTGGTAGAACAGAATACCGTGCTGGCGCTCGAGGTGGCCAACCGCGCCTATGTGATAGAGAATGGCCATATCGTGCTGGACGGTCCAGCGCGTGATCTGGCCAGCCATCCGCGGGTGCGGGAAGCCTATCTGGGAGCGTAGCGACATGCCCGATGAGATGGCGGAAAGTGGCTGGCAGGTCGGAATCGACATCGGCGGCACCTTCACCGACCTGGTGGCGCTGCTGCCGTCGACCGGCGAAGTGCGCTCGATCAAGGTTCCGACCCAGCGCAACGATCCTGTCGCCAGCATCAAGGCCGCCTTGGCCGCCGCCGACCTTGCGACCGAGGACGTGGCCGACCTCATCCACGGCACAACGCTGGTCACCAATGCCATCGTCGAGGATCGCGTCGAGCAAGTGGCCCTGGTGGCAACCCGCGGCTTCGAGGACGTGCTCGATATCGGCCGCGCCGGACGCCAACATCTCTACCGCCTCGACCTGCCGCCCCGCCGCGCGGCCCAGGTACTCCGGGAACGCCGGATCGGTCTCGCTGAACGCGTAGCCCATACCGGTGACGCGGTGCTGGTGCCCGACGCCGCCGCCATCGCCGAAGCCGTTCGGCAAGCGAAGGCGATGGGCGTCGAAAGCGTCGCAGTATCGCTGCTCCATTCCTACGCCAACCCGGCCCACGAACGCGCACTCGGCGCGGCTCTGGCGCAAGCCGTGGCCTTCGTCTCGCTGTCGCATGAAGTGAACCCGGAGACGCGCGAGTTCGAGCGCACCGCCACGACGGTGCTCAATGCCTCGGTCATGCCGATCGCGGCGCGTTATCTCGATCGCCTGCAGCGCGAGGTACAGGGGGCACGCCTGCATGTCATGCATTCCGCCGGCGGCATGGCCTCGCCCGAGGCTGCCGCCAAGCGACCGCTCTCCATGGCGCTGTCCGGCCCTGCCGCCGGCGTCTCGGCCGCCGCCTATGTCGCGGCCTCGCTGGGGCTCAAAAAGGTACTGAGCTTCGACATGGGCGGCACGACGACCGATGTCTGCTTGATCGTGAACGGTGCCGCCGAAATCTCCACCGACTCGAAGCTGGCCGGCCGGCCGGTGCGCCAGCCCATGGTCGCCGTCGAATCGATCGGCGCCGGCGGCGGCTCGCTGGTGACGATGGGTACCGGTGGCTTGTCGATCGGCCCGGAGAGCGCCGGCGCCGAGCCCGGCCCGGCCGCCTATGGACGCGGCGGCACGCGCCCCACCGTCACCGACGCCAATGCCGTGCTGGGTTATCTCGACACTTCGCGGCGGCTGGGCGGCGTCATCACGCTGGATGTCGCCGCAGCGGAGGCCGCGCTGACGCCGCTCGCAAAACGGCTGGGCGTCAGCGTCGTCGAACTGGCGCTGGGTGTGCAGCGCATCGCCAATGCCACGATGGTGCGAGCGCTCGCCCGCGTCACCGTCGAGCGCGGCGTCGACGGGCGCCAATGCACGCTGCTCGCTTTCGGCGGCGCCGGCCCCATGCATGCCGCCCGCCTCGCCCGTGAATTCGGCATCGCCGAGATCGTCGTGCCGCGGTTTTCCTCGGGTTTCTCGGCCTTGGGCTGCATTGTTGCCGACATGAGCTACACCCAACAGCAAGCTGTGCGCCTGCTCAGCACGACCTGGGATGCCACGCGTTTCGGCGCGCTGCATGATGGCATGCTGGCGACGCTGATGGATCCGCTGCATCGTCAAGGACACGCCGCAGCCGAGATCGCCGTCGAGCGCACCGCATTGGTACGCTACGTCGGCCAGAGCTACGCCGTCGAGGTCCCCTTCACCCAGCCGCTCGACCTGTTGAAGCTCGGCCACGACTTTCGCGAGCGCCACCGCACCATCTACGGTTATGCCACCGACGAGCATTGGGAAATGCAGAGCCTCCGGATGCGGACGCTGGTCGCGCGCCCCACGACCTTCGGCGCAATGGCCAGCCTGTCGGGCAAACCGGAACCGACCAGAATCGGGCCAGTGTGGTTCGAGCCGGCGGCGCCGCACCAGACACCGCGTTTCGACCGAGCCCGCCTGCCGGCCGGCATACGCGTCGCTGGCCCAGCGGTGGTGGAAGATGCCTGGTCAACGATCATCGTACCGCCTGGCTACGGTCTCAGCGCCGATGCGATGGGCCATCTCTGGATCAAGGAGGTCGGGGCATGAAGAACTCGGTCGATCCCTTCACCGTCGAAGTCATCCGCCATGCCCTGACGGCGGCGGCCGAGGAAATGTCCTTCGTCGTCATGCGCTCGGCGCGTTCGCCGCTCCTGCGCGAGGCCGGCGACCTCTCGTCGGCGCTGACCGACCACAAGGGCGACCTGATTGCCCAGGGCCGCGACATTCCCATCCACCTTGGTGTCATGAGCTTCACCGTAAAGAAGTTCCTCGAACGCGTGCCCGCCGAACGCATGAAGCCGGGCGATGTCTGGTTCCTCAACCTGCCCGAGGTTGGCGGCAACCACCTGCCTGACGTTAAGGCGATCCGGCCGATCTTCCTCGAAGGCAGGCTCTTTGCCTTCGCCGTCAGCCTCGCCCATTGGGGCGATATCGGCGGCGCCTGGGCCGGCAGCTATTTCGCCGCCGCGACCGAGACCTGGCAGGAAGGCGTGCGCATCCCGCCGCTGCGCCTCTTTACCGCCGACGGTATCGACGAGGAGAAACGCGACTTCCTGCTGGCCAATCTGCGCGGACCGGCAGAGCGTGAAGGCGATCTCATGGCCCAGATGGCTTCTACTCGCGCGGCAGAAGCGCGCCTGTTGCGGCTCGGCAAGGAACACGGCGCCGCCACCATCCGTGCCGCTCTCGACCGCCTGGACGATCTCTCCGAGGCGCAGATGCGCGAGGCCATCACCGGCCTTCCCGACGGCATCTATGAGGGTGAGGATTTCCTCGACGACGACGGCCCCGGAGGAAAGCCCGCGGCCATCCGCGTGCGCATTAAGATCAAGGGCGATCACGCGAGCTTCGATTTCAGCGGCACCGACGATGCCGTAGCCGGCCCGCTCAACACCACGCCTTTCGTGGCAATGGCCGCCGTCTATTACGCCATCAAAGCGGTTGCCGGCCCGGAGATCCAGCCCAATGGCGGCTGCTATCGTTCGCTCGAGATTCGTACGCGGCCCGGCTCGATCCTCGAACCCGGCATCGACAAGCCAGTGGTCGGCGGCAATCACGAGACCTCGCAGCGCGCCGTCGATGCCATCATGCGTGCTTTCGAGAAGGCGGTGCCGGAACGGCTGACGGCGGGCGGCTCGACCACAGCCGGCCTGCTGATCTTCGGCGGCAAACGGCGCGACGGCGCCACCGGAACCTTCTACGAAACCCACGGCGGCGGTGAAGGCGCGCGTATCGACCGCGACGGCGTGCCAGTGGTGCGCGTCCACCTTACCAACACCATGAACACACCGGCCGAGATCGTCGAAGCCGAATACATGATCCGCGTCGACGAACAGCGGCTGCGTATCGGGTCCGGCGGCGCCGGACAGCACACCGGCGGCGCGGGCATGGTGCGGGCCTATACCGTGTTGGGCGAGGGCCTATCGCTCACCACCATGTTCGAACGCCGCGTCGTGCCGCCCTATGGGCTGCAGGGCGGCGCCGACGGCCTGCCTTTTCGCGTCACCCTGCATCGCGCGGCCGGCGACAGCCGCGAGTTGTCGGGCAAGGAAAACCTTGTTCTCGCCGTAGGCGACCGCGTCGTCATGGAGACCTCGGGAGGCGGTGGCTATGGCAGGCCATAACGCGGGTAAGGTTATTGGTAAGGACAGGCGTGTTTGGCCGCGCCACGCTCTCCCAATTGAGAATGCGGACAACCGGCTCAACGACGCCGGTCAGAACTCCAGAAGATTGTCACGGAAGTGCTTGTGCGCATACGCCTTCCGAGTGAGCCCGCGGCGCTGCAACTCGGGCACTAGCCCGTCGCAAACTTCCATGACATAGCGCCGGTCGAAGGGACCGTTGAACAGCAGGAAGCCATCGCCGCCCACTTCTTGCATCACGTCCTGCATGACGCCTGCCACATGATCGGCAGTGCCGGTGTAGTCGATACCCTGCTTTGTCGACTGGGTAAGCGCGAGCGACCGCGGCGTCTTGCCGATCCATTTGGCCAGCGATGACTGGTGACCGTTGGTCGTCAACGCGGGCAAAGGCTGGTCGAGGTCGAATTTGGAAAAGTCTATGCCGGGGATACGCGACATTCCGGAAAGCTGCATGTGGATGTGCTGCTCAGCGACGAGTCGCTCCAGACGCCGGCGTTCCTGCGCCGCCTCCATCGTGGTGTCGACCACCGGATAGGCGAGGAACAGCACCTTGATATCGTCGGGATTGCGTCCGTGCGTCACGGCGTGGCGGCGCACATCCTCGCGATAGGCCTTCATCGCCTCGACACTGCTGGCATTGGTGATGATGCTGTCGGCCCAGCGCGAGGCGAATTGCTGGCCTCGCGGCGAGCCGCCAGCCTGGACGATCGGCGGCCGGCCCTGCGGCGAGCGCGGCGCGTTGAGCGGCCCGCGGCACTTGAAGTATTTGCCCTCGTGATTGACGACGTGAACCTTGCTGCCGTCAGCGAACATGTTGTTTTCGCGATCGAGCACGACCGCATCGGGCTCCCAGGCATCCCAGAGCTTGGTCACAAGGTCGGCGAATTCGTCGGCGACTTCGTAGCGCTCGTCATGCGGATAATGCCTGTCGCGCCCGTAGTTCTGCGCGCCGCCATCGTTGCTGCCAGTGACACAATTCCAGCCCACGCGTCCCTCGGTCGTGTGATCGAGCGTGTTGACCAGACGTGCCAACAGGTAGGGTGGATATTCCGACACTGAAAGCGTCGGCACCAGGCCGAGATGCTTGGTGTGCTGCGCGAGGTAAGGCACCAGTACCGCCGGGTCGAGCTTGGGTGTGCTGGCCGCGTACTTGAGGTAAGTGTCGTGCGAGCCCTTGTACGTATAGGGGAGGTTCGAGGAATCCTCGATGATCATGTAGTCGAAGCAGGCGCGCTCCATGCCCTTGGCCAGATCGATGAAGAGATCCGGCATCATCCAGCGCGCAACGTCGCTGCCAGGCCAATGACCGCGCCAAGTCTTGGGACCGTAGCCCTGCGAGAGAAACCAGGCGAGATGAAAGGGGCGCTTGGACATGGTTTCAGGATACCGCGGCGAGGCTGGCGACAAACTGGTCTTGCGTCACGGCCTCGCGCGGGTTGCGCCCGCGGTCGCGATAGAATTTCTCATATAGCTTGAACTCCTCCAGCACGCGGCGCAGTTCGGTCACCGCATCGTCATGCAGATCGACGCGCACGTCCGCTTCGGAGTAATCCGGTACCGCAACGACGCGAATGGCCGCCGAGCGCTCCGTCAGATGTCCTTGGGCACCAACCTGGCCACCGGCATCGCGGCCACCTTCCAATGCCAACAGGAGGCGGAACTCGAACTCCACTTCGGGTTTCTCCATGAATCCCGCGGCAATGGCCTCGACGACATGCGGCCCGGCCAGCACGTTGCCGAAGGCGATGTAACCTGGGCCGATATTGTGGCCCGACCACGGCCGCGTACCTGAACCAGTATGTGCGGCGCCGTTGCCCTCGCGGTCGATGATGGCGATCTGGCGGTATTCGTGATCGGGATCGTTCGATTCCAGCATTGCCATGACTCGAGTCGGAATCAGCCCTTGCGCGAGCAGTTCGATGGCCAGCAGATCGTTGCCGCGATTGACGTAAGCCTGGGTCTTGCAGATGCCGACACCCGCCAGCATGCCCTCGCAGCGGCCACCGGCCGCGATGGAAAAGGTCGTGATACCGAGGCCGAGACGGCCGGTCCGCGGGCAGCGCGCGATGATCGAATAGGTCATTGCGCGGCCTCCTTCTGCAACGTCGCCATGAATGCCTCCTGCCCCACCGCACCGCGTGGATTGCGCCCGCGATCGGCATAATAAGCTTCGTACTGCTTGTATTCGTTATAGACCCGCCGCAACTCGTCGATCGCCTTCTCATGCAGGTCGACGCGCAAGTCGATATCGGCATAGGCGTGGCGCGAGTAGACTTCGAGTGCGGCCGAGCGTTCGGTCTTGGGCTTCTCGACCGTGCCCTGGCCACCGGCATCGCGCCCCGCCTCGATGCCCATCAGCAAGCGCTCCTCGAGATCGGCTTCAGGCTTCGAGAGGAAGGCCGCGGCAATGGCTTCCGCCACGCCTTTGTTCACCAACCCGTTTCCCGTGGCGACGCAGTTGTCGATCGCGACATGACCGGACCAACCGCGCGTGCCAGGCCCGGTATAGGCCGCGGCCGCGCCAGTGCGGTCGATGACGCCGATCTGACGATATTCATAGTCAGGGTCGTTGGCCATGAGCTGCTCCAGCACCGAATTCGCGCCAAAGCCCTGCGACAGCAGGCGCAGGGCCAGCTTGTTGTTACCTTCATTGGCGAAGGCCTGGCTGATGGTGACACCGGTCATCGCCTTGACGCCGCGACAGTAACGACCAACGGTGATGGAAAAAGTGGCAATGCCGATGCCGAGACGTCCCGTCCTCGCGCAGCGGCCGATCACAGTATAAGTCATGCATCTCTCCTAGGCGCGGGCCCGCTGCTTCTCGAGATTTGCGGCAAAGACGTCCTGCGGGATCGCCTTGGCAGGATCGGTGTCCCGGCCGCGATAGAATTCCTGGTAGAGCTTGAACTCTTCCAGCACGCGGCGCAGTTCGGCGACCGCCGTCGGATGCACGTCGACGCGCACGTCGATATCGGGAAAGTCGAGACGGTCGACGACCTTGATCGCGGCCGAGCGCTCCGGCTTGTGGGCGTCGGCGGTGCCCTGCCCGCCCGCGTCGCGCCCGCCTTCGATGGCGCGCATCAGTCGATACTCCAGCGCGTCGTCTGGCTTGGCGAGAAAGCCCTTCACCATGCCGTCGAGCACCTGCGGGCCGACCAGGCCGTTGCCGAAGGCGATGCAATTAACTTCCTGCTTGTGACCAGCCCAGCCGCGGCAGCCCAGACCTGTATGTCCGGCGATGCGGCCGTCGCGGTCCATGATGGCAATCTGACGGTAGGAGTGTTCCGTGTCGTTGCCAGCGAACATTTCCATAACACGCGCCGGCAACATGCCTTCGGCGAGCAGCTTGATGCCCAGCGGATCGTTGGTGCGGTTGGGGAATGCCTGCGTCTTGCAGACGCCGACGCCGGCCGCGATGCCTTCGCAACGGCCGCCGACTGCCAGCGAGAAGGTCGTGATGCCGAGGCCGAGGCGGCCAGTGCGGGCGCAACGCCCGATGAGGGAGAAAGTCATTTTGCCGCCTCCTTCTGCTTCAAGTGCGCGACGAAATCTCCTTGCGGGATGGCATCCTTGGGATTCTTGCCGCGGTCGCGATAGTATCCGCGATAGAGTTCGTATTCCTCGAAAGCGCGGCGCAACTCGTCGACGGCCTTGTCGTGCAGGTCGACACGCAGATCGAGTTCGGCATGATCGTAGTCACCATAGACAATCACCGCCGCCGATCTTTCGGGCAGATGACCGTCATTGCCGACTTGGCCGCCGGAATCGCGTCCCGCCTCGATGGCACGCAGCAGGCGGCGCTCTAGGGATTCGCTGGCCGATGCCTCGTAAGCCTTGGCGATGGCATCAACGACATGCACACCCGCGAGCACGTTGCCCATCGAGACATAGCCGTCACCGACCTTGTGGCTCGAATGTTGCCTGTTCCTGGTGCCACTATAGCCGACGGCACGGCCCTCGCGGTCGATCACAGCTATCTGGCGAAACTCGGCATTGGGATCGTTGGTGCGAAGTTCGTTCAACACGGCCTGCGGCGTGAAACCTTGCGCCAGCAGGCGGAGCGCCAGTGGATTGTTGCCTTGGTTGACGAAGGCCTGCGTCATGGTCACACCGGCATTGCCGCGCAAGCCGTTGCAGTAGAGCCCTACGCAGATCGAATAGGTCGCGATGCCGATGCCAACCTGTCCGGTCTTCGGACACCGCGCAACAATCGTAAAGGTCATGGACGCTTCCTCCCGGACGCTTCGCGAGCGCCACCGCTGACACGCGCAATATTAGAGGCACAGAGCATGCCGAAGCGGCAACGACTCAATTTCGCTTGTCGACGAGTATCGGGTCGACTACCGACGATCGGCGCGTTTGGGATCCAACGTTTCACGCAAACCGTTACCCAGAAGGTTGACGCCGAGCACGAGCAGGATGATGGCGATGCCCGCGAGATTGGCGATCCAGGGCGCGACAAGAAGACGATCGCGGCCCTCGGCAAGAATGTTTCCCCAGGTCGCGGCCGGCGGCGGCAGGCCAAGACCGAGGAAGCTCAGCGCCGTTTCCTGCAGGATCAATTGCGCGACCTGCAGAGTAGCGATCACTGTCAGCACCGGCGCCATTTGCGGCAGGATATGTCGCCACATGATGTAAGGCCCACCGGCTCCAGATGCAGTCGCCGCCTCGACAAAAGGCCGTTCGCGCAACGAGCGCGTCAGGTTGAAGACGACACGCGTATAAACCTCCCAGCCGGCAAAACCGAGCACCAGGATCAGCACCGTTATACCGCCGCCAAAGACAGCGACGACGACGATGGCCAGCAGGATTTCTGGGATCGCCTGATAGGCATCAGCGAAACGCATCACAAGCTGCTCGATGCGGCCGCCGAAATACCCTGCGAGCAAGCCCAGCGTCGTGCCGAGCGTGAGCGCGACCGCCATCGCCAACACACCGACTGCAATCGACAGCCGCGAGCCATGAATCAATCGCGACAGCAGATCGCGGCCGAAATTGTCGGTGCCCAGCACATGGACCCAGTTGCCGCGGTCGGCCCAGACCGGCGGACGCAGGCGGATCATCAGGTTCTGAACATAAGGATCATGCGGCGCCAGCAGATCGGCGAAGATTGCCATCAAACACATGCCGGCAACCAGGAAGAGGCCGATGCCGATCTTGAGATGGGGACCGAAGATGCGCACGCGGATCAGCGCAGCCGGATGCGGGGGTCGATCGCAGCTTGCAAGAGATCGACCAGCAGATTGGCCAGGACGATGGTGACAGCCACGATGAAAACCGAGGCAATGACGATCGGCACGTCGCGCTGGAAGATCGCACTTACCATCAAGCGGCCGACGCCGGGCCAGGCGAAGATCGATTCGGTGATGACAGCGCCGCCCATGAGGCGGCCGAGTTGCAGGCCGACCAGGCTGACCACGGGGTTGATGGCATTGGGCAACACGTGCCGCCACAGCGCGCGGCTGCCGCTGGCGCCACGCGCCCGCGCCGTAGTAACGAATTGCTCGCGCATCGTTTCCAGCACACTGATGCGCGTCACCAGAATGAAGTTGGGCACCAAGAAGGTGGCCAGCGTCACCGTCGGCAGAACAAGATTCTTCCAGCCGCCGCGACCCGAAGTCGGCAACCAGCCGAGATCGAGAGCGAAGAGCTGGATCAGGAGGATGCCCAACCAGAAACTCGGCATCGACTGGCCGGCGACAGCGAGCACCGAGATCACGAAGTCCGGCAGCTTGTCTTTCCATAGCGCGCAGACGACGCCACCCAGCACGCCCAGCGTCACCGCTAGCGTGAGTGCAAGCGCCAGAAGCTGCAGCGTGGCGCCGAGCCGCTGGCCCACGACCTCCATTGCCGCCGTCTTGAACTGGATGCTGGTGCCGAAATCACCGTGCGCCAGATCCATCAGGAAGTAGACAAATTGCACGGGGATCGACGAATCGAGATGAAGCTCGGCGCGCAACAGCGCCTCCTGCTCCGGTGTGGCGTCGAGCCCTAGATAGATCGCCACCGGGTCGCCCGTGAGCCGCAGGACGACGAACACGAAGGTGATCACCAGCAGCAGGGGAATCGGCACCAGCACCAGCCGCCGCAGGAGATAGCGCATAGCGCGCTTACTTCACCTTGACGCGGTGCAGGCGCAGCAGCGAGTCGCGTGACGGCATCCAGCCCTCGACATTAGCCTGGCGGCCCGAGATGCGCGGCAGACCAAAGAGGAAGACCGACGGCACCTCGTCATGCATGATCTCCATCATGCGATTGTAAGCCTTTAGTCGGGCGCCTTCGTCCAGCGTCGAACGCGCCGCGAGCCAGAGTTTCTCGAACTCGTCGTTGTGCCAGTAGTTGCGCTGGCTGGCATCGGTGTACCAGACGGTGCTGAAATCGGCGTCGCCGACGCTGAACCAGCCGACCATGTACATTGGGCCGAGCTCACGGTTGCGATCTATCTGGGCCCAGACGCCGCCTTCCAGGGTATTGACCGTCGTGCGCGCGCCGACGGCCGTCATCATGCCCGCCGCCGCATTGGCGATATCGACGTCGGACAGATAGCGGCCGGAAAGCGTGGTGATCTTGTTGTCGAGGCCCTTGGGGAAACCCGCCTCGGCCAGCAACGCTTTGGCCTTGGCAGGGTCGTAGGCATGGGCCTTCAGGTTGGGGTTGTAGCCAAAGGTGCCTTTGGTCGCGAGCTGTCCGTCCAGCACCGAGCCATAGCCCCCCAGCATCTGCTGCAGCAGCGTCTTCTTGTCGATCGATTGATCGATCGCCTGGCGCACGCGCTTGTCGTTGAAAGGCGGTTTGCGCGTGTCGAAGGACAGCACGAGACTGACCGAGGATTCGACGGCGTCAATCTTGAGGTTGCGGCGCTTCTCGATCGACGGCAGCAGGTCGACGGGTACCTCCTCGATGATATGCGTTTCGCCGGCCAGCAGCGAGGCCACGCGCGTGGCGCCTTCGGCCAGCGACCGCAGGCGGAGCTTCTTCATCAGTGGCGCACCGCCCCAATAGTCGGCATTGGCGTTGAGGTCGTAGTGGTCGGCGGAGATCCATTCGACGTATTTCCAAGGGCCGGTGCCGACGGGCTTCTTGCGCGCTTCGACGAAGCCGACCCTTTCCGTATAGGCCTTCTGCTCGATGGCGATATCGGCCAGGCCGCGTAGCAGCAGCGGCCCGGGCGAGGCGGTGCGAATGTCCAAGGTGTGGTCGTCGATGATATCGGTGCCGACGACGCCGGCGATGCGGCTCTTGCGGGCATAGACGACTTTGGGATCGACGACGTGATCGATGGTGAACTTGACGTCGGCCGCCGTGAAAGGCGTGGCATCGTGCCACTTCACACCCTTGCGCAAATGAAAGCGCCACTGCGTCGGGCTAATCATTTCCCACTTCTCGGCCAGCGCCGGGACTAGTCGCCCTCGTCATTGATCGTG
>JBBRFD010000133.1:0-13028 GCA_038224985.1 Reyranellales bacterium
AGATCGTCGGCCGATAGGTCGCTACGCGTAATCGCCAATGCCATGAAGAGGCTCCCTCGCGATACCATCGCTCCAGGGAATCACATCCTCATCTCAATGCCGATTCACATCCGAGTCATTAGTTCTGACGGTTGGTATAAGCGATGAAGGGCAGGGTGAGGCCGCCCAGCGTCACGGTTGCGGCGGCGAAGGCGCCGCGGCAAACCCGGCTCGAAACACCCCTGGCCTTGAGGCGCTGCGAGACGAAGCCGCCGCCCAGCACGATGAACATGCCGAAGATCCACGGCAGGATGCTGAGATTGCCGCCGACCTGCTGGGAATAGCCCAGGCCCTGGATCAGGTAGGAAGTAAACCAGGTCAGCCCGAGAGCGAGACCCCAGTAGCTGGCGAAGCCGGCGCAGCAACAGGCAATGATGCTGGGACAGGTGAGCAGGCAGCGGTACGGAATGTAGCCCGGTCCGTTCTCGCCGGCCGCGTCGACGACCGGTGCGTCGACCAGCGCGCCTTCGCGGCCCAGGATCAGCCACAGCACAGCCCACAGCAGGCCGACGATGCCCAGTGCGCCGAAGGCCCAGTGCCAGGAATAGTTGACGATGATCCAGTTGAGCGCCGGCACGGCGACGATGACGCCGAGCGCCGAGCCTTGGGCGATGATGGCGGTGGGAATGCCGCGCAGCGAATCGGGGAACCACTTGTAGATGGCGTGCGTGGCCACCGGCGCCGCCGGGCCTTCGCCGGCGCCGAGGATGATGCGGCTGGCCATCAGGATCTCGAGGCTGACCGTGCCCAGCATGGGGAACTGCACCAACGACCAGACGATGGCCATGATGAAGAGTGCCCGGCGCGTCTGCACGCGATTGGCGATGAAACCCACGATCACGGCGGAAATTGCAAACAGGAAGAAGAACGAGGAGCCGATCAGGCCGAACTGTTCGGGCGTCAGCTTCAGCTCTTCCATGATCGGCCGCGCGGCCAAGCCGACCACGACCTTGTCGGCAAAGTTGATGACCATGAACAGGAAGATCAGGGCGAGCATGCCCCACGCGCCCGGCAAGGGCTTCTCCTTCGATGCCATCTGGTGTTTCCCCCGCGCCTATTGGTCTTGGCTGCTTTGAGTCATAGAACAGGGGACCGCCCGGTCTCGTCAAGAAAGAGCCTTCAGAGGGGCTCGAAACGGGGATCGGCCAGGTTGAGTGCCGTGAAGGCCTCGATCAGCGTCTTGACGATCAGCGGCTCACGTTTGCCGGCCATGCGCTGGTAGGTGCCGAACAGGCGGCCCATGCCGTAGAGATCGGCGCTCGGCATGACATAGACGCGATCGATATCGTCGACCATCGAGGTACGCTGGCCGCGCCGCACGAACTCCGCCGTCGGCACGTTGAAATCCTCGACCTCGCTGCAGTCGATGATGAAGCCGCTCGTCGGACCGTCGTTCTTGAGGAAAGCCACAACCCGTGAATCGAGGATGTGCAGATCTTCATTGGTCATGTTGCCGGAAAACTTCACCAGCAGGACCTTGTGGGTTCGCTCGAAGGCGAGGCTCAGCATGAATTTAGAATAGCTCAAGAAAGCGTGACATTCATGCCTCTATGCGGATTTGCATTCAGCTATGCGCGTTTGAACCGAGCCACCATACTGACGCCAAGAAAGTAGAGGGAAACGACAATGACGCTGCGAATAGGGCCGAGTCGCCGGGGCGTGCTGGCGGGAATGACGGCGATTGCCGCGGCGACGCCCAGTTTGGCGCGCGCACAAGTTTCAGCGGCTGCGAACTTTCCGGGCGGAAGGGTGACTTTGGTGGTGCCGTTCCCGCCGGGCGCCTCGACCGATGTCACCATGCGCGTGATGGCCGACCAACTCGGGCAGATGTGGAACCAGCCAGTGATCGTCGAGAACAAGGGCGGCGCCAACGGCATCATCGCCGCTGAAGCCGTGATGCGGGCCAAGCCCGACGGGCTCACGCTGTTTGCCACCTCGTCGATGACCCATGCCGGCAATCCGTCGCTTTATGAGAAGCTGCCCTATGACGCGATCAAGGACTTCGAGCCGATCACCCGCATGAGCCTCGTGCCGATGGTGGTGCTGGTCCACAAGGGCCTCAAGGTGAAGACCCTGGCCGAACTCACGGCGCGCCTGAAGGCCGAGCCCGGGAAACACAATTACGGTTCCGGCTCGGTGTCCTCGCGGGTCGCGGCTGAACTCTACAAGATGCTGACCGGGGTCGATGCGGTCTATGTCGGCTACCGCAACAATCAGCTGGCCGCGCCCGACCTCAATGCCGGCACGATCTCGTTCATGGTGCTCGACGTGCCGAGCGGCAAGTTCATCCTCAACAGCGGCTGGGCCGAGCCGCTGGCGGTGACGCAGACGGAACCGTTGGCGTCGCTGCCCGGCGTGCCCAGCGCGCCACAGGCGGGCCTGCCCAGCCTGCTGTTCACGACCTGGTCGGCCTTTTATGCGCCCAGGGGCACGCCGCGCGACATCATCGCGAAGCTCAACAAGGACATCATCGCCGCCGGCACCGCGCCGGAGATCGCCGCCAAGCTCGAGGGCATGGGCGGCGGGGTAAGTTTCACCACGCCCGAAGGCCTGATGGAATTCACCAAGAGCGAGATCGAATCCTGGCGCAAAGTCATCCGCGCGGCGAACATCAAGATCGAGTAGGGCAAAAAGTAAAGGGCGCCCGAAGGCGCCCTTTTCCACATAGATGTAGAGAAACCTACTTCACGAGCGGGCACTTGCCGTCGGCGAGCGGGCGAAAGGCCTCGTTGCCGGGCACCGTGGCGACCAGCTTGTAGATATCGTCCTTGCCTTTCGACTCGGCCGGCGACTTGACCTGGAACAGGTGCATGTCGCGGACGAGGCGGCCGTCGATGCGCAGCGTGCCGTTCTTGGTCATGACGTCGTTGACCGGCATTTCGCGCATCTTGGCCATCACGGCCTTGGCGTCGTCGGTGCCCGCGGCCTGCACGGCCTTGAGGTAATGCAGCGTCGAGCTGTAGACGCCGGCGGTCAGCATGCTGGGCAGCCGGTCCTTCTTCTTGCGATAGCGGGCCGTCCAGGCGCGGGTCTCGTCGTTGAGATCCCAGTAGAACGACTCGGTCAGCGCCAGGCCCTGCGCCACCGGCAGCGTCAGCGACTGCACGTCGGTCGCGAAGACCAGGAGACCGGCCAGCTTCTGGCCCGCCTTGACGATGCCGAACTCGCCGGCCTGCTTGATCGCGTTGATGGTGTCCTGGCCGGCGTTGGCAAGGCCGATGACCTTGGCCTTGGAGGCCTGGGCCTGCAGCAGGAAGGACGAGAAGTCCTGCGTGCTGAGCGGGTGGCGAACGGCGCCGAGCACCTTGCCGCCCGAGGCCGTGACGATGGCCGAGACGTCCTTCTCGAGCGAATGGCCGAATGCGTAATCGGCGGTGAGGAAGAACCACGAATCGCCGCCGGCCTTTACCATGGCGCCGCCGGTGACCTTGGCCAGCGCGTAGGTGTCGTAGACCCAGTGCGCGCCGGTCTCCGAGCAGGCCGGGCCAGTGAGGTCGGAAGAGGCGGCGCCGGTGTTGATGTCGATCATGCCCTTTTCCTGGGCGATCTTGCGTACGGCCAGCGCCACCGAGGAGGTGCCGAGGCCAGTGATCATCTTGACGCCATCGACGTCGAACCACTTGCGGGCGATCTGGGCGCCGACATCGGGCTTGGTCTGATGGTCGGCCGACAGGATTTCGACCGTACGGCCGAGCACCTTGCCGCCGACATCCTCGATGGCCATCTGCATGGCCTCGACTTCGCCAGCGGTGAGATCGCCATAGACGCCCGAGAAGCCTTCCATCACGCCGATCTTGAGCGGCGCGGGCGCCTGGGCGTGGGCGATGGCGGCGATGCCGAGCGCCGCGAGTCCGGCCACGGCAGCGACCATTCCGGCGAACCGGACCGTCTTACGAATTGTCATTACTCTTTACCTCCCACACACGCAGCCCCCAGGCCGCGAACGGGAGGAAGTTAGCGGCTACCCCGGGCCCGCGCCAGTCGGGGCAGCCGCTCTCCGGTCTACTTGATGAAGGGACACTTGCCGTCCTTGAGCGGACGGAAGGCCTCGTTGCCGGGGACGGTGGCCAGGAGCTTGTAGATGTCGTCCTTGCCCTTGGACTCGGCCGGTGTCTTGACCTGGAAGAGGTACATGTCGCGCTCGAGACGGCCGTCCTCGCGTAGCTTGCCGTTCTTGGTCATGACGTCGTTGACCGGGATCTCGCGCATCTTGGCCATCACCGCCTTGGCCTCGTCGGTGCCGGCGGCCTGCACGGCTTTGAGGTAATGCGTGACCGAGCTGTAGACGCCGGCGGTCAGCATGCTGGGGATCTTGTCGCGCTTGGCACGGAAGCGCTTGGTCCAGGCCCGGGTCTCGTCGTTGAGATCCCAGTAGAAGGACTCGGTCAGCACCAGGCCCTGGGCCACCGGCAGGGTGAGCGACTGGACGTCGGTCGAGAACACCAGAAGGCCGGCCAGGCGCTGGCCCGCCTTGACGATGCCGAACTCGCCGGCCTGCTTGATCGAGTTGATGGTGTCCTGGCCGGCATTGGCGAGACCGATGATCTTGGCCTTGGAGGTCTGCGCCTGCAGCAGGAAGGACGAGAAGTCCTGCGTGCTGAGCGGATGGCGGACACCGCCCAGGACCTTGCCGCCCGAGGCTGTCACCACCGCGGTCACGTCGCGTTCCAGCGCGTGACCGAAGGCATAGTCGGCGGTAAGGAAGAACCACGAATCGCCACCGCCCTTGACGATGGCGCCGCCAGTGACCTTGGCCAGCGCGTAGGTGTCGTAGACCCAATGCGCGCCGGTCTCCGAGCAGGCCGGGCCGGTAAGGTCGGCCGAGGCGGCGCCGGTGTTGATGTCGATCATGCCCTTTTCCTGGGCGATCTTGCGCACGGCCAGTGCGACCGAGGAGGTGCCGATGCCGGTGATCATCTTGACGCCATCGACATCGAACCAGCGCCGCGCGATCTGGGCGCCGACATCGGGTTTGGTCTGGTGGTCGGCCGACAGGATCTCGATCGGCCGTCCGAGGACCTTGCCGCCGAAATCCTCGACCGCCATCTGTGCCGCCTCGACCTCGCCCAGATTGAGGTCGGCGTAGACGCCGGAAAATCCTTCCGTGATGCCGATCTTGAGCGGCACTGGCGCCTGAGCCTGCGCCGCGGCAGCCAGGCCAAGCGCTGCCAGTCCGGCAGTCGCCGCGATGGCGGCATGGCGGACGATATTTCGTACTGTCATTTGTCGAACCTCCCTGGGGCGGTCTTTGCCGCTGCCCGGAAAGCCTAGCGACGGCTGGACAGATACGCAAACCTCCGCTTAATAGCGGCCGGGGGGTTGATGAACCAAGACATTATTCTGGAAGCCAAAGGGCTCACAAAAGAGTTCAAGGGTTTCGTCGCGGTAAAGAACGTCGATTTGAGCGTTCGCCGTCACACAATTCATGCGCTGATCGGACCGAATGGGGCCGGCAAGACCACGTGCTTCAACCTTTTGACGCACTTCCTGTCGCCCACCGCCGGCCGCATCCGCTTCAACGACCGCGATATCACCGGCAGTTCGCCGGCGGCGATCGCGCGCATGGGGATGGCGCGCTCGTTCCAGATCTCGGCGGTATTTCCACACCTCAGCGTGCGGGAAAACGTCCGCGTGGCGCTGCAGCGCAAGATGGGCAATTCCTTCTACTTCTGGCGGTCCGAGCGCGTGCTCGACCAGCTGAACGATGCCGCCTTGAAGCTGGTGGCCGATGTCGGGCTGTCGGACGTGGCCGAGGCGCAGGCGGTCGACCTGCCCTATGGCCGCAAGCGGGCGCTCGAGATCGCCACGACCCTGGCGCTGGAGCCCGAGATGATGCTGCTCGACGAGCCGATGGCCGGCCTCGGACAGGAAGACATCAAGCGCATCGCCGCCCTGATTCGCAAAGTCGCGAAGGACCGCACGG
The DNA here is from genome assembly GCA_038224985.1 of Reyranellales bacterium. GTDB lineage: Bacteria > Pseudomonadota > Alphaproteobacteria > Reyranellales > Reyranellaceae > Reyranella. Next base: position 5,963 of record JBBRFD010000133.1, read on the forward strand.
TGCTGATGGTCGAGCACAACATGAACGTCGTCGCCGATCTTTCGGACACCATCACCGTGCTGGCGCGCGGCGAGGTGCTGGCCGAGGGCCCCTACGCAACCGTGTCGAAGCACCCGGCGGTGATCGAGGCCTATGTCGGAACGGGTGAGGGCGGTCATGATTGAACCCCTCAAGGATGGGCCGCTGCTCAAGGTCGAAGGCCTCAATGCCTGGTACGGCGAATCGCATATCCTGCACGGTATCGATTTCGAGATCGGCAAGGGCGAGCTGGTGACGCTTCTCGGCCGCAACGGCGCCGGCAAGACCACGACGCTGCGCTCGATCATGGGCATCGTCGAGAAGCGCAGCGGTTCGGTGACATTCCAGGGCCAGCAACTGGTCGGCCATCCGTCGAACGTCATTGCCCGGCGCGGCATCGCCTATTGCCCCGAGGAGCGCGGCATCTTCTCCAGCCTCAATGTCGAAGAGAACCTGTTGTTGCCGCCGGTGGTCAAGCCGGGCGGCATGAGCCTCGCCGATATCTACCAGCTGTTTCCCAATCTGCTCGAGCGCCGCCGTAGCCAGGGCACCAAGCTGTCGGGCGGCGAGCAGCAGATGCTGGCGATCGGCCGCATCCTGCGCACCGGCGCTGGCCTGCTGCTGCTCGACGAACCGACCGAGGGCCTGGCGCCCGTGATCATCCAGCGCATCGGCGAGATCATTCGCCAGCTCAAGAGCAGCGGCTTCACCATCCTGCTGGTCGAGCAGAATTTCCGCTTCGCCGCCGCCGTCGCCGACCGCCACTACATCGTCGAGAACGGCCACGTCATCGACATGATCGGTGCAGCCGAGGTGGCCAAGAGCACAGCCAAAATTCAATCGTATCTCGGGGTTTGATCCATGGCACAGATAGCCCTTGGACTGGTCAATGGCGCTTTTTACGCCATGCTGAGTCTTGGTCTTGCCGTCATCTTCGGCATGCTGAACGTCATCAACTTCACGCACGGTGCGCAGTTCATGATGGGGGCCTTCGCCGCCTGGCTTATGCTCGGCCTCTTGGGCGTGCCGTTCTGGGCAGCACTGATACTGGCGCCGATCATCGTCGCTCTGTTCGGTGTGGTGCTGGAGAAGCTGATGCTGAAACGCATCTATCACCTCGATCATCTCTACGGCTTTCTGCTCACCTTTGGCCTCGCGCTGATCATCGAAGGCCTGTTCCAGGCCAAATGGGGTTCCTCGGGCGCGCCCTATCCGACGCCGATCACTGGCGGTACCGACCTCGGTTTCATGATCATGCCGACCTACCGGCTGTTCGTCGTGGTGGCGGCTCTCGTGATCTGTCTTGCCACTTGGTACGGTATCGAGCGCACGCGGCTTGGCGCCTATCTGCGTGCCGCGACCGAGAACCCCACGCTGGTGCGCTCCTTCGGCATCAACGTGCCGCTGCTGATTACGCTGACCTATGGCCTCGGCGTTGGCCTCGCCGCCCTTGCAGGCGTGCTGGCCGCGCCCATCCAGCAGGTTTCGGCGCTGATGGGCACCAACCTCGTGCTGATCGTCTTTGCCGTCGTGGTGATCGGCGGCATGGGTTCGATCATGGGCTCGATCGTCACCGGCTTCGGGCTGGGCCTGGTCGAGGGCCTGACAAAGGTCGTCTATCCGCCGGCCTCCAATACAGTGATCTTCGTCGTCATGGCGCTGGTGCTGCTGGTCAAGCCGGCCGGCCTGTTCGGGCAGAGCAAATGACCGGCTTCATCGTCAATCAACGCAGCATCGGCTTGGCGTTGCTGGCGTTCGCGCTGGTCGCACCGTTCATCGCCTATCCCGTCTTCCTGATGACGGCGCTGTGCTTCGCGCTCTTCGCCTGCGCCTTCAACTTGCTGCTGGGCTATGCCGGGTTGATGAGCTTCGGCCATGCCATGTTCTTCGGCATGTCGGCCTATTTCTTCGGCCACACGGTCAAGGCCTGGGGCTGGCCGCCGGAAGCCGGCCTTCTGGCCGGCGTCGTCGGCGCGGCGGCACTGGGCCTTGTTACCGGCGCGTTGGCCATTCGTCGCCAGGGCATCTACTTCGCGATGATTACGCTGGCTTTCGCGCAGATGATCTACTTCCTCTGCGTGCAGATGCCCTTCACCCACGGCGAGGACGGCCTGCAGGGCATCACTCGCCAGCCGCTGTTCTTCGGCCTGATCCCGACCAAGGACGACCGCGTCCTCTATTACGTCGTGCTGGCGATCTTCCTGGTCGGCTATGGAGCGATCTATCGCTTCATCCATTCGCCCTTCGGCCAGGTGCTGAAGGCGATCCGCGACAACGAGCAGCGCGCGATTTCGCTGGGCTATCATGCCGACCGCTACAAGTTGCTGGCCTTCGTCCTTTCCGCCGCCGTCGCCGGCCTCGCGGGCGCCACCAAGGCGATGGTGCTGCAGTTCGCCACGCTGACCGATGTCAGCTCGGCGATGTCGGGAGAGGTCGTGTTGATGGCACTGGTCGGCGGGCTCGGCACCATCATTGGACCGGTGATCGGCGCCTTCGTCATCGTCACCATGCAGAACTACCTCGCCGGGTTCGGCGAGTACGTGCTGGTGATCCAGGGAGTCATCTTCGTCGTCATCGTCATGGCATTCCGCAAGGGGCTTGTCGGCGAGCTGTCGGAATGGTGGAAGGCGCGCGGGCGCAAATCCGCCAAGTCGGCATGAGCACGCCTGCATGAGCGGGCCCACATGAGCGGGCCCACATGAGCGGGGCGCGCTCAAGGCCGCCAAGCGCAACGATCTGCAGAAGAGCATCAACCTGGCGTTGGGATCGTTGCTCGCCACCATCGGCCTCACCATTCCGGCGGTCGGCCGTCTGGCGGTGGTCCTGAACCACCCGCTGGCGCTCGCGCTCAGCATGCGCGACACGATCCTGCTCGTGCTGACCTCTGGCGTCAGCCTCGTCACCTTCGGCGGCGGGCGCACCAATATCCTGGCGGGCTTCGTGCACCTCGTGCAGTTCGTGATCTACGTCTTCCTGATTTTCGCGCCCTGAGGCGTCACGGATAGTTGTTGGGTCCCGGCGACGTCGCCGTCGTGGGCTTCCCGAAGCCCTTCTGCGTGATCGCGTCGTTCAGCGCCTTGGTGACGTCGTTGTCGGGCCCGCCCATCGCGCCCGGCTGTTTGACGCTGAAGGTCTTGTCCGAGTTCTGCCCGGAGAAACCCGAGTCGCGGACGAGCTTGTCGATATCGGTCACGTTCGACGCGCCGCCCGTGCCGCCTTCGAGCTGGCTCATCTCAAAAGTGAGGCCGCCCGGCGGCACCTGTACCGGCGAACCCGGCGGCTGGCCGGCGAAGGTCATGACCTGCCAGCCCGGCGCCTTGACCGATTGAGTCTTGCCCTGGGCCGTCACCGTCATCTCGATGCCGTGCAGGAAGGCCGAACTGGTCGAGCTGCCCTCGACCTTGACGACCATGATGCTGCCGCGAATGGTGAGCGTGCTGCTGGGCGTACGCACCACGATGGGCGTGGTCTTGCTGATCTTGCCGCCGACCACGCGGAACACGCCCCGTGTGGCATTGACGGCGAGCTCGCCCAGCTTCTTGTCGGCGTCGTAGACGAAGCGGTCGATGGTGAGCTGCGCCGAGGGCCCGACGGTGAGCGCCGTGCCGTCGAGGAAGACGAGATGGGCGCGGTCGGTGGCGCCGGTGGTGATGAGCTCGTTGGCTTTGACATCAACGCCGACGCGCAGCAGGCGCTCGACCTCGGCCGGCGGCTTACCGAGCGGCCCACCGGCGGTCGCCGAGGTGACGCCGACGGATTGCGCCAAGGCGGGCGTTGCGGAAAGTGCGAGAAGCCCGAGAAGCAAGGCGAAGCGCGAAGTTGTCGACATTGAGGTCCACCCTTTCGAACGCGACTTCAGGAGAGGCCTAAAATATGGTTCAAATGCGGTGGGACGGGCCAGGGCAATGGCCAAAGGCACGCGCCTGAAGTAAGATAAATCAAGGGCTTAGTGGAATTTGGTGGCGGACCCGGTGAGATTCGAACTCGCAACCTCTGCCTTCGGAGGGCAGCGCTCTATCCAGTTGAGCTACGGGTCCAACGCCAACGGCCGGACCATAGCGGACGGCCCTGTTGGGCGCAAATGAGTGAAGGCTGAAGGCGAGATGGTCGATCAAGGCGTGAGCCACCCCTCTTATCCGCGTTCGTGGCTGAAGTCGTTGCGGCCCCATCAATGGGCCAAGAATGCGCTGGTCTTCGCACCGTTGGCCCTGGCCGGGGCGCAGGCCACCGCCAACGACATCAAGATGGCGCTGCTCGGCTTCATCGCCATGGGGCTGGTGTCGTCGGTCGGCTATATCGTGAACGACCTGCTCGACGTCCAGGCCGACCGCCTGCATCCCTTCAAGCGTCACCGGCCTTTCGCCTCGGGCGCGCTGCCGGTCTGGGTAGGCATCGTCACCGTGCCGATCGGTATCGCCGCCGCCGCCCTCATCACCGTGCTGCTGCCGCCGCTCTTCGCCAAGGCCATTGCCGTCTATTTCGCCGGCACGCTGCTCTACAGCTTCGTCTTCAAGCGCGTGCCGCCGTTCGACCTCGTGGCGCTGGGCAGCCTTTTCACCGTCCGCGTGCTGGCCGGCATGGCTTTCGTTTCGGCGCCGGTGTCGCTGTGGTTCCTGACCTTCGCGATGTTCATGTTCATCGGCCTGGCGGCGGTGAAGCGCTATGCCGAGCTGTTGCGGCTGCAGGGCGAGACGATCGTGGTGGCGGGAGCAAGACCCGCGCGCCTCGACCGCGGTTACGACACCTCCAACATCGCCTTCGTCATGGCGCTGGGCGTCGGCTGCGGCATCGCCGCCGTGCTGATCTTCATCCTCTACCTGATGCTCGATCGCTTTCCCGCCGGCATCTACAAGAATCCAACGGCGCTGTGGTTCATGGCGCCGGTGATCCTGGCCTGGCTGATGCGCATCTGGCTGCTGGCGAGCCGCGGTGAGATGGACGAGGATCCCATCGCCTTCGCGCTGCGCGACCGGCAGTCCTGGATCCTCGGCATCGGCTGTGCGTTGCTGATCTATTTCGCCTGGTAGCGATGACCGCAAGCGCCGAGCGCGTCTCCTGGGGCCGCGCTCATCCTGTTCACGAAGACATCGTCCGCCCGCTGTGGCGCAGCGATGCCATCGCGGCCATCGCCCGGCACGATGGCACGCGCGTGCTGGCGCGCGGCCTCGCGCGCTCCTACGGCGATTCCTGCCTGAACGATGGCGGCACGATCGTCGACATGACGGCGATGGACCGGCTGCTCGCCTTCGATCCGGCGACCGGCATTCTCTCCTGCGAGGCGGGTGTCACGCTCGACGGCATGATGCAGTGGTTGCGCGGCCTTGTGGTTGGCGGCAGCACCTGCTGGCTGCCGGCGGTCGCGCCCGGCACGCGTTTCGTCACCGTGGCCGGCGCCATCGCCAACGACGTGCACGGCAAGAACCATCACGCCTTCGGCACCTTTGGCGAGCATGTGCTCGACCTCGATCTGGCGCGCAGCGACGGCTCGGTGGTCCCCTGTTCGGCGGGCAGCGACCTGTTCCGCGCCACCGTCGGCGGCATGGGCCTGACCGGCCTCATCCTCGCCGCGCGGATCCAGCTGCGCCGCGTCGAGAGCCTGTGGCTGGACGTCGAAGACATCGCCATGGCCAACCTCGATGCCTTCTTCGCGCTGTCGGAGGAATCGTCGTCCGAATGGGAATACACCGTCGCGTGGTTCGACAGTCTGGCCAGCGGCGAGGTGCGTGGCCGGGGCATCTTCACCCGCGCGCGTCATGTCGCCAGCACGCGTGAGCCGCCCAAGCTCGCGCCGCCGCGCCTGGGTGTGCCCTTCGCGCCGCCGGTCTCGCCGGTGCGGCCGCTCTCGGCGCGGCTCTTCAATTTCGCCTATGGCCATCGCTTGCTCGGCAAGGAGCGTGTGCGCCGCGTGCTGCCCTTCTACAGCGGCCTCTTTCCGCTCGATGGCGTGGCCAACTGGAACCGGCTCTACGGCAAGGCCGGCTTCTATCAATATCAATGCGTCGTGCCCAAGGAGGCTGCGCGCGCGACTTCGGCGGCGCTGCTCGACCGCATCGCCGGCTCGGGCGTGGGCTCCTTCCTCACCGTGCTGAAAACCTTCGCGGCGCGGCCGGCGGCGGGCATGATGTCCTTCCCGATGGAAGGCACGACGCTGGCTCTGGATTTTCCCAATCGCGGGCCTGAGACGCTGGCGCTGCTCGACAGCCTCGACGCTATGGTTGCCGATGCTGGCGGCCGCATCTATCCGGCCAAGGACGGCCGCGTCTCGCACGAGCACTATCGCGCGGCTTATCCCGCCCTCAAGCGCTTCGAGTCTTTCATCGATCCCGGTTTCTCATCCGACTTCGCCCGCCGCGTCGGCCTCGCCGTCTAGCAGCGTCTTTCCTCGCCAGGCTTTGGCGGTGCGATGGAATAGAGAGCGATGGTCGACAGGGGCGATCCATTGGCTGGCGCCCAGATCTTCGTCGGCGGGAACGCGATGCGCGGATTGGCCGTGCCGACATAGACGAAGGTGCCGCCCTGCTTGCACAGGATGCCCGGCATGTCCTCGAAGGAGATGGCAAAGGGCGTGCCCGAGCCCACCGTGCGCAGGTCGTAGCGCGGCCGCTTGGTATCGACGGGGGCGGCCAGGATGAACCAGCGTCGGCGCACCGCCCGTTCGATCTGCATGGGATCTTCCGACATGGCGCGTGGCAGGTTGTCGCCCAGCGACAGGCGTTGCGCGGCATGGCGATACTTGAGGCGCCAGGCCTCGGGGTTGGCCGTCAGCGCCCACAACCGGTCAGCCGATTCCGGTGTCGGCAACGGCATCTTGAAGAAACCCTCGACCCAGTAGACCGGTGAGCCGGCCGGCACGTTCTGCTCGATCCAGGCCACGGCATCACCCTGTACGGCGTTGCGATAGCCATCCCAGGCGGCATAGGCGCCGCTCGCCGTGACCTGAAGTCCGAGCAGTGCCGCTACGAAGACGCCAACCCGTTGCAGGCGCTCGCCGCGCAGCAATTCCGTCAACCGCGCCAGCGCCGCCGGCGCCATGACGGCGGCCAGCAGC
>JBBRFD010000134.1:0-12991 GCA_038224985.1 Reyranellales bacterium
CGGCGGCGCAGCGGCTGATGATGCTGGGCGTTTTGCTGCCGCTCTGGATGTCCGTCCTGGTGCGCGCCTTCGCCTGGGTCACGCTGCTGCGGCGTCAGGGTCTGGTGAACAACGCGCTGATCGGCATGGGCGTGATCGACGAGCCGCTGTCGCTGATGTGGAACGAATTGGGTGTCACCGTCGGCATGGTGCATTACATGCTGCCGCTCGGCATCCTGCCGCTGTGGGCGGGCATGCGCGATATCGATCCGCGCGTGCTCGCCGCCTCGCGCGGTCTCGGCGCCAGCGCGCGCCAGACGTTCTTCCGGGTCTTCCTGCCGCTCAGCCTGCCCGGTGTCATCGGCGCCGGCCTGCTGGTCTTCATCTTCTCGCTGGGCTTCTTCATCACGCCCGCCATCCTGGGCGGCGGCAAGACCATCATGGTCGCCGAATACATCAACCACACGGTGCATGAATCGCTGCGCTGGGGCGTCGGCACCATGATCGCCACGACCCTGATCGCCACCATCTTCCTGCTGCTCTTCGTGCTCGGCCGCCTCGTCGACCTGCGCACGCTGTTTGGAGCGAAATGATGGAGGGCAAGCGATGGAACGCCTGATCCATCCCGGCCTGTTCACGCGCTCGATGGGCTGGGCGGTGATCTGCTTCCTGGTATTCCCCATCACCATCGCGCTGCCGGTATCGCTGACCGACAAGCGCTACCTGTCGCTGCCCGAGGACGGCATCTCCTTCGAGCACTACGCCAATCTGCTGACCAGCAAGGAATGGATCGGCAGCATCGGCCAGAGCCTCTATATCGGCGTCTTCGCCACCGTCATTTCGGTGGCGGCGGGCACGCTCTGCGCCATCGGCTGCTGGCGGCTTTCCTCGCGCGCCACCGACTTCGTGCGCGCCATCATGCTGGTGCCGATCGTCGTGCCGACCATCGTCTATGCGCTGGGCATCTACCGCTTCTGGGTCGACCTGCGCCTGCTCGACACCTATACCGGCGTCATCATCGTCCACGCCGTCACCGGCATTCCCTATGTCGTCATCACTGTGTCGACGGCGCTGGCGAGCTTCGACCTCAGGCTGGAGCAGGCGGCGCGCAATCTCGGCGCCTCGACTGGCCAGACCCTGTGGCGCGTCGTGTTGCCGAACATCCTGCCGGGCGTGGTTTCCGGGGCGATCTTCGCCTTCATCCACAGCTGGGACGAGCTGGTGATCGTGCTGTTCATCGCCAGCCGCGCCGTCTTCACGCTGCCGCGCCGTATCTGGGATGGTATCAACGAGCATCTCGATCCCACCATGGCGGCGGTGGCGACCATCATGATCGTACTGACGGCGCTGTTGCTGATGCTCGATCTCAAGATCCGGCAAAAGAAGGAAAGTTGATCATGCGCAATGTCGATCCGCAGGAATGGGAAGTCCGCTGCGATCTCGCCGCGGCCTATCGGCTGATCGCCCGCTTCGGCATGGACGATCTTATCTATACCCACCTCTCCATGCGCCTGCCGGGTGAGGGCCATCGCTTCCTGCTCAACCCCTATGGCTACCTGTTCGACGAGATTACCGCCTCGAGCCTGGTCGCCGTCGACCCCGAAGGTCATGCGATCGAGAAGGAAGAGGAAGCCAAGATCAACAATGCGGGCTTTACCATCCATTCGGCCGTCCATATGGCGCGCGACGATGCCTATTGCGTGATGCACACGCATACCACGGCGGGCATGGCGGTGGCGGCGCAGGAGCAGGGGCTGCTGCCGCTCAACCAGATGTCGATGGAGTTTTACGGCCGCGTTGCCTATCACGACTATGAAGGTGTCGCCGTCGATCTCGACGAGCGCGACCGACTGGTGCGCGATCTCGGCGACAAGAAGGCTATGATCCTGAAAAATCACGGCCTGCTGACCGTCGGGCGCACCGTGGCCGAAGCCTTCTACTATATGTATTACCTGGAGCAGGCCTGCCGCATCCAGATTGCCGCCACGCTAGGTGGCCAGAAAGCCACCGTGCCTACGCATGACGTGGCCGAACATACAGCCGGCCAGTTCGACAAGTTCGCGACGCAAAGCGCCAAGGGCCAGCGTCCCTGGACGGCGCTGAAGCGCCGGCTCGATCGAGAAACGCCGGACTACGCGAGTTAGGCGAAGGGATACGGCCCTTCGAACTTTCCGATCTAGCGGGTGTGCGTGACCATCGATGCGTGAATCCGGCAAGCAGCATGCCGGCAGGCCTAGCAGGAAGCGCGGTGGCCAGCGCGGTGCTCATAAAAAGTTCTGTCCTCTGGACAGCCCAGGGCCTGTCCATTACCGACTAGGTCCGAAAAAGCGAAGAGCGGGGGACTACGACGATGGCCATGAAACCACAAGGACACGACGCTGGCCTTCCTCAGGCCTTGCGCCCCTTGCCCCGATTCATCTTCGCGTCGCGCTGGCTGCAGCTTCCGCTCTATCTCGGTCTGATCGTTGCCCAGGCGGTCTATGTGATCCTGTTCGTGAAGGAGCTGTGGCATCTCGTGCTGCACAGCTTCACGGTCAGCGAGCAGCAGGTCATGCTGATCGTGCTGGGGCTGATCGACGTGGTGATGATCTCCAACCTGCTCATCATGGTCATCGTCGGCGGCTACGAGACGTTCGTGTCGCGCATGGATCTGCACAAGCATCGCGATCAGCCGGAATGGCTGAGCCACGTCAATGCCAGCGTCCTCAAGATCAAGCTCGCCATGGCCATCATCGGCATCTCGTCCATCCACCTGCTGCGCACCTTCATCGAGGCCGGCAACCTCGGCACGCCGGCCGCGACCTTCACCGAGACCGGCATCATGTGGCAGGTGATTATCCATGCCCTGTTCGTGATTTCCGCCGTCGGCATCGCCTTCGTCGACCGCATGGGAGCACCGACTGCCAACGGCCACGGCGCCGGGGCGCCGCATTAGGCGATTGCACCCCTTCTGAGGGGTCTTTAGGCTCGCCTCCCAAGAGTGCCATAGGGAGGAACTCATGAAACTTACAGCAATCGCCACTTTGGCGGCGGGCGTGCTTGCGCTGGCCGGCGCCTCGACCGCCGATGCGCAGGCAAAACTCTGCGATGCGCCTAAGCAGATGCAGGGCTTCAAGACCTGCGCCAATATCGAGAAAGCCGAGGCCGAGGGCGCCTTCGTTCTCTATTCGACCGATCCCGAGCAGGGCCAGGCCAAGCTGCTGGCTTCCTTCAGTCAGATGTTTCCCAAGATCAAGACGAACTACATGCGCCTGCAGGCCGGTGCGCTTTACGCCAAGCTGCTGTCGGAGCGACAGGCCAAGTCCTATCTCGTCGATGTCATCCAGATCTCCGACATGGGCATGATCCTGGACTTCCAGCGCAAGAACGGTTTCCGCCAGTACATCTCGCCCGAGATGTCCGCCTTCAAACCCGAGTACAAGAGCAAGCCGGAAGGCTTCTGGACCTGGGGCTCGATCATCATGGCGGGCATCGCCTACAACCCCAACAACGTGCCGGCGGCCGAGGCACCCAAGAAGTGGGAAGACCTGCTCGATCCGAAGTGGACCGATGCCATCAATGTCAAGGTCTCCAACTCGGGCCTGCAACACGGCGTCTGGTACATGCTGAAGCCGATCCTCGGCGAGGAATACTTCAAGAAGTTCGCGACCGTTAAGCCGCGTGCCTTCGACTCCTATGTCCAGCAGTACGGCCGCCTTATCGACGGTCAGGACAAGATCATCATGGGCGCGCAGTATTCGGGCTATATCGAGTTCAGGGCCAAGGGCGCGCCGCTCGCCTTCGTTTTCCCGGAGACCGGCGTGCCGGCGGTGCCCGAGACCTACGGCATCGTCGACCAGGCGCCGCATCCGCACGCCGCCGAGCTGTTCATGGACTGGTTCCTCTCGCCGGTCGGCCAGAAGGCGCTGGCCGAGGCGTTGCTGCTCCACTCGCCGCGCGCGGATGTGCCGGCGCCGGGCGGTGCCGATACCGTGCCGCTCAGCAAGATGAAGCTCCTGACGCCCGCCGATTGGGAGGCCTTCGAGAAGGATCGTCCGTCTTACGCCAAGGAGTGGGACCGCATCGTTGGCGCGCGGCGCTAGGCATTTGAGTCTCGCCGCAACGGGCATTCTCCGCCCGCGCTTCAACTGGCAGGCACTTGTGACGCTCACGATCCTCGTGGTCGTGGGCTTCCTCGTGCTGCTGCCGGTGGTCTTCCTCGTCCAGGAATCGCTGAATACCGGCGATCCGATGGCGTTTCCGCCCGAGCAGTACGGCATCGCCAACTACATCGCCATGTTCGACGAGGACCTGCATGTCCTCACCAACACGGTGATCATCGCGGTATTGGCCACCGTCATGGCCATTCTGATCGGCTTCACCCTGGCCTGGATCCTGACCCGCACCAACGTGCCGTGGCGGGGCCAGCTCGAACGCCTGATGGAGTTGCCTTACTATATGACTCCGCTGGTCGGCGCGCTGGCCTGGGCGGTGCTGGCCAGCCCGCGCAGCGGCTTCTTCAATCAGATCTGGGTCTGGGCCGGCGGGCGCGGCGATCTTTTCAACGTCTATTCGATTTTCGGTATCGCCTGGATCATGGCGCTGTTCGAAGGCACCGTCGCTTTCGTCATGATCTCGGCTTCGATGAAGTCGATGGATCCCGCGCTCGAGGAATCGGCGCGCGTCATGGGTGCCTCCAAGCTGCGCACCGCGCTCACCATCACACTGCCGCTGGTCATGCCGGGCGTGCTGGGCGCCACGCTGTTCGTCTTCGCCGAGATGCTGGGCTCCTTCGCCGTGGCCCTGGTGATCGGCATTCCCGCCCGCGTCTATGTCATCACCACCTCGATCTGGGATTCGACGCTGGCCTATCCGCCCGACTATGGCCGCGCCTCGGCGATGGGGCTGGCGCTGTTCTTCGTCATGTTCGGCATGCTGACCTTCTACCGCTGGGTCATCAACCGCGGCAGCTTCGCCACCATCACCGGAAAGGCCTTCCGGCCGCGGCCGATGGACATGGGCAAGATGGCCTGGGTCTTCTTCGGCGTCTGCGCGCTCTATATCTTCCTCGCCGTGGTCCTGCCGCTCGCCGCCCTCGTGCTGACCTCGTTCGAGCGCTTTGCCACCGCGCTCCTGTTCCAGGCCGAGTACACGCTGGCCAACTACCAGACCGCCTTCTCGCTGGGGCCGGTGCGTCAGGCGATGGTCAACAGCCTGGTGCTGGGCTTCGGCGTGGCCACCGTCGGCGTGTTGGTGATGGTGGTTCTGGTCTGGATCATCTACCGCTCCAAGCTCGTGGGCCGCGGCGCCATCGAGTATCTCGTGATGTTCCCGCAGGCCGTGCCGCGGCTGGTCTTCGGCCTCGCCCTCCTGTGGGCGTGGCTCAACATCCCGATCGCCATCTACGGCACCTTATGGCTGCTGGCGCTGGCCTATTTCACCGTCATGCTGCCCATCGGCATCCGCACGCTGGCCGGCGTCGTGCTGCAGATCGACAAGAGCCTCGAGGAATGCGCGCGCGTCTGTGGCGCCGGCTGGATCTACCAGATGCGCTCGGTGACGCTGCCGCTGCTCAAGCCCGGCGTGATGGCTGCCTGGCTGCTGATCTTCATGGCCTGCGTGCGCGAGCTCGGCGTCTCGGTGTTCCTGATGGGCCCCAACGCCAAGGTCATCGCGCCGTCGATCGTCAATGCCTTCGCCACCAGCGGCACCGAGCTGACGGCGGCCATGGCGCTCATTCAAACATTTACCGTAGTCGTGGCGCTGGTCATCCTGTTCCGCCTGACGCGCGGCATGACGAGGGAATTGCAGTGAGCGAAAGCGCCGACCGGATCGAACTCAAGGACCTCGTCATCCGCTACGGCGACGCCGTCGCCGTCAACGGCGTCAGCTTCAACGTCGGCCGCGGCGAGCACGTGACGCTGCTGGGGCCGTCGGGCTGCGGCAAGACCACGACGCTGCGCGCCATCGCCGGCCTTGAGCAGCCCTCGGCCGGCAGCATCCGCATCGACGGCCAGACGATCTACAGCGCCGCCGAGAAGAAGAACATGCCGGCCGAGCAGCGCGGCGTGTCGATGGTGTTCCAGTCCTACGCCGTGTGGCCGCATATGACGGTGTTCGACAACGTGGCCTATGGCCTGCGCGTGCGAAAGCAGAGCGCGGCCGAGATCAAGGTCAATGCCGAACGCGCCCTCGACCTTGTGCAGATGCGCCATCTGGCCGAGCGCGGCGCGTCGAAGCTCTCGGGTGGCCAGCAGCAGCGCGTGGCGCTCGCCCGCGCGCTTGCCTTCTCGCCCACGGTCGTGCTGTTCGACGAGCCGCTCAGCAACCTCGACGCCAAGCTGCGCGCCGAGATGCGCGTCGAGCTGCGCGAGCTGCAGCGTCGCCTCGACATCACCTCAGTCTATGTCACGCACGACCAGGAGGAGGCACTGGCCATCTCCGACCGCGTCATCGTCATGAACGTGGGCGTGATCGAGCAGATCGGCACGCCCGAGGAAATCTACAACAGGCCGCGCAGCCGCTTCGTCGCCGACTTCGTGGGCTCGGCCAACCTGATCAAGGGCCGCCTGACCGGTCCCGGCGCCTTCGCGGCCGAGGGCGGCACCGTGCTGCGCGTCAATGCTCCGCATGCGCCGACCGGCACGGAGACCGAAGTCGCGGTGCGCACCGCCTATATCGACCTCGAGCCGCGTGCCGGCGAGAACCAGCTGCCCGGCACCGTTCGCAACCGCATGTTCCACGGCGACTTCGTGCAGTACATCGTCGAAAGCCCGGTCGGCCGGCTGATCGTCCGCCGCCCGCCGGTCAATCTGCTCGACGAGGGTGCGGCCGTGACGCTGTCCTTCTCGGCCGAGCACACGGTGCTTTTGCAGGGCTAGTTAGTAGGGCTCCGTGCCCGCCACGATGACGCGGTGCATCAGGCGCTGTTCGCCGTCGGGATAATCGGCATTGGCCTTGTGCATGGTGCAGCGGTTGTCCCAGATGACGATGTCGCCTTGCCGCCAGACATGGCGATACTGGTATTTCGGCTGGATCGAATGGGCGACCAGGGCGTCGAGCAGCCGGTCGCTTTCGGCGCGGTCCATGCCGGCGACCTGTTCCATGCGGTTGGGATTGAGATAGAGCGACTTGCGCTTGGTCTCGGGATGCGTGCGGACCAGCGGATGCGTGGCCTCGGGCATGGCGTCCATCTCGTCGGCGGGGCGGACGGCGACACGGGCGGTGCGGCTCGAGCGGTATTTGTGAATGACTTTCAGGCCGTCGATATGCGCGCGCAGCTCGGCGGAGAGGTCGTTGTAGGCCGCGTACATATTGGTGAACTGGGTGTCGCCGCCGGTCGAGGGCACGGTGACGCCATAGAGCATGGTCAAGGAACAGGGTGCCCGCATGAAGCTGTCGTCGGTATGCCAGCTGGCGCCGTTGACCAGCCGCTTGCCGTCGCCCAGCACGTCGCGGTCCTCGCTGGAGATGATATTGACGTCGGCGCATTCGGGCGTCCGTTCCAGCTGCTTGCGCTGCACCGGCGTGCCGAAGCGGGCCATGGCGTCGCGGAACGGCACCGGCGCCAGGTCCTGGCCGCGGATGCAGAGCACCAGATTGACGTAGAGCGCGCGGATCAGGGCAGCCTGGGTCGGCGCATCGACCCGCTTGTTGAGATCGATGCCGCTCACGGCCAGCGCCATGTGCGGCGAGAGCTTTTCGGTGGCCAGCATGACCTACCGCTTCTGCTTCACGAGCTCGGCTTCGGGGACGCCGGCTTCGTAGTCGCGCACCATCTGCTCGGGATCGAAGGCCACGCCGATCGGATCGGCGCGGAAGGCCTCGGTGTGGAAATAGTCGGCCGCTTCCTTCTTGGTCTTGAAGGCGTCGATCTGCAGCTCGACGCCGTTGCCGTCGGGATCCTTGTAGTAGAGCGACACCGTCGGCCCATGGTTGATCGGGCGATAGGGCAGGATGCCGTCGGCTTTCAGCCGCTTGTAGGTCGACAGCAGCTGGCCGAGACCCTCGAAGGTATAGGCCATATGCGCGAGGTTGCGGTCGGCATCGGCCGGGCGCTTCAGCTCGGGCGCGCTGACGAAGGCCACGCGGTGGTGCTCGTCGTCGTAGGTGATGAAGGAGATATAGCCGTTCTCGAAAACGGTGTGGGCGCCCAGCACGGTGCAATACCAGTCGCGCATGGCCTCGCGCTGCGGCGTACGCAGCACGAAATGGGCGAAGAGCGACGGCGAGACGGGCTTTGAATCGAGCGGCCGGCGGATACTTTCGACTTTTGAATGGTCGGCGTGGGAATCCATGGACGCCTCCGGAAGTTACCGGACGATTCTGGGCTGTCCCGGCTGGCGTGGCAAGAAGGCGGTCAGCAGGCCCAGGAGCAGGAGAAACGGCGTCACCTTGTAGACCAGGTCGATGCTGGTCATGTCGGCCAGCTCGCCAAGGGCTGCGGCACCCAGGCCACCGAGACCGAAGGAGAAGCCGAAGAACATGCCGGAGACCAGGCCGACGCGGCCGGGCAGCAGGTCCTGGGCATAGACCAGGATGGCCGAGAAGGCCGAGGCCATGATCATGGCCACGATCACCGCCAGCACGGCGGTCCAGAACAGGTTGGCGTAGGGCAAAGCCAGCGCAAACGGCAGCGCGCCGACGATCGAGAACCACATCACCGGCACGCGGCCGACCTTGTCGCCGACCACGCCGCCCAGGATCGTGCCGATGACGATGCCGATCAGGAAGGCGAAGAGATAGAGCTGCGCTGCCTGCACCGAGAGGCCGAACTTCGCCATCAGGTAGAGCGGGTAGTAGGAGCCGAGGCTGGCCGAATAGACGTTCTTGGAGAACAGCAGCGCCACCAGGATCGCCACCGACCAGAAGACGCGGCGCGACGACAGCGGTGCGGTGAAGGCGTCGGCTGCGGCGCTGGCGGCCCCTCCTGTCGCTGGGACCTTGCCCGGCGCCTTGGCGGCGCGATGGCGCGTGTACCAGCCGCCGACCTGGAACAGCACGATCATGGCGATGAGCGCCGCGGCCGAGAACCAGACGATGCTCCGCTGGCCCTGCGGCACGACGATGAAGGCGGCGAGCAGCGGACCGGAGGCCGAGCCGATATTGCCGCCGACCTGGAAGAGCGACTGGGCGAGGCCGTAGCGGCCGCCCGCCGCCATGCGGGCCACGCGCGAGGCCTCGGGATGGAACACCGAGGAGCCCATGCCGATCAGCGCCGCGGCGCCCAGGATGACGGGATAGGAATCGGCGCGCGACATGATCATCAGGCCGACCAGCGTGAAGCCCATGCCGATCATCAGCGAATAGGGCTGCGGTTTCTTGTCGGTGTAGAGGCCGACGAACGGCTGCAGCACCGAGGCCGTGCACTGGAAGGCAAGCGTGATCAGGCCGATCTGGCCGAAGGAGAGGCTGTAGGAATCCTTGAGGATGGGATAGAGCGCCGGCACCAGCGACTGCATCATGTCGTTCAGCAGGTGGCAGAAGCTGAGCGACAGGATGATCGCGAAGGTCGTGCTGTTGGCGGCGGCGATGCTGGCCGGCGTCGACACGGGCGGGGCGGCGGAAACGCTGGAAGCCGCGCCGGAGGCGGTCATCGTGCTGTCGTTCATCGTGCTGTCGGTCATGGCCTCATATTAACAGCCCGCCGCCGGGGAACCAACGCGCCCCCGGCAGGCCAGCCTTGCGACGGGCCGGATTGCAGTCGCTATGCCGCCTTCACCGGCCGGGCGCGCTGGTTGTACATGATCTTGCGCAGGCGCTCCTGTTCCTCGGGCGGCAGCTTCTCGCGGTCGACCGAGAGGTCGGCGCCGACGGCCATGCCCTTGATCACCGCGGCGCGCGCGCCCAGCTCCTCGAACCAGCGCTTGAAGTGGGGGAACTCCTCGATGTCCTGGCCCTGGAACTTCCAGTTGATGGTCCACGGATAGGAGATCATGTCGGCGATCGTGTACTGGTCGCCGGCGAGATACTTGTGCTTGTAGAGCCGGTTGTTGAGCACGCCGTAGAGGCGGTTCACTTCGTCGGTGAAGCGGGTGATGGCGTATTTCTGGTCGCCTTCCTTGGCCTGGTCGACGCGGCGGAAGTGGCCGCACTCGCCCGACTTCGGTCCCTGGTTGGCCATCTGCCAGATCAGCCATTCGTTGACCGCGTGCTTGGTCCGCAGATCCTGCGGATAGAACTTCCCGGCCTTCTCGGCGATGTACATCATGATGGCGCCCGACTCGAAGACGACCAGCGGCTTGCCGCCATCGGCCGGCGCGGTGTCGACCATCACCGGCATGCGGTGGTTGGGGTTCATCTCGAGAAACGCGTCGCTGAACTGCTCGCCGCGGCCGATGTTCACCGGCACGATTTTATAGGGCAGGCCGCATTCCTCGAGCAGGATGGTGACTTTCTTGCCGTTGGGCGTCGGCCAGTAATGCAGATCGATCATGGGTCTCTCCTGGGACTGAGGGCGGCAGCTTAGCCGATTTCCTCCCCCTATGAATGGGGAGGAAAGCCGAGGCAGACGCGGGTAACATCGGGCCATGCCAAATGAAATGTCCGGCCGCTCCATACTGCGCCTCGAGGATGACCGCTTCCTGAGAGGGCGCGGCCGCTACGTCGCCGATATCGATATTGCGGGCCAGCTCCACGGCCACTTCCTGCGCTCGCCGCATGCCCACGCCGTCATAAAGCGCATCGACACGACTGAGGCCAAAGCCCTGCCCGGCGTCCACGCCGTCTCTGTCGGCGCCGACCTCGCCGCCGAAGGCGTGGGCCCGCTGCCCTGCATGGCGCTGCACCGCCCCATGGTCATGCCGCGCCGCACCGCGCTGGCCGAGGCGCGCGTGCGCCATGTCGGCGATGCCGTGGCCTTCGTCGTGGCCGACACGCCCGAGATCGCGCGCGACGCCGCGGAGCGGATCGAGGTCGATTACGAGCCCTTGCCGGCGGTGGTGCGCGCCACGGCAGCATTGACCGCAGGCGCTCCGATGCTCTGGCCCGAGGCGCCGGGCAACCTCGCCTATACCTTCCAGAAGGGCGACCGCGCCGCCGTCGATCTGGTCCTGGCGAGTGCCGCCCATGTCGTCGATGTCGAGGTGGTCAACAACCGCCTCGTCATCGCCCCCATCGAGCCGCGCGCCGGCATCGCCACGTACGATGCGGCGACGCAGACCATGGACCTGTTGCTGACCGGGCAGGGCCTGCACGGCATCCGCCGCCAGCTCGCCGAGTTCGTCTTCAAGGTGCCGCCCGAGCGCATTCACCTGACCGCGCCCGATGTCGGCGGCGGCTTCGGCATGAAGAACTTCCTCTATCCCGAATGGATTCTTCTCCTGTGGGCGGCCCGCAAGCTCGGCCGGCCGGTGAAATGGGTGGCCGACCGCGCCGAGGAATTCACCATGGGCGTGCAGGGCCGCGACATGGAATCGAAGACCCGCATCGCGCTCGATGCGGCGGGCAAAATCCTGGCGCTGGATATCGACATCGTGGCCGACATGGGCGCCTATCTCTCGGGCAACGGCCCGGGCGCCTCGATCGTGGCCGCCTCGACGGCGCATGGCGGCGTCTATGCCATCCCGCTGATCGCCGTGAACGTGCGCGGCGCCTTCACCAACTCGACGCCGATCGACGCCTATCGCGGCGCCGGCAAGCCCGAGGCCAATTACATCGTCGAGACCGCGATAGAGGCCGCCGCGCGCCAGCTCGGCCGCGATCCCGCCGATCTGCGGCGGCTGAACCTCATCTCCGCCTTCCCCTACAAGACGGCGATGGGCCTCACCATCGACTCAGGGAACTTCGTCGCCAATCTCGACACCGCCGTGGCGCGCGGCGAGACGGCGGGCTTCGAGGCGCGGCGCGCTGTTTCGAAGGCGGCGGGCCGGCTGCGCGGCATCGGCGTCGCCTGCTTCCTCGAAACCTCGCGCGGTGCGCCCAACGAGGGCGCCGAGATACAGTTCGAAACAGACGGCTCGGTCACCATCGCCGTCGGCACCGAATCGAACGGGCAGGGCCACGAGACCTCCTTCGCCCAGATCGCCGCCGACCGGCTCGGCCTGCCGATGGCAGCCTTCCGCTATGTCCAGGCCGATACCCGCGCGGTGAAGACCGGCGCGGGCCACGGCGGCGCGCGCTCGATGCACATGGGCGGCACGGCGCTGGTCAAGGCCATCGATGCAGCACTGGCCAAGGCGCGGTTGGTCGCGGCGCATCTGCTGCAGGCCTCGGCCGACGAACTCGATTTCGCCGGTGGCCGCTTCACCGTGCGCGGCAGCGACCGCGCGATTGAACTGCTCGCTCTGGCGAAGAGCGCCACCGATCCCGCGAATCTTCCGCCCGACTGGCCGGACGGCCTGACGCCCGGCCTCGGCGGCCATGTCATGAACATCTCCGACGTCTTCACCTTCCCCAGCGGCTGCCACGTCGCCGAGGTCGAGATCGATCCCGAGACCGGCCGCACCGAGTTGCTGCGCTACACCGTGGTCGACGACTACGGCCGCCTGATCAACCCGATGGTGACCGTGGGCCAGGTGCAGGGCGGCATCGCCCAGGGCATCGGCCAGGCGATGCTGGAGCACACCGTTTACGACGCCGATTCAGGCCAACTCGTCAGCGGCTCGTTCATGGACTACGCCCTGCCGCATGCCCACGACCTGCCGTCCTTCGACATCGAGCTGATCGAGCGGCCGACGCTGGCCAACCCGCTGGGCGTCAAAGGCTCCGGCCAGGCCGGCTGCATCTCCGCCCCGCAAACCATCATGGTCGCCATCCTCGACGCGCTGCGCCCCGCTGGCGTGACCAACCTCGACATGCCCGCCACCCCCGAGCGCGTGTGGAAGGCGCTGGCAAAGGCCGCCTCAGCCTGAAGCTTCCCTCCCCATTCAGATGGGGAAGTGTCGCTGTCATACGTAAGCATGCGGTGAGTACCGCGGCGTAGCTACTCGCGTCGGCGATCTGCAGCTTGCCTTTTGTATTCGTCGACGAGTTCCTTGAGGTTCTCGACGCCGAAGGGCGTAAACGCGGTGACGACATTATCGTCGTCGAGATC
>JBBRFD010000135.1:0-12974 GCA_038224985.1 Reyranellales bacterium
GTCCTGCGCCATTGCCGTCTGCGCGTCGAGGCACTTGTCGCCAATCGCGAGATCGGCTGGCTCGATGCCGAGCGCGTGGCCGATATCCGCCGCAGCCGCCGTGCGATTCGCGAGATCCTGGTGGGGATTCTCGACGAGGGTGTCGAGAGGGGCGTCTTCGATCCGCCGCAGGTCGACGGCAAGCGAGACCTCAAGGCGCAGGCCATGGCGCTACTTGACCAATGCACACACATCTCGATGTGGTACGGTCCCGGCGGACGGATGAGCGAGGAGCAGATGGCGAAATTATACGCCGAGACCGCGCTTCGCTCCGTCGGCGCCAGGGTCCAGGACCAGTCATAGGAGCGTAAGCATGTCGTTGCGTGTCGTTGCCGCCGTTGCGGTGGTTCTGCTCGCGGCCGCCTGCACGGGCAAGGGCGACAAGGCATCGCCCTCGGCCCAGGCTCCCGGTGCGGCGCCAACCAACGCGCCCGGCCGTACCAGCAACGTAAACCTGCCGCCGCCCAGCAGCGGCCTGCCGACACCGGCTTCCGTCGCCGCTCCGGCGCCATCGTCCGCGCCCGTTCCGCAGGTGCCGTCCGCCGCCGGCGGCCCGCCCTCGGCCTCCAATGTAGCGGCCGCCCGCTGGCGCGCCGTGTTGATCGCCGGCGACAACAACAGCCCGGCCTTCGACAACGGCGTCGAAGCCATGCGCGACAAGCTTGCGGCGCAAGGCGTGCAATCGATCAAGGTTCTTTCGTCCAACCCGTCGCGGGCGACCGGGGCGGTCCAGCTCGCCAGCACCGGCAATGTCCGTGCGGCCATCCGCGGCATGAGCGGCGACGCCTGCCTCGCCTATGTCACGAGCCATGGCGAATCCAAGGGCTTCTTCCTGCGCTCGGATCGCAAGTTCTTCGAGCCGTCGATGTTGGAGGCGGCGCTGGCCGGATGCGGCAACGTGCCGACGGTCGTGATCGTCTCGTCGTGCCACAGCGGTACCTTCATGACCAACGAGATGCGCAAGCCCAACCGCATCGTCCTGACGGCAGCGGCGCGCGACCGCACCAGCTTCGGCTGCGGCTCGACCGATCTCTACACCTACTACGACCAGTGCCTGCTGCGCAGCTTCGACCAGGCCGCGACCTTCCGCGACCTCGCCTCGCTGACGCGCGCTTGCGTCGAGAATCTCGAGAAGACGCTGTCGATCAAGGCGCCGTCGGATCCGCAGAACTACGTCGGGCCCGCGGTTGCCGAGCTGCGCATCCCGGGCAAGTAGACGCTAGCCGCCGATGACGGCGGTGAAATCGCATGTCACGAGGTGCGTGCTGTCGGGGCCCAGCGTCAGGGTGTGACGCGCCGGGCGCGAGTCCTCGTCGGGAAACATCTTTACCCATTCGTCGTTCAGCGCGGCGCGGCCGGTCGAGGGCTGCTTCATCCAGAAATTGATCTTGATGATGTCGTCGACGGTGCCGCCGGCCGCTTCGACGCAAAGCCGGATGTGCCTGAAGATATTGGCGACCTGGCCGGCCAGGTCGGCCGGCGCGGTGCGCGTGCCGGGCTCGGTGCCGTTCATGATGCTCGACATCACGATATTGCCGATGCGGCTGCCGTTGGGGATCGGATTCTGGTGTTTGTAGCCCGAATAATTGACGCTCTTGCGCTTGGCCATGGTTTCCTCCGCTTTCGGGGCTAGCATGGCACTAACGACAAACGGAGGAAACGATGGCGCTCGTGGACTATGAACGGGATGGCGAGATCGTCACCCTGACGCTCAATCGCCCCGACAAACTGAACGCCTTCAGCGACGAGCTGGTGGGCGCGCTCTCGGACGAACTGCACCGCTTCGACATGGATGGCGAAGCCCAGATCGCCATCATCAACGGCCGCGGCCGTGCCTTCTCGACCGGGGCCGACGTCAACCAGCGCCAGCTGCGCAGCCGCGAGGAGTTTCTCAGGCTGGGCGGTCCGCAGGGACGCGGCACGCATTCGTCCGACCTGCTGACCAAGGCGGTCAACTGGAAACCGGTGGTGGCCGCAGCACATGGCTACGTGCTGGGCCTTTCAGTCGGCATCGTTCTGGAATGCGATCTGATCGTTGCCGAAGAGGGCACAAAGTTCCAGATCACCGAGACCTCGCGTGGCCTGGGCGCCAGCAAATACTGGGGTCTCATGCATTTCCGCGGCGGGGCGGCCTTCAGCATGGAAGCGGCGCTGACGGGGCGTTTCTTCACGGCCGAGGAGGCCTTCAAGGCCAATCTCATCAATCGCGTGGCGCCCAAGGGCAAATATCTCGATGTCGCCCGTGAGCTGGCCAGCGAGGTGATAAAAAACCCGCCGCTCAGCGTGCGCTCCACGGTTCGGCTGCGGCGCTGGTACATGGACCGCATGAGTCGCGAGATCATGCACCAGACCGCGCCCGAGCGGCTCTATCTCTCGGAAGATTTCCAGGAGGCCGCGCGTGCCTTCGCCGAGAAGCGCAAGCCGGCGAAGTTCAAGGGGCGCTGAGCTTCGCCAGCGCCATGTCGCGCAGCCGGGTGCGCTGGATCTTCAGGCCGTTGGGCGAGGGCGTGACAGGGAACTCGTCTATGGTGAACACGTGCACCGGCACCTTGTAGTTGGCGAGGCCGCGCCTGCAGTGAGCAATGACCGCCGCTTCGTCGAGCACAGCGCCCGGCTTCAGAATCACGAAGGCCACGGCGCGCACGCCTGTCGGCCCTGCCACGGCGATAGTCTGGCAGGCATCGATGCCCGCTACTTTCTGGATATGCGTCTCGATCTCCAACGGATTGACCAGAAAGCCGGAGAGACGCAGCACGTCGCCCATGCGGCTGAGGAAAGTGAAGCCGCCCCGGCCGTCGAGTTCGGCAAGATCGCCGGTGCGCACGTAGCCGTCCGCCGTGACCGCCTCGGCGGTGGCCTTGCCGTTGCCATAGTAGCCAACCATCAGCGAGGGGCCCGCACACTCCAGCGCTCCGGCCTCGCCCCCTTCGAGCAGCGCCCCGGTCTCGGGGTCGCGCACGCGCACATGGGCGAGCGGCGAGGTCGGCACGCCACCGCCTAGCTTGCGCCGCGCCACCGGCCCGTCGAGCGGCTGCCGTGCATAGAGCGCCTGGACTTCGCTCATGCCGTAGAGGCCGCACAGAGTGAGGCCACGCGTTTCGGCTCTCTCGGGAAGGTCGGCGAGTGCTGCGTTGAAGGCGGCGTATCCGGCCCATTTCACTGACGGGAATGGCTGCTCGCCCGGTACCTCATCGAGCAGGCGTGCCATGAGATCGTCGCTGCCGAACAGGGTGGTCGGGCGGTGGGACTCGATCAGGCGGGCGATCTCGTCGATCTCGTAGGATTCGACGAGCACGCAGGGCTTACCCGCCGCCAGCGTCGCCATGGTCTGGTCGAAGCCGTACACGCCGCAGAGCGGCAGGATCGACAGCGACAAGGTGTCGGGTGCGTCGAAGCCGAAGACGCGCGCCACCTGCTGGGCATGGCTGGCGATGGCGCCCTGGCGGTGCAGCACGAACTTGGGCGCGCTGGTGGTGCCCGAAGTGGTGAAGATGTTGCAGAGGGCGCCGGCATGGGCGTGGTTGGCGGCCAGCGGCGGCCGCGACAGCACGCGGTCGAAAGGGACGCGGCGCAGGCGTTCGATCGCGGGCGGCGGTGTCGCCGGTTCCTCGCCGACAGTGACGATGGCGGCCAGATTGTCGAGGGCGGCGGGATCGATATCGGCCAGGATCGACAGGAAATCGATGCGCCTGAACATCGGCGCACAGGCCAGCACCTTGGCGCCGGAACGGCCGACGATATCGGCGACCTCGACGGCGCGATAACGGGTGTTGACCGCGACCGCGATGGCGCCCAGCCGCGCGCAGGCGAAATAGAGCAGGGGATAGGCCGGCACATTGGGCAGCAACAACGCCACGCGGTCGCCCGGTCCGACGCCCAGATCCGCCAAGCCCTGTGCCACGCGGCTTGCTTGTTCATGCACGCGCGCAAAACTGAGGCTTTCCTCGCCATGGATGAAGGCGGGCGCATCGGGCGTTGCCTCGGCGAGGCCGGATAGGAGTGACCAGACGTCTGATTCAGGTTGGGCGAGCGGCATGGGCGGGGCAGACTACAGAAACAATCCATCACCTCAAGCCGGCCCATGAGGGATACTGACCACAAGCCGACTCTGTTTGTCGATTGAGCCGGAGTAGTTACGGCCGCCGCGCCAACGCGAGGCCGAGGCTGGCGCCGATCAGGAATCCGCCAGTCAGACGGTTGCGCAGGCGGGTGCTCATGCCGAGGGTGCCGCGCAGGCGGGAGGCGAGCAGGGGCCAGCTGCCGTCGAAGACGATCGCCACGGCGAGGAAGGTGACGGCCAGCAGGATAAGTTGGCTGCGCGTGTCGCCGGCGGGATCGATGAATTGCGGGAAGAAAGCGCCATAGAAGAGCAGCGTCTTGGGATTGGTCAGGCCGACCAGGAGAGCGTGCAGGAATATCTTTCGCGGCAGGCGCGCCTCGGCGGATGGGTTGGAGAGATCGGTGGCCGGCGCGCGCCAGGCCTTGATGCCCAGCCAGACGAGATAGACGACGCCGATCCAGCGCAGCGTCTCGAACCATTCCGCCAGAAGTGAGAGGAAGGTCGTCATGCCGGCCACGGTCAGGATGAGATGAATCACCACGGCCGTACTCGTGCCGGCGACCGTCAGCAGGCCATAGCGCGCGCCGTGCGCCAAGCTATTGGCCACGATCAGGGCGACGTTGGGGCCGGGGATCAGCATCAGCACGGCCACGGCGCCGATGAAAGCCAGATAGAGTTCAAACGACATGGCTCCATGTTGGACGGCGGGCGGTGGCGGGTCTAGGCTTCTCAGCTCATTTCCACCGGAGTGCAGCCATGTCCGTCCATGCCCTGAAATCGCAACAGGTCGCCACGCTCAAGGACGAGGTCTCGCCCGAGGAATGGGCGGCGCGCGTCGACACAGCCGCCTGCTACCGCCTGATCGCGCATTACGGCATGTCGGACCTGATCGCCAACCACATCTCGATGCGCGTGCCGGGCGAGCCCGACGCCTTCCTGATCAACGCCTACGGTCTGCTCTACGAGGAGATCACCGCCTCAAGCCTGGTGAAGATCGACCATGAAGGCAAGGTCCTGACCAAGCCGGAATTCGCCGGCGGCCTGGAATACGGCGTCAACCGTGCGGGCTTCGTCATCCATTCGGCCATCCACATGGCCAAGCCCGACGTCAACTGCATCATCCACACGCACACTTATGCCGGCATGGCTGTCTCGACGCTGGAATGCGGGCTGCTGCCCAATACCCAGACCTCGATGCGCTTCGCCAAGATCAGCTATCACGACTACACCGGCGTGGTGCTCGACACCGCCGAACGCAAGGCGCTGGCCAAGAGCCTGGGCGACAACAACGCGCTCGTCCTGCGCAGCCACGGCCTGCTGACGACCGGGGCGACCATCCCGGAAGCGTTCAACGCGATGCATCGCCTCGAGCTGTCATGCAAGACGCAGATCGCGGCGATGTCCTGCAACACCAAGCTGATCGAAGTCCCGGCCGACGTGGTCGAGGCGACCTACGTGAACTACCAGCCAAAGACGCGCCGCCCGTTCGGCCTGCTCGACTGGCCGGCGCTGCTGCGCAAGCTCGACCGCATGGACCCGAGCTACCGCGACTAAACAAAAATCGATCCTGGGAGGGACACGTGATCAAGATCGCCAAACTGGCCGCGGCAGCGGCTGCCTGTGGCTTCGCCTTTGCAACGCCGGCTTTTGCCTGGACACCGACCAAGTCGATCGAGTTCATCGCTACCGCGGGTCCAGGTGGCGGCACCGATAATTTTGCCCGCGCCGTGCAGTCGATCATCGTCAAGTACAAGCTGACGGATCAGTCGATCGTCGTCGTCAACAAGGCGGGCGGCAGCGGTGCAGAAGGTTACACCTATACGAAATCCTCGCCCGGCGACCCCTACAAGCTTGTCTTCGGCACCTCCAACGCTTGGCAGCAGCCGATGGTGTCGAAGGTTGCCTTCAAGCATACCGATTTCACGCCGATCGCCGCCATGGTGCAGGACGAGTTCCTTCTTTGGGTGAAGCAGGACGCACCCTTCAAGACGGTGCCCGACTATATCAAGGCGGTCGCAGCCAAGAACGGCGCGTTCAAGATGGGCGGGGCGCAGTCCAAGGACACCGACGAGCTTCTGACGCGCATGATCGAAAAGACCGCCGGGGTGAAGATGATCTACATCCCCTTCAAGAGCGGAGCGGAGGCCGCCGTGCAGCTCGCCGGCGGGCACGTCGAAAGCCACGTCAACAATCCCAGCGAAAGCATCGGTCAGTGGAAGGGCGGCACGCAGTATCCGCTCTGCGCCTTCAGTCCGCAGCGCCTGCCCAATGGGCCCAAGGTGACGGCGACGCAGAACTGGCACGACATTCCGACCTGCGTCGAGTCGGGCTTGAATATTCCGCTGTTCCAGCAGCCGCGCACGGTCTGGCTACCGGGCAAGGTCGCGGCCGACCAGATCGCCTTCTACGTCGACATGATGAAGAAGGTTCAGGCGACCCCGGAGTGGAAGGAATACATCGAGCGCACGTCGCAGACCAACACGTTCCTGGCCGGTGACGCTTTCAACAAGTTCATGGCCGAGGACATCGAGCGCGTACGCAAGGTCGCCGCCGCCGAAGGCTGGCTGGTCGCCAACTAGTCAGGCAGGCCGGCTCTCCAAATGGTTTCGCGGCGCGCGCTGGAAACGGCGACGGCCCTGCTCACCGGGGCGTTTGGCGTCACCGTCGCCCTGTCGAGTCTCGACAATGGCGTCAGCTGGACGACGGCCGGTGTCGAAGCCGGCACTTTTCCTTTCATCATGGGTCTGATCGTCGTCGCCGGCAGCCTCTTCAATCTCGGGCTGGGTTGGTGGCGCGCCGCCGGCACTGCGATCAGCTTCGTCGAATTCCGCCGCAGCGCCGCCCTGCTGGTGCCGGCGGTCGTCTACGTCGCCGTCATTCCATTGGTGGGCATTTACGTGGCGTCGGCCCTCTACCTGTTCGGCACGCTGCGCCTGCAGAGTCGTCTCGGTATGGCGAAGTCCCTGGCGATTGCCGGCGTCGCGACGCTCTCTCTCTACATCGTGTTCGAGCGACTGTTCCAGGTATCGCTGCCGCATGGCGTGCTTGGCGCGGCACTCGGGTTCTAGGGCAGGGCGATGGAGAACCTCGAGGCACTGATCCACGGTTTCGGCATTGCGCTGTCGGTCTATCACATCGCCCTGATGGTGGGGGGTGTGTTGCTCGGTATCCTGGTCGGCGTGCTGCCCGGGCTCGGCGCGCCCAACGGCGTGTCGCTGCTGCTGCCGCTCACCTTCGGCATGCAGCCGGTATCGGCGATCATCCTGCTGTCGAGTATCTACTGGGGCGCGCTATTCGGCGGATCGGTCACGTCGATCCTGTTCAACATTCCCGGTGAGCCTTCATCGGTCGCTACGACCTTCGACGGCTATCCGATGGCGCGGGACGGTCGCCCGACGACGGCTCTGGCCACCGCCTTCGGGTCGGCGGCGTTCGGGGCGCTGGTCGGCGTCGTGCTGATTACGCTGCTCGCCTCTTGGGTTGCCGGCGTCGCGCTGAAATTCGGGCCGGCTGAGTATTTCGCCGTCTACTTCCTCGCCTTCTCGAGCTTCGTCGGCGTCGGCGGCTCGCCGCCCGCCAAGACGCTGGTGTCGCTGGCGATCGGCTTCGCCATTGCCGCGATCGGCATGGACACGGTCTCCGGCAGCGTCCGCCTCACCATGGGCGTCGACGAGATGGTCAAGGGCGTCAGCTTCGTCGTGGCGGTCATGGGCCTCTTCGGCATCGGCGAATTGCTGATCGCCGTCGAGGAAGAATTCGATGCCAAGCCGGTGTCCTCGCGCATCGAATGGCGCGAGCTGTTCAAGGCGCTCGCCGGCCTGCCGTTCTACTGGTGGGCACTGTTGCGCAGCGCGGCGATCGGCTGCTGGATGGGCATCACGCCGGGCGGCCCGACAGCGGCCTCATTCATGAGCTATGGCATTGCCAAGCGCGTCTCGCCGCGGCGGGCTCATTTTGGCAAGGGCGAAGCCGAGGGCATCATCGCGCCGGAGACCGCCGATCACGCCGCCGGCACAAGCGCGTTGCTACCGATGCTGGCGCTCGGCATTCCCGGCTCGGCGACCGCGGCGGTCATGATGGGCGGCTTGATGATCTGGGGCCTCAATCCTGGGCCGACGCTGTTCGTCGAGCAGAAGGACTTCGTCTGGGGTCTCATTGCCTCGATGTATCTCGGCAATATCGTCGCCGTGTTTCTCGTCCTGCTCACCGTGCCGATCTTCGCGGCCCTGATGCGGCTGCCGTTCTTCATCCTGGCGCCGCTTATCTTCATCGTCTGCGTGGTCGGCGCCTATTCGGTGTCGAACTCCTATCTCGACGTCGTGCTGATGATGGGCTTCGGCGTTCTGGGCTATCTGTTCAAGAAGCTCGGCTACCCGCTGGCACCGCTGGTGCTGGCCATCGTGATCGGCGACAAGGCCGAGGACGCCTTCCGTCAGGCCATGCTGATGTCGCGCGGTTCGCTCGGCATCTTCTTCGACAACGCCCTGGTCTCGACGCTGGTTGCTGGCGGCTTCGCGCTGCTCCTGCTGCCGCCGCTGCTGCGTGTCGCCGGCGTCCTGAGGCGCCGGCCGACAGCGGCGGTGGAATAACCACCCTCTCTGTCGTCACTCCGCCGCGCGAATGCCGGCGTGGCGAATGACGTCACCCCAACGGACAACTTCCGACTTTATGGTGGCATCGAGCTGTTCGGGGCTGCCGGGTGTCACCGACAAGCTGAGTTCGGCGAAGCGCCGCTGCAGGTCTGGCAGAGCGGAAGTACGCTTTGGCGAGGTGACGGCGAGCGCCGGCATTGAAAAGGAACAGCTCGCCCGCCATGTGCGGTGTCCTGCCGACCCCGCCCGAAGCGAAGTGCAAGTCACCGGCTATGCCTTGGCCATGTCGATCAGCTCGCGCACCGTCTTCGCCGGAAACGACGGGTGAACGACGAGCACCAGCGGCGAAAAGCCCAGCATCGCCACGCCGGCGACGTCGCGGGCGGCATCGAAGGCGACGGACTTGGGTTAGAGCACGGGCGCCGCGGCATAGGTCGTCTGGGAGGCGATCATCAGCGTGGTGCCGTCGGGCGGCGATTTGGCCAGCAGGTCGGCGGCGATCAGGCCGCTCGCGCCGGTCTTGTTCTCCACCAGCACGGCCCCGAGAGGGCGCTCCGAGAGCTTTTGCGCCAGGATGCGGGCGATCACATCGTTGCCGCCGCCGGCGGCGAAGCCCACCAGGATGCGGATCGGCCGCGACGGGAACGGCGCCGTCTGGGCCTGTGCGGCCCCCGGACCGGCGGCCACGACGACTGCCGAACCGGCGATTGTCTGGCTGATCAGGCCCGGCGGGTTATTTGAGCCATGAAAATGTCTCCCTGTGGGCTCGGACTGGTACAATCTAGCCCGGAATCCGGGTTGACGGGGCCCGGTAGGGTGCCTATTTTCCGCGCGCTTTCAGGAATTCACCCCGGCCCGGCCGGGGCTTTTTGTTGAGTAAGGGCCATGAAGATCCGTCATTCGCTGAAGTCCGTTAAGACGCGCCACAAGGATTGCCGCATCGTCCGCCGCAAGGGCCGCGTCTACATCATCAACAAGACCAACCCGCGCTATAAGTGCCGCCAAGGCTGACGCCCGGCTGACCAAAGGCACTAGGTGTCCAACAAGGCGGCGGAGGCTTCGGCTTCCGCCGCCTTTTTGTTTGGCGTATGAGCGAAGCATGCAGATGCCGCCGCTCGATCCCGACATTCTCGCCCGCCGGTCCGAGATCGTGGCCGCCTTGCGCGGCATCGTCACCGGCGAGGGCGTGATCGACGACCTCGACGGCATGCGGCCCTACGAATGCGACGCGCTCTCGGCCTATCGCCAGATGCCGCTGGTCGTGGTGCTGCCGCAGACCGTCGAGCAGGTCGCCGCCATCCTGCGCTACTGCCAGGATCACAAGGTCAAGGTCGTGCCGCGCGGTGCCGGCACTTCGCTGTCGGGCGGCTCGATGCCGGTGGGCGATGCCATCCTGCTGGGCATGGCCAAGTTCAACCGCGTGCTCGAGATTGACTATCCCAACCGCTGCGCTCGCGTGCAGCCCGGTGTCACCAACCTCGGCATCTCCAAGGCGGTCGAGCACGAAGGCTTTTATTACGCACCCGATCCCAGCTCGCAGATTGCCTGCTCGATCGGCGGCAACGTCGCTGAAAACTCCGGCGGCGTGCATTGCCTGAAATACGGCCTCACGACCAACAACCTGCTGGGCATCGAGATGGTGCTGATGAATGGCGAGGTCATTCGGCTGGGCGGCAAGCATCTCGACTCGGAAGGCTACGACCTGATGGGCGTGATGACGGGCTCGGAGGGCCTGCTGGGCGTCGTCACCGAGGTGACGGTGCGGCTGCTGCGCAAGCCCTCGACGGCGCGCGCCGTGCTTCTGGGCTTCCCGACCGAGGCGGGCGCGGCCGCCTGTGTCGCCGCCGTCATCGCCTCCGGCATCATCCCTGGCGGCATGGAGATGATGGATAAGGAAGCGGTCAAATGCGCCGAGGCCTATGTCGGCGCGGGCTATCCGATGGACGCCGAGGGCCTGCTGATCGTCGAGCTCGACGGCCCGGCGATCGAGGTCGACTACCTGACCCAGCGCGTCGAGGAGATCGCACGTGGCCGCGGTGCCACCACTGTCCGCGTCAGCCAGGACGAGCAGGAGCGGGTACTGTTCTGGGCGGGCCGCAAGGCCGCGTTTCCCGCTGTCGGCCAGATCACGCCCGATTATATGTGCCTTGACGGCTCGGTGCCGCGCGGCCGGCTGGTGGAGGTGCTGGGCGAGATGCGTCAGATGTCCAAGACGCACCGCCTGCGCGTGGTGAACGTGTTTCATGCCGGCGATGGCAACCTGCATCCGCTGATCCTGTTCGACGCCAACGATCCCGACGAGCTGCGCCGTGCCGAGGAATTCGGCGCCGATATTTTGCGTCTCTGCGTGCGTGTCGGCGGCGTGCTGACCGGCGAGCATGGCGTCGGCATCGAGAAGCGCGACCTGATGGGTGTGCAGTTCACCGAGATCGACCTCGACCAGCAGATGCGCGTGAAATGTGCCTTCGATCCCGACCACTTGCTCAATCCCGGCAAGGTCTTCCCGCAGTTGCGCCGCTGCGCCGAGCTGGGCCGCGTCGTCGTGCATCACAACAAAATGCCGTTCCCGGACATTCCGCGATTCTAGATGGCGCCGACAATCAAACCGCGTGACGCGAAGGAATTGCGTCAAGCCGTCGAATGGGCGCTGAACGACAATGTCACGCTCGACGTGCGGGGCACGGGCAGCAAACTTGCGCTCGGCAAGCCGATGGCGGCGGCCCAGGTGCTCGACATCTCCGATCTGTCGGGTGTTGTCGACTACGCGCCGGAGGAGCTGGTGGTGACGTTGCGCGCCGGCACGCCGATGCGCGAGATCGAGGCGCTGCTGGCGCAACGCAACCAGATGCTGGCCTTCGAGCCGCCGGACCTCGGGCCGTTGTTGGGCCGCGAGGCGGGTGAGGGCACACTGGCCGGCGCCGTACTGGGCAATCTCGCCGGCCCGCGCCGCCTCTCGGCCGGGGCGGCGCGCGATCACCTGCTGGGCTTCAGTGGCGTCAACGGCCGCGGCGAGGCCTTCAAGTCGGGCGGCAAGGTGATGAAGAACGTCACCGGCTACGATCTCTCCAAGCTGCTGGCCGGTTCCTGGGGCACGCTGGCCGTGCTCGACGAGGTCTCGGTCAAGGTGCTGCCCGCGCCTGACCAGACGCGCACGTTGCTACTGCTCGGCCTCGACGACGAAGCCGCCGTGCGGGCCATGTGCGCCGCCATGGGCAGCTCGAACGAAATCTCCGGTGCCGCGCATCTGCCCGGCAAGACGGCGCTGCGCATCGAAGGCGTGGCGCCTTCGGTCGAAGCCCGCCTCAAGGGCCTGCGCGAGGTGCTGGCCGAGTCAGGCGCCCAAATGGAGGAACTCGGCACGCTGGAAAGCCGGACCCTCTGGCGTGACATCCGCGACGTCCGTGGGGTCATTGTTTCACGTGAAACATTCGTCTGGAAAATCTCCTGCCCGCCGACCGAGGGCCCGGCCATCGCCGGCCGCATCCGCGGCGCTCGCCCGGCCGTGCGGATCGTCTACGACTGGTCCGGCGGTCTCCTCTGGGTCGAGTTGCCGCCCAGCGCCGACGCCGACCATTTCATCGTGCGCGGCGCCTTGGGCTCGACCGGCGGCCACGCGACGCTCATCCGCGCACCGGAGGCCGTCCGCGCCGCCGTGCCGGTCTTCCAACCGCAGACACCGGCTCTTGCGGCCTTGGCGCTGCGCGTGAAAGAGAGCTTCGACCCCAAGGGTCTCTTCAATCCGGGTCGGATGGGCTAGGTTGCCTATACTAATCAAAATGGTTAGTATGCTCTTCGATGGTCAATGAGGACCGTTTCCAGGACGAGAGCACGCTTCGCCTGTTTCATGGCGAGCGCGTTCGGCGTTATCCGCCTGCATTGGCGCAGAGAACGCAGAATAAGCTCAAGATCGTCTATGCGGCGAGCCGGCTTGACGATCTGGCAGTGCCGCCAGGCAACAGACTGGAAACCTTGAAAGGTGACCGGCGCGGCCAATGGAGTATCCGTATCAACGAGCAGTGGCGCATTTGCTTCAGATGGGACGGAGCGAAAGCCGTGGCGATCGAAGTCGTAGATTATCACTGAAGGCATGATCATGAAACGTAAGATCAAACCTGTTCACCCCGGCCGCATCCTGCGGGAAGAATTCATGGAGCCGGCTGGCATCTCGCAATATCGCCTCGCGCAGGCTACGGGCCTGTCTCAAGTTCAGGTCGGCAATATCATTCGCGGCAAGCGAGGGATTACGGCAGAAACGGCTCTGCGCCTTGAGCGTGCGCTGGGTA
>JBBRFD010000136.1:0-12919 GCA_038224985.1 Reyranellales bacterium
CTGGTCGGCTCCAAGGTCAGCATCGTCTCGCCCAAGGTACAGACCACGCGCATGCGCGTGATCGGCATCGCCATGACCGATCTCGCCGATGGCAGCCGTGCCCAGGTTGTACTGGTCGACACGCCTGGCATCTTCCGCGTCGCCAAGCGCCGGTTGGAGCGCGCCATGGTCGCCGCCGCCTGGCAGGGCGCGCAGGACGCCGATGTCATCGCCCTGATGGTCGATGCCGAATACGGTGTCCGCGATGAGACCAAGGCGATTATCGAGCGCCTCAAGGACAGCAAGGCGCCGCGCTACGTGATCCTGAACAAGATCGACCTGGTGCCGCGCGAGAAGCTTCTGACATTGACGGCCGAGCTCAACGCCATGCTGCCCTTCGAGAGCACCTTTATGGTGAGCGCGCTCAAGAAGGACGGCATCGACGATGTGGTCAAGGCGCTCGCGGTCCATCTGCCGGTCGGGCCGTTCCTCTATCCCGAGGATCAGGCCGCCGATCTGCCGCTGCGCCTGCTGGCCGCCGAAGTGACGCGTGAGCAGGTGTTCCTGCAGCTTCACCAGGAATTGCCCTACGAGGCGGCGGTCGAGACGGAGAAATGGGAAGAGCGTAAGGACGGTGGCGTGCGAATTGAGCAGATCATCTACGTCCAGCGCGAAGGCCAGCGCGCCATCTTCCTCGGCAAGGGTGGCGCGCGCATCAAGCAGATCGGCGCACGGGCCCGGCACGAGCTTGCCGAAATGCTCGAACGTCCGGTGCATCTCTTCCTGCATGTGAAGGTAAGCGAGCGCTGGGCCGAAAGTCCTTCGCACTACCGCACGATCGGCCTCGACTTCGACCCTAAATAGGGTCGACTTCCGTCGTATGCATGACGGCGCCGGCGATATCGCGGTGCGTGACGATCAGCTTTCCGCTGCGGCCCTCGATCTTCACATGGCCGAAATTGCACGAGCTTTCCGAGGGTGCGGTGTTGAAGCGCCCCGCCGGTGGCGTCTTCTGGAACGTCACCTGCGGTCCAAAGGTGCGATCGAGCGCGTTGGGGCCGAACCCGCCGGCGCAAAGCGGCCCGGCGACGAATTCATAAAAGGGCGTAAAATCCGTGAAGGCTGCCTTATTCGGATCGTAGAAATGCGTGGCGGCGTAATGCACGTCACCGGTGATCCAGGCGACGTTGCGGATCGTCTCGCGCTTGATGAAGGCCAGCAGGTCGGCGATCTCCAGCTCGCGGCCGAGCGGCGGGCCGTCCTCGCCATTGGCCACGGCTTCCGACCCGGTCTTGCTGCGAAAGTCGTCCCACACCACGAGGCCAAGCGGCATATCGGCGGCGATGATCTTCCAGGTCGCCTGCGATGACTTGAGCGCCTGCTTGAGCCAGGCGAGCTGTGCCTCGCCCAGAAAGGCCGCTGCCTGGGTCTCGCGATTGGCGCCATTGGCATTGCGGTAGCTGCGCATGTCGATGCGGAAAACATCGAGGCGCGGTCCATAGGAGAAGCGCTGATAGAGCCGCATGGTATCGTCGATGCCGCCGCCGATCGGCAGGTATTCGCGGAAGGCACGTTCGGCATTGGCGGCCAGAACGGCCACGCTCTTCTCGCGATAGCGCGGATCCGAATCGAGACGCCGTTCCCAGTACCAGTTGTCGATCACCTCGTGATCGTCCCACTGCGCCAGCATCGGCACTTCCGCGTTGAAGGCGCGCAGGTTGTCGTCGAGGAAGTTGTAGCGGTGATTGCCGCGATACTCGTCGAGCGTTTCGGCCACCTTCGACTTGGCCTCGGTCACCGTGTTCCGCCAGATCGTGCCGTCGGGCAACTTGCGTTCGGCTTGCAGGGGATTGTCGGCGTAGATGGTGTCGCCGCTATGGACGAAGAAGTCCGGCGACAGTTTTCGCATGGCCTCGTAGATGGTCATGCCGCCGCTATCGGGATTGATGCCGAAGCCCTGGCCCACGGTGTCGGCCGACCAGACGAAGCTCACATCGTTGTTTGTGGAGGGTGGCGTGCGGAACCGGCCGGCGGTGGGCGCGCTCATGGTCTTGTAATCGCCGAGGTCGAGATAGGAGACGCGGTAGAAGACCGTCTGGCCCGGCGCCACGCCGGTGATGCGCACGCGCGAGGTGAAGTCGGTGGCTTCCAGCGCCAGCGGGCCCACGAGGCGCTTGGGATCGGCGAAGCTCTCGGTGGTCGCGTAGTCGACGATCATGCGCGCGGCCCGGTCCGAGCGGCTCCAGACAATGGCACCATCGGCTGCGAAGTCGCCAGCCTGCACACCCTGGAGCAGGCGAGGGCGGGCCTGCGCCGCGGTTTGCGCGAAGATGCGGGTTGGCAGCGTCGCCGCAAGGGCGCCTGCGCCGAGAAGCGAGCGGCGGCAGATTTTCTTCATGCCTCATTCTAGCGGAGCGGCGTGCTATATCCACCGCATGGACTGGAACGACGACGGCATCGTGCTCTCGGCGCGGCCGCACGGCGAGACCGGCCTCGTGGTGTCGCTGCTGACGCGCGAGCGCGGGCGGCATGCCGGCTTCGTTCCGGGCGGCATTTCGCGCAAGTCGCGGCCGACTTGGCAGATCGGCAATCTGGTCGAGCTGGGCTGGCGGGCGCGGCTGTCGGATCAACTCGGCAATTTCACCGGCGAGCTGCGCGAGGCCCATTCGGCCAAGGCGCTCGACAGCGCCGTCGAGCTGGCGGGCCTCTCGTCGGCCTGCGCCGTCGTCGATGCCGCCCTTCCCGAGCGCGAACCACATCCCGCCATGTTCGACGGCTTCCATGCTTTCCTCACCGTGCTCGGCCACGAAGGCTGGCCGGCGATCTACGTGCGGCTGGAATTGGGTCTGCTACAGGAGCTGGGCTTCGGCCTCGACCTCGAGAAATGCGCGGCCACCGGCGACACCGAGGATCTGGCCTATGTCTCGCCCAAGACCGGGCGGGCGGTCTCCCGGGCCGCCGCCGGACCCTACAAGGAGAAGCTTTTGCCCTTGCCGGCGTTTCTATCCACCGGCGGGCTGCCGTCGGACGAGGAGCAATTGCGCCAAGGGCTCGACCTGACAGGCTATTTCCTCGAACGCCATGTCTTCTGGCCGCACAACAAGCCCTTGCCTCCCGCCCGGGTGAGATTTATGGAAACCCTGCAGCGTCAATAAAAACCAAGGCTACGGCACGAACCGCGGCCTGCTTCACCCTCTTGATCCTCGTTCATGGCAAAACGCACCAACGTCGTTCCACTGGCGCCCGTAAGGCCGGTTCCGTTCGGACAAGCGCTCCAGGAGCGTTACCTGTCCTATGCGCTGTCGACCATCATGTCGCGCTCGCTGCCCGATGTGCGCGATGGTCTGAAGCCCGTGCATCGCCGGCTGATGTACGCCATGCGCCAGCTGCGCCTCGATCCCAACAGCCCGTTCAAGAAGAGTGCGCGCGTGGTCGGCGACGTGATCGGCCAGTACCATCCGCACGGCGACCAGTCGATTTATGACGCCCTTGTGCGTCTGGCGCAGGACTTCGCCGCCCGATATCCGCTGATCGAGGGGCAGGGCAACTTCGGCAATATCGACGGCGATAACCCCGCCGCCATGCGTTACACCGAGGCGCGCCTGACGGCGGTGGCCGAGGCGCTGCTCGACGGCCTCGACGAGAACGCCGTCGACTTCCGCCCCAATTACGACGGCTCGACCGAAGAGCCGATCGTGCTGCCGGGCGCTTTCCCCAATCTGCTGGCCAACGGTTCGGCCGGCATCGCGGTCGGCATGGCGACCTCGATCCCGCCACACAATGCCGGCGAACTCTGCGACGCGTTGCTTCATCTGATCAAGACACCCAATGCCCGCATCGAGACATTGGTCGATCTCGTGCCCGGACCCGACTTCCCGACCGGCGGCCTGCTGGTCGAGCCGCGCGAGGCCATTGTCGAGGCCTACCGGACCGGCCGTGGCTCCTTCCGCCTGCGCGCGCGCTATGAAGTCGAGCAGTTGCCGCGCGGTCAGTACCGCATCGTCGTCACCGAAATCCCCTACCAGGTGCAGAAGGGCAAGCTGATCGAGCGTATCGCCGAGATCATCAATGCCAAGAAACTGCCGATCCTGGAAGACGTGCGCGACGAGTCGGCCGACGACGTGCGCATCGTGCTGGAGCCGCGCACCGGCAACGTGCCGGCCGAGCTGCTGATGGAGCAGCTCTTCAGGCAGACCGACCTCGAGATCCGCTTCCCGCTGAACCTCAATGTCCTGAACAAGGACAACACGCCCAGCGTCATGGACCTGCGCCAGGTGCTGCAGGCATTCCTCGACCATCGCCGTGAAGTGCGGGTCCGGCGCTCGACCTTCCGCCTCGAGGCGATCGAGAAGCGGCTGGAAGTCCTCGACGGCTACCTGATCGCCTATCTCAATCTCGACAAGCTGATCAAGATCATCCGCGAGGAAGACGAGCCCAAGCCGAAGATGATCAAAGCCTTCGGCCTCACCGACTTCCAGGCCGAGTCGATCCTCAACATGCGGCTGCGCGCGCTGCGCCGGCTCGAGGAATTCGAGATCAGGGGCGAGCACAAGAAGCTCACCGCCGAGCGCAAGGATCTCAAGGCGCTCTTGAAGGATGAGGATTTGCAGTGGCAGGCGATTGCCGCCGAAGTGCAGGAGATCAAGCGCAAGTTCGGCGGCAAGACGCCGCTCGGCAAGCGTCGCACCGAACTCGCCGACGCGCCGGCCGAGTTGACGGCCACCATCGAGGATTTCGTCGAGCGCGAGCCGATCACGATCGTCTGCTCCGACAAGGGCTGGATTCGCGCCGCCAAGGGTCATCTCGACGACAAGCAGGCGGCCGAGCTCAAGTACAAGGAAGGCGACGGGCCGCGCTTTACGTTGCATGCGCAGTCGACCGACAAGGTGCTGGCTTTCGCCACCAACGGCCGCTTCTACACGCTGGGCGCCGACCGGCTGCCCAGTGCGCGCGGCCATGGCGAGCCGATCCGCCTGATGATCGAGCTCGGCAACGACCAGGACATCGTCGACCTTGAAGTCTTCAAGGGTGGGCGCAAGTTTCTGCTGGCTTCGGATGCCGGACGCGGCTTCATCGTCCCCGAGGACGAGGTCGTGGCGCAGACCAAGAACGGCAAGCAGATATTAAATCTTGCCGATAAGGAAAAAGCGCAGGTCCTCGCCATCGTGCCCGACGGCGCCGATTCGATCGCGGCGCTGAGCGACGGCAGCAAGCTTCTGATCTTCCCGCTCGAACAGGTGCCGGAGATGACGCGCGGCCGCGGGGTGACGCTGCAGAAGTCCAAGGCCGACCAGCTCTCGGACGCCCAGGCGTTCAAGCTCGCCGGCGGCCTGCCATGGTCGCGGCAGGTCATTCCCGCAAGCGAGTTGAAGTTCTGGCGCGGCGATCGCGCGCAGGCCGGTCGTATGCGTGAAAAGGGCTGGCCGCGCGCCAAGCGATTCAAGGAATAGTCGACATGGACCTCGCGCTCCTCTGGAAGACGGTAGTGATCGGCATCGTCGAGGGGCTGACGGAATTCCTGCCGATATCGTCGACCGGGCACATCATCCTCGCCGAGGAGCTGCTGCACTTCCAGGGACCGCCGGGCAAGGTCTTCGAGATCGTCATTCAGCTCGGCGCGATTCTCGCGGTGTGCTTCCTTTACCGCGTCAAGCTCTGGAACACGACCGTTGGCATCTTCCGCCTCGAACGTCCGCCGATGCGCTTCGCCCTGACCGTCCTCCTGGCTTTCCTGCCGGCAGCTATCGTCGGCGTCGCCGCGCACAAATACATCAAGTCGGTGCTGTTCAATCCCATGGTCGTGGCGATCTCGCTGATCGTGGGCGGCGTCGTCATCCTGCTGATCGAGCGCTTTGCCCAGCGGCCTCGTGTGAAATCCGTCGACGATATCGATCTCAAGACCGCCTTCTTCATCGGTGTCTGCCAGTGCCTGGCGATGATACCCGGTGTCTCACGGGCAGGTTCGACCATCATGGCGGCCCGGGTTTTTCGCGTGGACCGCGCGACCGCGGCCGAGTTTTCGTTTTTCCTGGCGATCCCGACAATGATCGGCGCCACGGTCTACGATCTGTTCAAGAACTGGTCGACGCTGAGCTGGAGCGGGGCGGGAACCATCGCCATCGGCTTCGTCGTGGCATTCATCTCCGCGGCACTGGTGGTCGGCGCTTTCGTGCGTTTCATCAGCCGGCACGGGTTCGCGGTATTTGCGTGGTATCGGATCGTAGTCGGCATGGCGGCACTGGCGCTTTTGCTGGCGAGGTAAGTTCCGCCACCTGGCGGCATGCAAGGGCCAAGCCGCCTTAAACTCTTGAATAGCCGCGCATTGGGGGCTTTTGCGTGCCTTGGTGCCTGCTTTTCAAGCCAAAGAGCCTATGCCATAAACCGGCACCGCCGAATGGCGGCCCGCATGGCAAAACAGGCTAGGTGGACATCCCAGGGAGTAACGATCCATGCAACGTCGCAAGTTCATGCGCACGGCCGGTGTCGGCAGTGCTGCCATCGCCACCACCGCCGTGCTGGCGGCACCCGCCGTTGCCCAGTCCCTGCCGGAAGTGAAGTGGCGCATGGCGTCGAGCTTCCCCAAATCGCTCGACACGATCTACGGCGCGGGCGAGTTCTTCGCCAAGCGTGTCGCCGCCATCACCGACAACAAATTCCAAATCCGCGTTTTCGCCGCCGGGGAAATCGTCCCGGGCCTGCAGGTCGTCGACGCTGTGCAGAACGAGACCGTCGAATGCGGCCATACCGCTTCGTATTATTACGTCGGCAAGGACCCGACCTTTGCCTTCGACACCGCGGTGCCGTTCGGCCTCAACACCCGCCAGCACAATGCCTGGGTCTATCACGGTGGTGGGCTCGAGTTGATGCGCGACTTCTACAAGGAATACAACATGACCTCCTTCCTGATGAGCCATACCGGCGCTCAGATGGGCGGCTGGTGGCGCAAGGAAATCAAGACGCCCGAAGACATGAAGGGCGTGAAGATGCGCATCGGCGGTTTCGCCGGTCAGGTCATGGCCAAGCTCGGCGTCGTGCCACAGCAGATCGCCGGCGGCGACATCTATCCGGCGCTGGAGAAGGGCACCATCGACGCCGCCGAATGGGTCGGCCCTTATGACGATCAGAAGCTCGGTTTCAACAAGGTGGCGCCGTACTACTACTACCCCGGTTGGTGGGAAGGTTCCGCAGCACTTTCGCTCTATGTTGGCAACAAAGCCTACGAGGCGCTGCCGGCGGCCTACAAGGAAGCCGTCGCCGCCGCGGCCGGCGACACGGTGGGTTGGTCGGTCGCCAAGTACGACGCGCAGAACCCGAAGGCTTTGCGCGAACTGGTGGCCAGCGGCACCAAGTTCCTGCCGTTCCCGCAGCCGGTGCTCGAAGCCTGCTTCAATGCCGCCAACGAACTCTATGCCGAAACCGTCGCCAAGAACGCGAAGTTCAAGAAGGTCTACGATTCGTGGAAGCCGTTCCGCAGCGAACAGGTGCTGTGGTTCCGCGTCGTCGAAAACACCTTCGACAACTTCATGGCGCGTCAATCGGCCGCCAACAAACTCTAGGGTGCCGCTACTCAAGGTAGTCCCCTACCAAACTGTGAAAAGCCCCGCTTCGGCGGGGCTTTTTTCTTGGGAATCGCCCGGGTGACGCTTTTCAAACGAAATTTCGCGTGTCAGGCTGGCGGCGCTCAAAAAGAGCGTTCCAATGCGTTCTCCAGGGAGGAGATATCAATATGAAGCGTAGAAAATTCGTCAGAACGGCTGGCGTCGGCGCGGTAAGCGTCGCGGCCGCAACCACCATCGCGGCGCCGGCCATCGCCCAGTCGATGCCCGAAGTGAAGTGGCGTCTGACCTCGAGCTTCCCCAAGTCGCTCGACACGCTGTACGGCGGTGCCGAACTGTTCACCAAGGTCATCGGCGAGATGTCCGACGGCAAGTTTCAGGTCCGTCCGTTCGCCGCCGGCGAAATCGTTCCGGGCCTTCAGGTAGCCGACGCTGTGCAGAACGGTACTGTCGAGATGGGGCAGACTGCGGCCTACTACTACTTCGGTAAGCATCCAAACTTCGTGTTCGAGACTGGCTTGCCGTTCACCATGAACCAGCGCCAGTACTACGCATGGCTCTACCACGGCGGCGGCAGCCAACTGATCAATGAGTTCTACAAAGAATACAATTTCACGTCGTTCCCATTCGGCGGCACGGGCTGCCAGATGGGCGGCTGGTTCCGCAAGGAAATCAAGTCGATGGATGACATGAAGGGCCTGAAGTTCCGCGTCGGTGGTTTCGCGGGCTTGATCCTGACGCGCCTTGGCGTCGTGCCGCAGCAGATCGCCGGCGGCGACATCTATCCGGCACTCGAGAAGGGCACGATCGACGCCTGCGAATGGGTCGGTCCGTACGACGATGAGAAGCTCGGCTTCAACAAGGTTGCCAAGTACTACTACTACCCCGGTTGGTGGGAAGGAGCCTCGGTTGGCTCGCTCTACATCAACAACGATGCATGGGCGAAGCTTCCCAAGGCTTACCAAAGCATGGTCGAGACTGCGGCCGGCCTTGTTACTTCGTGGATGGTGCCGAAGTACGACGCCGGCAACCCGGCAGCCTTGCGCCGGCTGGTGGCGGCCGGCACCGAACTGCGGCCATTCCCGCGCGCGGTTCTTGAGCCCTGTTTCGCCGAGGCCTACAAGTACTATGATGAGCTTTCGGCCAAGGATCCGAAGTTCAAGAAGATCTACGACAGCCTGAAGGCCTTCCGCGGAGACCAGAACCTGTGGTTCCGCGTCGCCGAGAACACCTTCGACAACTTCAACTTCTCGATGTCGGCCGCGGGTCGTTAGACCTTCGCCGCTCGGACAAAGAGAAAGCCCCGCCGGTTGGCGGGGCTTTTTTATTTGCGGGATAGTCTTTTCGTAGAAGACCGCTACTTGAATACCGGAGGAGCCGCGTCTTCCGCCGGCGGCGCCTGGATCTCGATCTTCACCTTGCTGGGATCGACGCCATTGCCCTTGTCGAGGCCGGCCGTGACCATTCCCGGGAAGGCGATGACCAGAGCCACCATGATCACCTGGATGCAGACAAATGGCACTGCGCCCCAGTA
This sequence comes from Reyranellales bacterium, assembly GCA_038224985.1. Classification (GTDB taxonomy): domain Bacteria; phylum Pseudomonadota; class Alphaproteobacteria; order Reyranellales; family Reyranellaceae; genus Reyranella. Next base: position 9,070 of record JBBRFD010000136.1, read on the forward strand.
AATTTGCGCGGTCGTAACGCCGTCTGTCAGCTTGCCAGTGACCTTGTCGATGAACTTTCCGTCGGGAGCCACGGACCGGAGATAGAACAAGGCGAATCCGAATGGTGGATGCATGAACGAAGTCTGCATGTTGATGCCAAGCAGAACGCCGAACCAGATGAGATCGATGCCCAGTGCTTCCGCCGGCTTGGCGAGCAAGGGGATGATGATGAAGGCGAGCTCGAAGAAATCGAGGAAGAAGGCGAGCAGGAAGATCATAATGTTGACGACGATCAGAAAGCCGATCGCGCCGCCTGGCAGGCCCAGCAGAAGATGCTCGACCCACTGGTCGCCGTTGACGCCGTAGAAACTCAAGCTGAAAACGCGCGCGCCCACCAGAATGAAGATGACGAAAGCGGTCAGCTTCGCCGTCGTGTCCATGGCCTGCTTCAACAATGAAAAATTAAGGCGCCGGTTGGCGAGCGCCATCAGGAGAGCACCGGTAGCCCCCATCGCGCCACCTTCGGTCGGCGTGGCAAGTCCGATGAAGATCGTTCCAAGGACGAGGAAGATCAGAGCCAGCGGCGGCATCATCACGATAATGACCTGTTGGCCCAGGCGGCTGAGAACGCCCATGTTGAAAGCGCGGTTTGCCAACGCGAGTACGTAGGCGACGATTCCCGCCATGGCCGCTGCCCAGATGCCTTCCCAATCCGCGAAGTGCGCCAGCGCCAATGCCCCTGCAACGATCGCGATTGCCATGATGGCGAGCGACGGGTAGCCCGCACTGCCATCGGCCTCCTTGAACTGGAGAGCCTCCTTGGGCAGGGCTGGCGCGCACTTGGCGTTCAGGATCGTGCGGCCGAGGACATAACCCACATACAGGCATGTCAGGACGAGACCGGGAATAATGGCTCCCTTGTACATGTCGCCGACGGAGCGGCCGAGCTGATCCGCAAGAACGATGAGAACCAGGCTGGGAGGGATGATCTGGGCAAGCGTACCTGACGCGGCGATGACGCCAGATGCCAATCGGCGATCGTAGCCATACCGCAGCATGATCGGCAGGGAGATCAGACCCATCGAAATCACCGACGCGGCGACGACGCCCGTCGTTGCCGCAAGCAGTGCGCCGACGAAGATGACGGCATAGGCCAGGCCGCCCGGCAGGGGGCCAAACAACTGTCCGATGGTGTCCAGAAGATCTTCCGCCATTCCAGAACGTTCGAGGATCAGTCCCATGAACGTGAAAAATGGAATCGCAAGCAGGGTGTCGTTTTCCATGACGCCGAACAGGCGGTTCGGAAGCGCTTGCAGGAGCGACGGCGTGAACTGTCCCAGTTCTATACCGATCAAGGCGTAGAGCAGGCCCAGCGCACTCAGTGAGAACGCCACTGGGTAGCCGAGCAGAAGGAAGAAGACGAGAGAGGCAAACATGATCGGCGCCATCTCGGCCTTTAGCCACGTGGCAAAGATGCTTTGTGGCGCGAAGACCGACGTCAGAAGCAGGACGGCGATCGCGATCAGGAACGCGTAGAATATCCCGCGGAAAATTCTCATGGCAGGATCCTCAGTGAACGGCGTCGGGCGGTGTACGGGGATCGACGAAGACGCCACGCATCACGCCGATCTGCTTGATTGCCTCCGATATCCCCTGAAGCAGCAGCAGGCCAAAGCCGACGATCATCATCAATTTGATGGGCCAGCGCAGCAGGCCGCCGGCATTGCTGGAAAGCTCGCCGATCCGCAGCGATTCCATGAAGTAAGGCCAGGACAGGTAAATCATCATCAGGCAGAGCGGCATGAGGAAGAAAAGATGCCCAAACAGCGCGATGCGATGGTTCGCGCGATCCGAAAGGTGACTGGCGACGATATCGATGCGGATATGCTCTTTTCTCAGCAGTGCGTACCCTGCGCAGCCCAGAAAAATGACGCTGAACAGGTACCATTGCAGCTCGAGCCACGCATTGGAGCTCGCGTTGAAGAACTTCCGCATGAAGGCGTTCGATGTGCTGATCAGAACCGTGACGAGAATGAGCCAGTAAAGCGTGCGCCCAACCAGTTCCGTCATGCGGTCGATCAAGGCACTGATTTTCAGAAGTCCATTCACCGGCGCCGCCCCCTTGACTTGTTATGTCTCGTTTTTTTGGCCGTCAGCGAGAGGAATTGACCGAGTCGCAGACCGGAACTCTCCTCTAGCAGAAAAACACAGATGCGAAACCAGTCTTTGGAGGCCTGCCTTCACTCAATCCACCCATCGGGCGCGTAATATTATTAGCCGCTAGTTCGGCTTCGGCGCGCCGAAATTCGGCGTCGGGCTATTCTCAGGAGGCGGAGCCACGTCGATCTTGACCGTCGCGGGATCGATCATGGAGGGCGCGTCGAGAAAGTAGGTCACCGACTGGGGGAACGCGATAACGATCGCCACCATGATCAGTTGCAGAAACACCCATGGCACCGAGCCCCAGTAGATGTCCGAACTCTTGACCTCCTTGGGTGCAACGCTCCGCAGATAGAAAAGAGCGAAGCCGAAGGGGGGGTGCATGAATGAGGTCTGCACGTTCACGCACAGCATGACGCCAAACCAGATCAACGCGGCGTCGTGACCGACCACCGGCTCGAGGATCTTCTGCGCCACCGGGGCCAGCATCGGCACGATGATGAAGGCGATCTCGAAGAAATCGAGGAAGAAGGCCAGAAAGAAAACGAATAGATTTACGACGATGAGGAAGCCCCAAACGCCGCCCGGCAAATTCGACATCAAGTGCTCGACCCATATGTTGCCGTCGACTCCCTGAAATGAGATCGAAAAGCAGGTCGCGCCGACCAGAATGAAGGCAACCATCGCGGTGATGCGCATGGTGATCTGGAAGGCCTGCACGATGAGATCGCGCAACTCGGCGACTTGCCAGGCGCGCCAGCACAACCAGACGATCGAGGCGAACATCACCGTAAACGCGATCTTGAAGGGGATCGACTTGAAGGCGAATAGCCCGATGACGAAGCCGGCGCCGGCAGCGATCACACCCGCGCCGAACACCCACCTGTCGAATCTGGTGAGGGGAGCGTTGCGGACGACCGCCAGCACGATCGCGCCGATCGTACCCATGGCGCCCGCTTCGGTCGGCGTCGCCAAACCCATCATGATCGTGCCGAGCACGAGGAAGATGAGGACTGCCGCGGGAATGATGCCCCAGGCGCATTTCACCAGCAGCGCCTTGCCGAAAAGCGTGCGCGGTACCGGCGGAAGTGCTGTCGGATTGACGATGGTGAGATAATACGTATAGGCGGCGAACAGGGCGATCTGCAGCAGCGACGGCCCCCACGCACCGAGGTACATGTCGCCGACCGAGCGGCCCAACTGATCCGCCAGAACGACGAGAACCAGAGACGGCGGTACAAGCTGAGTGATTGTTCCGGAGGCGGCGAGCACGCCGGTGGCATAGCGCATGTCGTACTTGTGACGCATCATTACCGGCAAGGTGATCATCGCCATGGCGATGACCTGCGCTGCGACGGTTCCGGTGATGGCGCCCAGAATGAAGCCGACAATGATTGTCGAATAGCCGAGTCCGCCTTTTATCGGCCCGAACAACTGTCCCATCGACTCGAGCATGTCTTCTGCCAGGCCGCACTTCTCGAGGATCGCCCCCATGAACGTGAAGAAGGGAATGGCGAGCAACAGCTCGTTGGCGAGAATCCCGCCGAACACGCGACCGGGAATGGCCTGCATGAACGCCATTGTGAAATAGCCCATCTCGATAGACAGGAAGCCGAAGAAGAAGCCCACCGCCGCCAACGAGAATGCCACCGGGTAACCGATGATCATAAAGACGACCAGACCGCCGAACATCAGCGGCGGCATCCATTC
>JBBRFD010000137.1:0-12911 GCA_038224985.1 Reyranellales bacterium
CATGCCGCGTGCGGTGCTGCCGCCGCCCCAAAGCGCCATGGGGGGCCACCCGCTGCTGCCCGATGTGCCTAACTGGGCCTGGCATGAATACGGCATGCGTGTCGGCTTCTGGCGGTTCCTGGAGACGCTTGGTCGTCGTAAGCTCAAGGCGACGTTCGCGGTGAACGGTACGGCCTGCAGTCTCTATCGTGAGGCCTGCGAGGCGGCACGCGATGCCGGCTGGGACTTCATGGGGCATGGCTTCGTGCAGAAGCCCATGCACAAGGTCGAGGACCAGCGCGCCGCCATTGCCGACACGATCCAGGCGATCAAGGATTTCACCGGCAAGGCGCCGCGCGGCTGGGAGAGCCCCGGCCTTACCGAAACCGACGAGACGCTGGATCTGCTGGCCGAGGCGGGGATCGAGTACGTCGCCGACTGGGTGCTCGACGAACAACCTTTGACCCTGAAGACTCGCGCCGGTCCCATCGTTTCAGTGCCTTACACGGTCGAGATCAACGACGTCGTCATCAGCGCCGTGCAGCAACAGCCTTCGGACGAAATCTTCCGCCGTGGCCGCGACCAGTTCGACCGGCTCTATCTCGACGGCGCAAAATCACCGCGCGTCATGGCGATCTCGATCCATCCCTATCTCACCGGCGTGCCGCACCGGATCAAATATCTGGAAATGCTCTACGACTACATCCTCAGCCATGAAGGCGTGGTGATGTGGACGGGCGCCGAAATTCTCGACTGGTATCGCTCGCAGAAAAGCTGAGGTCATTATGGCTATCGCCTTCACGGTAAACGGTCAGGCGCGCGACGTGGACGTCGCCGGGACCGCCTCGCTGCTCGAGGTGCTGCGCAATCATCTCGGGTTGATGGGGACGCGCTACGGCTGTGGTCAGGAACAATGCGGCTGCTGCATGGTGCTGGTCGACGGCCAGCCGGCCTATGCCTGCACACGCGAGGTCGGCACGGTCGCCGGCCGCAGCGTGACCACCGTCGAAGGGTTGAGAACGCCGGCCGAGCCGCATCCGCTCCAGCAGGCCTTCCTGGACGAGCAAGCCGGACAATGCGGTTACTGCCTGTCGGGCATCCTGATCTCGGCCAAGGCGTTGCTCGACCGCAATCCCGAGCCGAAGCGCGCCGATATCTTGGCAGCGCTCGACAAGCATCTTTGCCGCTGCGGCGCCCATCAGCGCATCCTGCGCGCAGTCGAACGTGCCGCCCTGTCGCTGCGCAACGGGAGACAATCGTGAGCGCGCCCGTGCTGCCGGCGAGCCTGATCGAGAATCCGCGCCTCGATCGCTGGATCCGCTTCCTGCCCGACCGCACCGTGCGCGTCGCCACTGGCAAGGTCGAGATCGGGCAAGGCGTCGTCACCGCCATCGGCCAGATCGCGGCCGACGAGCTCGATCTGCCGCTTGGACGTGTATCGGTGCTCTCGGGCAGCACCGCCGAGGGGCCTGACGAGCTTTACACGACGTCGTCGCTCTCGATCGAGGTGTCGGGCGGCTCGGTGCGGCTGGTCTGCGCCGAGGTGCGGGCCAAGGCGCTGGAGCGGGCGGCCCTGCGGCTCAACTGCAGTCCCGACGACCTCACGGTGGCCGATGGCCAGTTCCTGCAGAATGGGGCGGCGACCGGACAGGACTACTGGACGGTCGCGGCCGAGATCGATCTGACGCAAGCGGTCACGGGCACGTCGCCGCCCAAGCCGGTCACATCGTACAAGATCGTGGGCCAGAGTGTGCCGCGCTTCGACCTGCCGGCCAAGCTGAGCGGTGCTGCCTTTATCCACGACGTCCTGCCGGCGGGTGTGTTGCATGCCCGCACGCTGCGCCAGCCTTGCCGCGGCGCCACGCTGGCCTCGCTCGATGAGGCTGCCATCCGCCGCGCCGCCAAGGGCGAACTCCAGATTGTCCGTGAGACAAATTTCGTGGCCTTCGTCAGTCCGATCGAAAGCGTGGCGCAGGCTGCGGCGGTTGCGGCGTGTCTTCATGCCAAGTGGGACAATGTCCGGCGCATCGAGCCCGCGCAGCAGGAAGCCGCCTGGCTGAAAGGCCAGCTGAGCGACGACCGTCGTCTCGGCGCATCGCCGTCGACCACGGCACCCAAGCATCTCGTACAGGCGAGCTATTCACGGCCCTACGTGGCGCATGCCTCGATGGGCCCGTCCTGCGCGCTGGCGGAGTTCACCGGCGGCCATCTCACGATCCGCTCGCATGGCCAGGGCATGCATCCTTTGCGCAAGAACCTGGCGGTGGCCCTCGGTCTCTCGCCCGATGCCATCACCGCGCAGCATCTGCATGGCCCGGGTTGCTACGGCCATAACGGCGCCGACGATGCCGCCCTCGATGCCGCGCTGATCGCCATGCGCATCCCGGGCCGCTGCATCCGTCTGCAATGGCGCCGTGAGGAAGAGTTCGGCTTCGAACCGGTTGGGCCTGCCATGCTGGTGACGCTGCATGTCGATCTCGACGAAAAGGGCCGGCCGGCCGACTGGACGACGGAGATCTGGAGCGCCACCCACGTCCAGCGTCCGGGCAGCGGCAGCGGCTTCCTGCTGGCCTCGGAAGCCATGGCGAACCCGCCACCTGAAGTGACGCCGACCGATCCGCCGGAGGAGCGGGGCGGTGGCGGTACGCGCAACGCCGTGCCGCTTTACGACGTGCCGGCCCATCGCATCCTTCATCATCTGGTGCTGCGCCCACCTGTCCGCACCTCGGCGCTGCGCGGCCTCGGCGCCCTGCCCAATGTCTATGCCATCGAATCGATGCTCGACGAGCTGGCCGCACGCGCAGGCGAGGATCCCGTGACCTATCGTCTGTCGATCCTGTCCGACCAGCGTGGCCGCCGGCTGATCGAGACGGTGGCCGAGCGCGCCAACTGGTCGAAGCGCGGGCCGGCCGGTACCGGCAAGGGGCTGGGACTGGGCTTCGCCCGCTACAAGAACCGCGCCGCCTATGCTGCCGTGGTCGCCGCCGTCACTGTCGAGGAGACGGTGCGGGTCGATCGTGTGTGGTGCGTTGCCGATGCGGGTCTCGTGGTCAATCCCGACGGCGCGCGCAACCAGCTCGAAGGTGGCATCGTCCAGGCGGTGAGCTGGACCTTGAAGGAACAGGTGCTGCTCGACGGCCAGGGCATCGCCTCGCTCAGCTGGGACAGCTACCCGATCCTGCGCTTCAGCGAGGTGCCCGAGATGCAGGCCGAGCTAGTCGATGGCGCCGGCAATCCTTCGATCGGCGTCGGTGAATGCTCGGTGGGACCGACGGCGGCGGCCATAGGCAACGCCGTCGCCCATGCGCTGGGCATTCGCATCCACGACATGCCGCTGACCCGCGAGCGCATTCTGGCGGCGCTGGGCTGACGGCTTTGCGTACGGGAACCGGGCGCGGTACCTTGGCACCCATAAGGAGCCCCCAATGGACCTGACATTCGGCAAAGAAGAATTGGCCTTCCAGCAGGAAGTGCGCGACTGGCTGAAAGAGAACCTGACGCCCGAGATCATGGGCGAGCTGAAGGTCGCTCGCAGCGCCTATCTGCCCAAGGAGCGCCTGATCGACTGGCAGAAGCGCCTGGCGAAAAAGGGCTGGCTTTGCACCGGCTGGCCCAAGGAATTCGGTGGTCCGGGTTTCTCGACGACGCAGAAATATATCTTCGAGATGGAGATGGCCAAGGCCGGCGCGCCTGGAACCTCGCCCTTCGGCCCCAAGATGTGCGCGCCCGTCATCATGAAATACGGCTCGGCCGAGCAGAAGGCGCGGCATCTGCCGCCGATGCTCAACTCCGACCTGATCTGGTGCCAGGGCTATTCCGAGCCAGGCTCCGGCTCCGATCTCGCCTCGCTGCGCACCAAGGCCGAGCTTGTGGGCGATCACTATATCGTCAACGGCCAGAAGACCTGGACGACGCTGGCGCAGACCGCGGACTGGATTTTCTGCCTGGTGCGGACCTCGAACGAGGGCAAGCGTCAGGAGGGCATCTCCTTCCTGTTGATCGACATGAAGACGCCGGGCATCTCGGTCGAGCCGATCATCACGGCCGACGGCAACCGCGCCGGCACGCAGGAAGTGAATTCCGTCTTCTTCACCGATGTGAAAGTGCCGGTTGAGAATCGCGTTGGCGACGAGAACTTGGGCTGGACCTATGCCAAGTACCTGCTGGAGTTCGAGCGTGGTGGCAATCCCTACAGCCCGCGCCTGCGCTCGGGCTTCGAGAAGCTGAAGCGGCTGGCCCAGTCGATACCAAACGGCGAGGAGTCGATCATGTCGGACATCGCCTGGCGCGAGAAGCTTGCTCGCATGGACATCGAGATTTCCGGTCTCGAGATGTTCGAGCAGGAATTCTATTCGCGTCTCGCCGCCGGCCAGAATCCCGGCCCGCTCTCGTCGATGATCAAGCTGCGCGGCACCGAGGTCATGCAGCAGGTCCAGGAATACGCCGTCGAAGCCGCCGGTTACTACAGCCAGCCATTCCCCGAGCAGCGCGCCTGGAATGCCAATGTCGAGCCGATCGGCCCGGAAGGCGCCGACGTGCTGGCGCCGCGCTATTTCAACGGCCGCAAGATGACGATCTATGGCGGCTCATCGGAAGTGCAGCGCGGCATCATGGCCAAGGCGATGTTGGGGCTCTGATCATGCGTCTCGCGTTCAATCAGGAAGAACTCGCTTTCCAGAAAGAAGTGCGCGACTGGATCACGGCCAATATGCCGCCCGAGGTGGCCGAGGAAAGCCGCCGCAGCCGCACCAGCCATGTTTCGAAAGAACGGCTGGTGCAGTGGCAGAAGAAGCTCGCCTCGCGCGGTTGGCTCTGCCCGAACTGGCCGCAGGAATTCGGCGGGCCGGGCTGGAACTCGACGCAAAAATTCATCTTCGAGATGGAGATGGCTCGGGCCGATTCACCGTATCTTTCGTCCTTCAGCATCAAGATGGTAGCGCCGGTGCTGATGAAGTTCGGCAGCGAGGCGCAGAAGAAACGCTACCTGCCCAAGATCGCCGCCGCTGAAGAACTGTGGTGCCAGGGCTATTCTGAGCCGGGCTCGGGCTCCGATCTGGCGAGTCTGCGCACCAAGGCGGAGCGGCAGGGCGATCACTACTTGGTCAACGGCCAAAAAATCTGGACGACCAACGCCCACTGGGCGGACTGGATATTCTGCCTGGTCAGAACGTCGAACGAGGGCAAGCGCCAGGAAGGGATCTCCTTCCTGTTGATCGACATGAAATCACCCGGGATCAAGGTCGATCCGATCTATCTCGTCGACGGAACGCGCACGCCGATGCGGCACGAGGTCAACCAGGTCTTTTTCACCGACGTGAAAGTGCCGGTCGAGAACCTCGTCGGCGAGGAGAACAAGGGCTGGACCTACGCCAAGTTCCTGCTCGAGTTCGAGCGCGGCGGCCAAGCCTTCGGGCCGCGCCTGCGCAAGGCCTTCCGGCATCTCAAGGAATTGGCGCATACGCAACTCGAGGAGGGCGAGCCGCTGTCGGCCAATCCGAACTGGCGCGAGAAAGTGGCGGCACTCGAAATGGAGATCGACGCCATCGAGATGAATGAGCTGATGTTCTATTCCAGCATGAAGACCGGCGATGCGCCGGGCAACATGGGCTCCCTGGTCAAGATGCGCGGCACCGAAGTGGGGCAGAAAGTCACCGAACTCGCCGTCGAGGCGGTCTGCTGGTACGGCACGCCCTTCACCGAATTGCGCAACTACGACAGCAATATCGTCCCGGTCGGCGGCCAATATGTCGACGACGTGTCGCCACGCTACTTCAACAATCGCAAGACCACGATCTACGGCGGCTCATCTGAAGTGCAGCGCAACGTGCTGGCGAAAGCGATGCTGGGGCTCTGAGCCGTCATCCCGAGCGCAGCCGAGGGATCTCTTTTGGCTGTGCCGGCTTCGAAAACAGGTCTCTCCGCTTCGCGCCTTCGGCGCTCCAGTCGAGACGACGGGGGATAGAAATATGGATTATCGCCGCCTCGGCCGTGCCGGGCTCAAGGTTTCGGAGATTTGCCTCGGCACCATGACCTTCGGCAACGGCGCCGATCAGGCCGAGTCGACGCGCATGGTCGACACAGCGCTGGGCGCGGGCCTCAATTTCTTCGACACCGCCAATTCCTACGTCGGCGGTGTTTCGGAGACGATGCTGGGCGAGGCCCTCAAGGGCAGGCGTCAGGACGCCATCATCGCCTCCAAGTTCTTCAATCCCATGGGCGGACGGCCCAACGATTCCGGCATGTCTCGTCTCCACATCAAGCAGCAGATCGAAGGCAGCCTGAAGCGCCTGCAGACCGACTACATCGATGTCTATTATATCCATCACGTCGATCACCAGACGCCGCTCGAGGAAGTTCTGCGCGCCCTCGACGATCTCGTGCGCGAGGGCAAGATTCTCTACACGGGTTGCAGCAATTTCGAGACATGGCGCCTGATGGAGGCGCTGTGGATCAGCGACACCAAGGGCTGGGAGCGCTTTGCTGCCTACCAGCCGCAATACAGTCTCGTGGTGCGCGACATCGATGAAGAAATCGTGCCCGCTTGCCAGCTCAAGGGCTTGGGTGTCGTCGCCTGGTCGCCGATGGCCAGCGGCTATCTCGCGGGCAAGTACACGCCGGGCAGCCTCAAGGTGCAGGGCACACGCTCGGCCGAGGGCTGGGGTTTCCAGGGCCGCTTCTTCGCGCCCAACCATGCGGAAATCCTGCAGGTGCTGCTGGATACGGCCAAGGAAATCGGCAAATCGCCGGCGCAGACGGCGTTGCGCTGGGTGATGGACCAGCCTTTCATGACCAGCGCCATCGTTGGCGCACGCAATGCCGAGCAGCTCGAGGATACGCTGGCCTCGGCCGGCTGGCGTCTGCCGCAGGCGGCGCTGGAGAAGCTGAACAAGGTCTCGGCCCAGCCGACCCGCTATCCCCGGGCCTTCGAGGACCCCATGCCGGAACGTCGCAATGCGGCGATCAAGATGCCGGGGATGAAATAGCCGCAACAAGTGGTAGGATCCACGGGAATACGAGCGGGGGTTGTGGCATGGCGAAGAATCTTATTGTGTGCTGCGACGGCACGGCCAATGAGGTCGTGTCCGGAGACGATACCAATGTCGTGCGGCTTTGCGCCGTCGCCATCAAGGATGCGTCACAGGTCGTCTATTACGGTCCGGGCCTCGGCACGATGGAGGCCGAAGGCGCGCTGACCTGGTGGCAGCGCATGTGGACGAAGCTCGCCGGGCTTGCCTCTGGCTATGCGATTGCGCGCGATATCCGCAATGCCTATTCGTTTCTGATGGTGCACTACGAGCCGGGGGACAGGCTTTTCCTTTTTGGTTTCAGTCGTGGTGCCTATACGGCACGGGCAGTCGCGTCGTTGCTGAAGATGTACGGCCTGCTGCGTATCGGCAACGAGTCGCTCGCCCCGTACATCATCCGGGAGCTGCTCCACGTCGACTCGATGTTCTATCGGCTTGTCGACAAGCTTTCCGGTGGCAGATGGAAACTGAACGACAACCACGTCAAAAAGAAATTCGACAAGGCTACCGAGGTTCGGACGGTCTTCGCGACACGCCCCTGCAAGCCGGACTTCATCGGCGTCTGGGATACGGTGAGCTCGGTCGGCCTGATCAGTCCCACCCGCATTCCCTACACGGCGAACAATGCCGATATTGCCGTTGGCCGGCATGCTTTGGCTCTCGATGAGCGGCGGGCCTTCTTCAATCGCAATCTTTGGCAACGCAAGCCTTTGGAGTTGTCGAAGGGGCCGCACGACATCAAGGAAGTCTGGTTTGCCGGCGTGCATTGCGATATTGGCGGCGGCTATCCGGAGGTTGATGGCGGCTTGGCCAAGGTCGCTTTCAATTGGATGCTTCGGGAGGCGACGGCGCACGGCCTGCGTGTCGATCCTGTCGCGTTGGACAAGGCGCTTGCCGCCCCGCCGGTTGGCATTTCAGCACCCGATCCCAACGCCAAAATGCACAATTCGATGAGCGGCCTTTGGCCATTGGTCGAATTTCTGCCGGTTCCTCGCGGAATAAATGGCGAGTTCCGGATCAATTTTTTCCGGCGTCGCGAAGTGCCGGAGGGCGCTTTGGTCCATACGTCGGTCATCAGTCGCGGTGGCTATCAGCTTCCACGGAATCACCGCATCGAAACCTAACCCGCCAGCACGGGCTCGCCGACGATCTGCGTTCTGTGCATCAGCCGCTGCGCGCTTTCGTCGAAGGCGTCGCGGCGGTGCATGACGCAGCGGTTGTCCCACATCACCAGATCGCCGATGCGCCATTTCTGGTACCAGGCGAAACGGTCCTGCGTCGCATGCGCCCAGACGGCGTTGAGCAGCGTCTCGCTCTCCTCGACTGAAAGTCCGTGGATATAGGCGCCGGGCCGGCGGCCAAGGAACAACGCCCTACGGCCGGTCACGGGGTGCAGGCGGACGAGGGGATGCACGGCGCCCGGTGTGTGGCGCGGGTCGAGCGTGGTCTGGAAGCCCTTGCGCAGCTCACCGGCCGAGTTACGGCTGGAATCGTGGATGCAGGTCTTGCCTTCGATTGCGCGTTTCAGCTCGCTGGAGAGCGTGTCGTAGGCCGAGTACATATTGAGGAAGCCGGTATTGCCGCCGTCGGATGGCACTTCCAGCGCATAGAGCAGCGAGGCACGCGGCGGCAGCGCGTTGTAGGACATGTCGGTATGCCAGACGAGTTCGTAGGAACCGAGGCCACCGATCGCCTTGCCGTCCTTCTTGACGCTGGAGATCACGGCGACCCAGTCCTCGGCCTCCTTGACGACGCCGGAGTTGGACCGGTCGAAGCCGGCGGCAGCGACCGGCACGCGGTCGAGCGTGCCGAAGCGGGCACTGAACGCCATCATCGTCGGATCGTCGAGCTTCTGGCCTGAGAAGCGCAGCACCAGATGCTCGCCCCAGGCCTCGGCGATCCTGCCGAAAGTGGCATCGCTCATCGGCCGGGAGAGGTCGACGCCATGGACATCGGCACCGAGTGCGCCGCCTGTAGGCTGGATCCAAATCTCGTTCATGTCGAAGGCCTCCTATTTGAAATAGTGTGGCACGAAACGGCTGTTGTTGTGGGTGATGCGTCGCTCGTCCTCTCGCATGCCGATGCCAGCGGGTTTGCCGCCGATGACCCAGGAGCCGACCAGGGCATGGTTGCCGTCGAAGTTGGGTAGCGGCGCATAGGCCTGCCAGACGTAGCCCTCGGCGCCATCGTTGCCGGCGGAGGTGTCGAACAGGCCGGGGCCGACCAGCGTCACGTTGTGGCCTTCGCGGCCGAAGATCGGCTTCTTCACGAAAGCGCCGCCGAGATCGGCATGTTCGGTGTCGAAGGTGGGCAGCAGATTGGCGTGGCTGGGAAAGCCTTCCCACAGCAGCGGCAGCAACATCTTGTTGGAGAGAATGAGCTTCCACACCGGCTCGATGAAGGCCGTCGTGTCGGTCTGCACGAAGCTGCCGAAAGCCTCGCGCATCATCCATTCCCACGGATAGAGCTTCGCGATGACCTGGATGGCCGTCTCGTCGGGATCGGTGAAGCGTTTGCCGTTCCAGCCGATCTGCGGCACGGCCAGCGTCTTGGTGGCCAGGCCGGCCTGCACAGCGGTGTCGCGCAGGTATTCCGAGGTGGCGAAATCCTCTGGATGATCCTCGAAACGGGCGAAGTGGATCGTGGCGCCGGGCGGCAGCTTGGCGCCGACGTCGCGCCAGGTGTCGATCAGCTTTTCATGGATGGAGTTGAACTGGTCGGCCTCGGGGAAGACGTCCTTCAGCCAGTACCACTGCACGACCGCGGACTCGTAGAGCGAGGTCGGCGTGTCGGCATTGTACTCCAGCATCTTGGGCGGGTTCTTGCCGTCGTAGACCAGATCGAAGCGCCCGCTTACCGTCGGATCGCCGCGCCGCCACACGCGCTCGATATAATCGCCCCAGGCTGGCGCAATCTTCAGGCGCTCCCACATCCGGTTGCTGACGACATGTTCGACAGCCTTTAGGCAGAGGCCATGCAGCGTCTCGGTCGCGGATTCCAACTCGTCGATCTCGTCGCTGCTGAAGACGTAAGCCGCCTGCTCGGTCCAATAGGCCTTGCCGTCCAGCGTGTAGAAATCGAAGCCCAGCTTCTCGACCTTGTCCTGCCAGCCCGGACGCGGCGCGACCTTGTCCCGGCGCATCTCAGGAACCGGTCGTGCCGTGGGTGGCGGCCGAGCCGCCGAAGCCGCCGCGCTGGCTGGTACTGCCGGGCGCGTCGGCTGTCGCGCCGGAGGTCGACGAGCCGCTGCGGCCACCGAAACTGGAACTGTTGGTCGAACCCGATCGGCCGGACGATGCCTGCTGGCAGGCGGGATCGCCCGGCGGGCAGGCGGGGCCGGCGACCGGGGGCCGGTAGAAGGGATTGCTGAAGAACCACAGCATTGGCAGCGCGCTCAGGCCGCCGCCGATGCCGGGCGCGCAGGAATAGAGCAGGGCGGCGGCGCCCGCACCCATCAGGCCGAGCTTGACGACGCGGGACATGCGCCTGGGCTTGTCGTTGCCGGGATCCGACATGGTCAGGCGGTGAGGCAGGCAGCGGTGATCAGGCCGAAGCAGAGTGCGAAGCCGCCGGCAGCGGTGCCCGCGGCCGTCTTGTCGGCTTCTATGGCCTGCCTCAGTGCGGGCAGCATGACGCGCAGCCCGACATGGACCAGCGCCTGCACCGCCAGCGCCACCAGCGACCACAGCACGACATCGGTCAGGCTGGCGGAATGAGCGATGGTATTGGCCAGCGGCAGGCAGAAGCCCAGCAGCGCGCCGATCAGCGCGATCGCAGCGGCGTTGTTGCCCTGTCGGATCAGCGTGAACTCACGCCACGGCGTCAGCAGCACGTAGATCCAGAGGAACAGGAACACGAGGGCGAAGCCCGTCACGATGTAGCGGAGGAAGTTGGGAAATACCGCCAGTAGCCAGTCGAATTCAGCCATCGTCTTCACCCATGCATGGTCAGGCCACCCGAGACGCTGATGGTCTGGCCGGTGATGAAAGCAGCATCGTCGCTGGCGAGGAAGCAGACCGCGCCGGGGATATCTTCTGGCTGGCCGACCCGCTTCATCGGAATGGCACCGACCAGGGCCGCGCGCACCTTCTGTCCGCGCTCGTCGTCGCCGGCGACGGCGGCAAGCAGGGGCGTGTCGGTCGGGCCGGGGCAGACGGCATTGAGGGTGATGCCCTTGCGGGCCACCTCGCGCGCCACCGTTTTGGTGAAGGCGATGATGCCGCCTTTGCAGGCCGAATAGACCGCCTCCTGCGAGGAGCCGACACGGCCGGCATCGGAGGCGATGTTGACGACGCGGCCGGCGCCGCGCGCCACCATGCCCTTCAGCACGATGTGACTCATGTTGAGCGGCCCGCGCAGGTTGATGGCGATGAGTTGCTCCCAGAGATCGGGAGTCGTGTCGACGAAATTGACGAAGCGGTCCCAGCCGGCGTTGTTGACGAGGATGTCGGTCGGTCCGACTTCGGCCTCGAACTGGGCGATAGCCCGGCCGACGGCCTGGTAGTCGGTGATGTCGACGCCCGATTCGAAGCCTTTGATTTCGGCCGCAACCTTCTTCGCCCCCTCGAGATTTATGTCGAAGACGCCGACGCGCGCGCCGTAGCCGGCGAAGCGGCGGCAGATCGCGCCGCCGATGGCACCGCCGCCACCGGTGACGATGACA
This sequence comes from Reyranellales bacterium, assembly GCA_038224985.1. Lineage (GTDB taxonomy): Bacteria > Pseudomonadota > Alphaproteobacteria > Reyranellales > Reyranellaceae > Reyranella. Next base: position 11,668 of record JBBRFD010000137.1, read on the forward strand.
TTCTTGCCTTCCAGTCCACGCATGGTGCGGCGCTCCTTCAGAGGGGCGAGTAGGGATCGAACTTGGGCTTGCGCTTCTCGAGATGCGAGGCGAGGCCCTCCTTCACCTCGGGGCCGAGGAAGCCCAGCATTTCGAGACCGAGCGAGGTGTCGAAGGTCGGACCCATCATGCGCAGCCAGTTGTTGAGTGCGTATTTGGTGAAGCGGATGGAGGTCTGCGCGCCTTCGGCCAGCTTGGTTGCGACTTCCAGGCCCTTGGCCTCGAGCTGGTCGTCCTCGACGCAGAGCGAGACCAGGCCGATCTTCTCGGCTTCCTCGCCATCGATGGCCTCGCAGAGCAGCAGGTAGTATTTCGCTTTGGCCATGCCGCAGAGCAGCGGCCAGACGATGCAGGCATGATCGCCGGCAGCGACGCCCAGCCGCGTATGACCGTCGATGATCTTGGCCTTCTTGGAAGCGATCGACACATCGGCCAGGATGCCGGCGACAAGGCCCGCGCCGACGGCGGGGCCGCGCATGGTGCTGACGATCGGCTTGGAGCAGTTGATGACGTTGTAGACGATGTCGCGTGCTTCCTTCCACGTCCGCAGCAGCGCGTTGTAGTCCTTGATGTTCTTTTCGATGATGTCGAAGTCGCCGCCGGCCGAGAAGACCTTGCCGCCGGCGCCCTGGATGATCACGCAATTGATCGTGTCGTCGCCATCGATGTCGCGCCACACGTCGACCAGCTCGCGATGCATGATCGCGTCGGTGGCGTTGTACTTCTCCGGCCGGTTCATGGTGACGCGCAGCACCTTGGGATGCGGGCGGTCGAACAGCAGGCGCTGATATCGTTTTTGCCAGTCGGACATTCGATTTCCTCCGTTTGGAGGAGCGTACTTGCTGGCGGCGCGCCACTCCAGCCCTTCAGCCCTTGACTGAGCCGGCCGTCAGCCCCGCGACGTAGTGCTCGACGAAGAACGAATAGATGATCGCCACGGGAATCGAGCCGAGCAACGCCGCGGCCATCAGCTGGCCCCAGTAGAACACGTCGCCGCGCACCAGCTCGGCGATGGCGCCGACCGGGACCGTGCGCACCTCGGTCTTGGTCAGGAAAATCAGCGCGTAGAGAAACTCGTTCTGCGCCTGGCTTTTACTGGGCTATTTCCGCACAGTGCCGATCGAGCTCGAGGACGCCGCCCGGATCGACGGCGCCAGCCGGCTGCAGACCTTGGTCAAGATCGTCCTGCCGCTGTGCGGTCCGGG
>JBBRFD010000138.1:0-12844 GCA_038224985.1 Reyranellales bacterium
TCTCGAATCGGGCCTGACGCTTTCGTTCGCCAAGAAGCTGATGGAAGAACGCGGCGCGCGCCGCGTCTCGATCTGCACGCTGCTCGACAAGCCGATCAAGCGGCGCGCCGAAATCGAAGCGGACTTCGTCGGTTTCCAGGCCGGCGACGAATTCCTCGTCGGCTACGGCCTCGACTGGGCCCACCGCTTCCGCGGCCTGCCCTATATCGGCGTGGTCGAGAAGCTCGCCTAATCCGCCGTCGGCGCGGCTTCGGCCTCGGCCTCGGCGTCGACTTCGACCGCCTCTGGCGCCCCGATAATTCCCATGATCGTTGCCATCAAGGGCTGCAGGCTGCCGAATTCTGCGCGCTTGTAGATATCGGTGGCGACGGCCTGCGCGCGCTGCACCGCTTCGCCGGCAGGGTTGGAGAGTTCCTTGATGGCGCGCGCGATCTGCGGTGCATTGGTGAGGCGGCGGCGGCCGTTCACCGAGATGCCGAGGCGGTCGATAGTATTGGCGTTGACCGTCTGGTCGTTGACCTCGGGCAGCAGCACCTGCGGCCGGCCGGCGGCCATGGCGGCATGCAGCGTGGCGATGCCACCGTGATGCACGACCACCGAGGTGGCACGCACCGTGGGGTGGAGCGGCGGCGGCGAGTCGTAAACGGTGACGCCGCGCTCGCTCAGGAACTGCTTCAGCTCCGGCGTCAGGCGCTTGATATAGGCCGAGCCGCGGATGCCGGCGCCGGCCAGCGCCTGGCAATAGAGGCCGATCTGCGGATGGCTGGCCGAGAGATAGGCATAGAAGCTGGACTCGGCCGGCGGCGCCGTCGGCGGCTCGATCACTTCGAGCGGGCCGACATGCTTCTGGCTGCGCATCTCGGCATAGGGATCGGTCTCGCGGAAGGCGGTGACGAAATGCGCCACGCCGCCGATCGCCTCGGGCGCGCTCTTGGGCAGCTCGCTGCCCAGCCGCTGCTGGACGCGGTGAATGGTCTCGAGGATGCGGTCGGCGCCGGGCGCGCGCTGCATCGTCGGATTGAAGATGGGGAATTCAGGCTTGTCCGGCGGCGGCAGGATGTAGCCGTAGCCGGTGGCGATGAAGGGAATGCGGCCATAAGCGGCGAGCGCGCAGGCCGGGGCGTATTCGCCGACGATGACGGCCGGCTGCAGCGCCATGAACAGCAGGTGCCAAGCATGGACCAGGCGGTAGAGCTGCTCCTCGTTGGAGAAGTTGTTGACCGCCAGCAGGTCGCCGAAGCTGCCGGGCGAGAAATTGGGCTGGGTCGGGTGCAGCACGCCGATCGACAGCGGGCACTGCATCACCATCCAGGGATGGCCCTTCAGCAGATCCGACGTCGTGACGATGTCGCGCAGGCAGAAGACCGGCTCGTGGCCTTCATGTGCCAGTGCCTCGGCGATCTGGACCAGCCGGTCCACATAGCCGATGCCCAAGCCGTACTCCCAAGCCAAAAGAACGCGTGCCATGCGGGCGAACTTACCCCGCGAGCGCTCCCGAGACGAGAGCCGCGGCCTCGGGCTTGTCCCAGTCGGCCTCGCCTTCGAGACGGCCGAGTTCGCGGCCTTTGGCATCGACCAGGATCGTGGTCGGCAGGATCGTCACGTCGAGCGCCTGCATGACCTTGCGGCTGCGGTCGAACCAGATGCCGAGGCTGGTGAGCTTCTTGTCGGCATAAAACGGCGCCACCTTGGGCCGCGTCGGTCCATCGAGCGAAAGGGGAATCACCACCAGCTTGTCCTTGCCGACCTTGGCCTGCAGGCGGTCGAGGCTCGGCATTTCCTTGACGCAGGGCGCGCACCATGTCGCCCAGAAATTGATCAGCAGCACCTTGCCCTTGAGGTCAGCGAAGTTGATCGCCTTGTCCTCGGCATCGGTGAAGGCGATGTCGGGCAGCGGCTTGGGCTCCTTGGCCTTCTCGTAGCGGTCCATCGCCCAGGCGCTGGAGACAGCTGCGGAAAATGCGGGAAAGGCAAGCGTGGCCGAAAGGCCGGAAAGAATGTAGCGGCGGCCGGGGAGGAAATTGGGGTCGGGATATGCCATAAGCCGCGTTCCTAACAGGATAATTGGCACTATTCATGGCACGAAAGAACACGAAGACGCGAGCGAACTCCGGGGCCACAAAGCCGGTTCGCAATACCATGTGGGGCGGCCGCTACAAGCTCGGCCCGGCCGAGATCATGGAGAAGATCAACGCCTCCATCGGTTTCGACCGCCGCCTCTATGCCCAGGACATCGCGGGCTCGGTTGCCCATGCCGAAATGCTGGTGGCGCAGAAGATCCTGACGGCCAAGGACGGCCAGGCGATCAAGGCCGGCCTCGCCAAGATCAAGGCCGAGATCGAATCGGGGAAATTCGTCTTCTCGACCAAGCTCGAGGACATCCATTTCAACGTCGAGCAGCGCCTGACCGACCTGATCGGCCCGGCCGGCGGACGCCTGCACACGGCACGCTCGCGCAACGACCAGGTGGCCGTCGACGTGCGCCTCTGGGTGCGCGACACCATCGACCGCATCGAGCCGATGCTGCAGGACCTGCAGGCAGCCCTCATCGACCGCGCCGAGGAATATGCCGCGACCATCATGCCGGGTTTCACCCATCTGCAGACGGCGCAGCCCATCACCTTCGGCCATCATCTCATGGCCTATGTCGAGATGTTCGGCCGCGACCGCTCGCGCCTCGCCGACTGTCGCAAGCGCCTCAACGAGTCGCCGCTGGGCGCGGCGGCGCTGGCCGGCTCGCCCCATCCCATCGACCGGCACAGGACGGCCAGGGCGCTGGGCTTCGATCGGCCGATGCTGAACTCGCTCGATGCCGTGTCGGACCGCGACTACGTCGTGGAATTCATCGCCGCGGCCTCGATGACGGCGGTGCATCTGTCGCGCCTGTCCGAGGAAATCGTGATCTGGTGCTCGGCGCCGTTCCGCTTCATCGCCCTGTCGGATGCCTTCACCACCGGCAGCTCGATCATGCCGCAGAAGCGCAATCCCGATGCCGCGGAACTCACGCGCGGCAAGACCGGCCGCATCGTGGGAGCGTTCGTGGCGCTATGCACCATGCGGAAGGGCCTGCCGCTGACCTATGGCAAGGACATGCAGGAGGACAAAGAGCCGCTGTTCGACGCCGCCGACTCGCTGGAGCTAGGCGTGGCGGCGATGGCCGGCATGGTGCGCGACCTCAAGGCCAATGCGGAGCGCATGCATGCAGTGGCCTCGGCCGACTACAGCGTCGCCACCGATCTGGCCGACTGGCTGGTGCGCGAGATCGACCTGCCCTTCCGCCATGCCCATCACGTCACCGGCGCGCTGGTCGGCAAGGCCGCCGCCAAGGGCGTCGGATTGGAAGAACTCTCACTGCCGGAAATGCAGGAAGTCGAAAAGCGCATCAATCGCGGCGTCTACAAGGTGCTGACGGTCGAGGCTTCGGTGGCGGCGCGCAAGAACCTCGGCGGCACGGCGCCGGCCAATGTGGCGCGCGCCGTCAAGGAAGCGCGCAAGCGCTTTCTGGGGAAGACGCGATGAGCTTCACTTACAAGAACGGCGAAATGCACGCCGAGGGCGTGGCGCTGAAGACCATCGCCCAACAGGTCGGCACGCCCTTCTACTGCTATTCGGCGGCCCTGCTGCGCGCGGCGATGCAGGAATACACCGACGCCATCAAGAGCCTGAAGCGGGCCAGCGTCTGTTACGCCATGAAGGCCAACAGCAACCTGGCCGTCATCCGCCTGTTCGGCGAAATGGGTGCCGGTGCCGATATCGTCTCGGAGGGCGAGATGAGGCGCGCGCTGGCGGCCGGCATCCCCGCCAAGCGCATCATCTATTCCGGCGTCGGCAAGAAGGCCACCGAGCTGATGGCCGCCGTCCAGGCCGGCGTCGGCCAGATCAATGTCGAAAGCTCGGCCGAGCTCGAGACGCTGAACGCCGTGGCCGGCCAACTGGGCAAGAAGGTCGACATCACCCTCCGCGTGAACCCCGACGTCGACGCCAAGACGCACGCCAAGATCACGACGGGCCGCAAGGAGAACAAGTTCGGCATCGATATCGACCTCGCCCGCGAGGCCTTCGCGCTGGCGGGCAAACTGCCGCATCTCAACGTCGTCGGCGTTGCCATGCATATCGGCTCGCAGCTCACCGACCTCACGCCTTACCGCGACGCCATCGCGCGCGTGCGAAGCCTGATCCTGCAGTTGCGCGAGGACGGCCACCGCATCGACCGCTTCGACATCGGCGGCGGGCTGGGGATCGTTTACGCCGACGAGCAACCGCCCTCGATCGCCCAGTTCATGGCCGTCGTCGCCAAGGAAACCGAGGGACTGGATTGCGAGCTCACCTTCGAGCCCGGCCGGCGGCTGGTCGGCGAGGCCGGCGTCCTGGTGAGCGAGGTCATCCTGGTGAAGCCCGGGATGGAAAAGACTTTCATCATTGTGGATGCGGCAATGAACGACCTGATCCGGCCCACGCTTTACGAGGCCTGGCACGACATCGCACCGATCCACCAACCCCGCCCCGGTGACGCCACGATCCGCTGCGATATCGTGGGTCCGATCTGTGAATCTGGGGATTATCTCGCACTGAACCGTGATTTGCCCGCGCTGGCCGCCGGAGAGCTCGTCATGATACGCTCGGCGGGCGCTTATGGTGCCGTCATGGGGTCGACCTACAATACCCGGCCTCTGGCGCCGGAAGTCATGGTCGATGGCACGCGATTTGCGGTCACCAGACCACGGCCCACTATCGACGAGATGCTCGCAGCGGAGCGGTTTCCGCCCTGGATGGACCCCGCGAAGGGCCACTCGAAGGAGTAATATGGAGCCCAGCAGCCAACCGAAGTTCGAGGCGCCCGGCTTGGGGCGCAAGATCGGTTTGGCTCAGGCGGCTCTCGCTTGGGAAAGCCTGTGGCCTCGGCTCGTGCCCTTGCTTGCGGCAATTGCGGTATTTGTCGCCGCCGCCCATTTCGACGCCTTCGCCCTCTTCACCCCCTGGGTTCATAGCGGCGTCCTGGCCGGCCTTGCCGTGGCTTTCGCCGCGCTGGTCTGGTGGGAATTCCGGGGCTTTGCCTGGCCGGCCCGTGACGCCGCCGTGCGTCGCCTCGAACGCGACAGCGGTATCGCCCATCGTCCCCTGATGGCGGTCGAGGACAGCCTCGCCGCCGGCGATGGCGACCCGATGGCCTCGGCCCTCTGGGAAGCCCATCGCCGCCGCGAGGCCGCCCGCCTCGCCGGCCTGCAGAACAAGCCCGCCCGTCCCGGCCTCGTCCTGATCGACCGCTGGGCGATGCGCCTCGTCCCCGTGCTGCTGCTGATCGTGGCCCTCGGACAAGCTGGCGGCTTCAGTACCGACCGTATGGCGGCGGCCTTCACGCCGGCCTTCCCGCCCCCGCCACCGGTCGTGGCCAACCTGTGGATCGCCCCGCCCGCCTATACCGGCAAGGCGCCGATCTATCTCGACGCCAAGGACAAGGAAAAGGTCCTGCGCGTTCCGGTCGGCAGCAAGATCGCCGGCTTTGTCGACGACGTGCGTGGCCGCAAGCCGCCGCAGCTCTCGATCGACGGCAAGGCCACCGACTTCAACCTCGTGAGCCCGGGCAAGTTCCAGATCGAGCAGGTCATCACCGAAGGCAAGGAAATCGGCCTGCAAGCGCGCGGCACCGAGCAGGCGCGCTGGAAGCTCCACGTCATCCCCGACCTCGCGCCGACCATCGAATTCAGCAAGCCGATCGGCGTCGACAAATGGTCGACCAAGATCGAGTACATGGCGGGCGACGACTTCGGCGTCACCGGTGTGCAACTGCAGATCCGCCTGCACGGCTCGGTGCTGGGCGAGGACATGCTGACCGACGACCAGGAACCCGAGGTCCTGCGCATCGATCTGCCGGTGGCCGGCAACCAGAAGAAGCTGTCCGACACCTATGTGCGCGACATGACGGCCCATCCCTGGGCGGGCCTCAAGGTCACGGTCATGCTGTTTGCCACCGACGCCATCGACCAGAAGGGCCGTAGCGCCGTCGAGACATTCCTGCTGCCCGAGCGCGTCTTCAACGACCCGACGGCGCGCGCCCTGATCGTGTTGCGCAAGGCGCTGACCCGCGATCCCAAGGCCCACCGCCCCGACGTCGTCGACGGCATGCGCATGATCCAGCGCGTGCCCGCCTCCTACCGCTCCGACCCGGTGGTGCTGCTCGGCCTGCGCATGGGCGCCCAGCGCCTCAGCGACAATGGCACCAAGGAAAACATCGCCGAGACCCAGAAGCTCCTCTGGGACCTCGCGCTGCGCCTCGAAGGCGGCGCCGTCACCGATGCCGAACGCAACCTCGAGAATGCCCGCCAGGAGCTGCGCGACGCCATGCAGCGCCAGGCCGGCGACGAGGAGATCGAGCGCCTGATCCAGCAGCTCTACGACGCCATGAGCAAGTGGCAGAAGGAGCTCGCCGAGAAGATGCAGGATCCCGAGGAACGCCGCCGCATGCAGGAGCAGGCGGAGAAGATGGATCCCAACAACACCATCACCGGTGACGACCTGCAGAAGATGCTCGATAAAATTCGCGAGATGGCCAAGAACGGCGACCGCGAAGGCGCCAAGCGCGCGCTCGAAGAGCTGCGCAAGATGCTGGAGAACGCCACCCCGATGATGGCCCAGCCCGGCCAGCAGCGTCAGCCCGGTCAGCAGCGTGGCCAGCAGGGCCAGGGCAACCAGCAGGGCCGAGAGATGATGAACCAGCTCGACCGCCTGACCCGCCGCGAGAACCAGCTGCTGGGTGAGAGCGAGCGCCAGGGCCGCCAGCAGCAGCCCGGCCAGCGTGGCCAGCAGGGTCAACAGGGCCAGGGACAACAAGGTCAGCAGGGACAACAAGGCCAGCAGGGCCAGCGTCAGCCTGGACAGGGTCAACCGGGACAAGGTCAGCCGGGACAAGGCCAGGGCCAGGGCGATGGCCAGTGGAGCGAGAACCAGCGCAGCCAGCAGGAAGGCACGCGCCGCCAGTTGGGCGACTTCATGAAGAAGCTCGACGAAAACGGCATGCCGATGCCCGACTCGCTGGGCCGCGCCGAACGCAACATGCGCGAGGCCGAGGATGCCCTGAAGCGTGGCGACGCCCGCGAGGCCTCGCGCGCCCAGCGCCGTGCGCTCGACAATCTGCAGCAGGGCATGGGCGATCTGGCTGAAGCGATGCGCAACCAGCAGCGCGGCCCCGGCAACGGTCAGGACACCGCCGAGATCGAGGAGCGCGAGCGCCGCTCCGAAGACCGCGACCCGCTCGGCCGCTCCGACGGCAACTATGGCGACTCGGTCGAGACCGGCATCGACAAGATCCCGCTCGAACTCGACCGCCAGAAGAGCCGCGACATCCTCGACGAACTCCGCCGCCGCGCCGGCGAAACCGAGCGCCCGAAGAACGAGCTCGATTACATCGACCGCCTGCTCAGGACGTATTGATCCTGCGGACCGCGGGCGTCACGCCCGCTCATGCTCAAGTTCTTCCGGACCGCGCGCGTCTCGCGTGCCTCATGATGCGCACAGAATAAGCGCTGCGCTGGAGCGCGCGCAGTCCAAAAGACATGAGGCCGGAGGGACTCCCGCGGTCCGCAAAAAGGCTTGAGGGAAAGCTGCGCGAATTGCGGGAATGGTTTCCGCAATTTGCGCAGCTGATCGCGTCAGCGCGTCGGGACCGGGCGGTCGCCGGAGTAGTCGTAGAAGCCGCGCTTGACCTTCTTGCCGATCCAGCCGGCTTCGACGTATTTCACCAGCAGCGGACAGGGGCGGTATTTCGAATCGGCGAGGCCTTCGTGCAGGACCTGCATGACCGAGAGGCAGGTATCGAGGCCGATGAAGTCGGCCAGTTCGAGCGGGCCCATCGGGTGGTTGGCGCCGAGCTTCATGCCGGTGTCGATGGCTTCGACGTTGCCGACGCCCTCGTAGAGCGCATAGACGGCCTCGTTGATCATCGGCAGCAGGATGCGATTGACGATGAAGGCCGGGAAGTCCTCGGCATTGACCGGCTTCTTCTCCAGCGCGACGACGACTTCGCGCACCGAGCGGAAAGTTTCTTCCTCGGTGGCGATGCCGCGAATCAACTCGACCAGGCCCATCAGCGGCACCGGGTTCATGAAGTGCATGCCCATGAACTTGCCGGGGCGATCGGTCACGGCGGCGAGGCGCGTCACCGAGATCGACGAGGTATTGGTGGCGATCAGAGTATTGGGCGGCAGCTCGGGACAGAGCTTGCGCAGGATGTCCTTCTTCACCGCCTCGTTCTCGGTGGCGGCCTCGACGACGAGGTCGCAATCGGCGAAGGCCTTGAACTCGGTCGAGGTCGTGATGTGCTTCAGCGCCGCGTCCTTGTCCTCTATCCGGATCATGCCGCGGCCGATCTGGCGGTCCATGTTGCGGCCGATATTGTCGATGCTCTTGTCGAGGCGGGCCTGGTCGACGTCGGCCATGCGAACGTCGAACCCCTTGAGGGCGCAAACGTGTGCGATGCCGCTGCCCATCTGGCCGGCACCGATGACTCCGATGCGCTTGATCATGCCGCGATACTCCGCGTGTAAGCTTTATTTCTTCGAAACTGCTTCGGTCAGTTCGGGCACGATCTGGAAGAGGTCGCCCACCAGGCCGTAATCGGCCACCTGGAAGATCGGTGCTTCCTCGTCCTTGTTGATCGCCACGATGGTCTTGCTGTCCTTCATGCCGGCGAGATGCTGGATCGCGCCGGAAATGCCGATGGCGATGTAGAGATCAGGCGCCACCACCTTGCCGGTCTGGCCGACCTGGTAGTCGTTGGGCACGTATCCCGCGTCGACCGCCGCGCGGCTGGCGCCGAGACCGGCGCCCATCACGTCCGCGAGCTTCTCGAGCATCTTGAAGTTCTCGCCGCTGGCCAGGCCCCGGCCGCCCGAGATCACGATCTTGGCGCTGGTCAGTTCCGGCCGCTCGCTCTTGGAGAGCTCGGCGCCGACATAGGACGACAGGCCCTTGGCGCCCTCGCCGGCGATCTGCTCGATCGCGGCCGAGCCGCCACCGGCGCCGGCCTTGAAGTTGGTCGGTCGGATGGTGACGACCTTGATCTTGTCGGAGGACTGCACGGTGGCCATGGCGTTGCCGGCATAGATCGGCCGCACGAAGGTATCGGGCGAGACGACCTGGATGGCCTCGGAGACCTGGGCCACGTCGAGCAGCGCTGCCACGCGCGGGGCGACGTTCTTGCCCAACGAATCGGCTGCCATGACGATATGCGAGTAGGCGGGCGCCAGCTTCACGATCAGCGGCGCGATGTCCTCGGCCAGCCAGTTGGCATAGGCTGCGTCCTCGGCCTGCAGCACCTTGGCGACGCTCGCGATGGCGGCGGCGGATTTAGCGGCCTCGCCGGCATTGCTGCCCGCGACCAGGACGTGGATGTCGGAGCCCATCTGGCTCGCCGCGGCGACGGCGTTGGATACATTGGCGCGGACGGCTTTGCCGTCGTGGCCGGCGACAACGAGAATGGCCATATCAGATCACTCCGGCTTCATTGCGCAGCTTGTCGACGAGCTCCGCCACTGTCTTCACCTTGATGCCCGACTTGCGCTTGGGCGGTTCCTCGACCTTCAGCGTCTTGAGGCGCGACGTGATGTCAACGCCCAAGGCATCCGGCGCCAGCACATCGATCGGCTTCTTCTTGGCCTTCATGATATTGGGCAGCGAGGCGTAGCGCGGCTCGTTGAGGCGCAGGTCGGTGGTGATCACCGCCGGCAGCTTGATCTTGATGTTCTCGAGGCCGCCATCGACCTCGCGCTTCACCTCGGCCGAGCCGTCGGCGAGGTTGAGCTTGTTGGCGAAGGTGCCCTGCGACCAGCCCAGGAGGGCGGCGAGCATCTGGCCTGTGGCGTTGGAGTCGTCGTCGATCGCCTGCTTGCCGACGATGACGAGGCCGGGCGGTTCCTTGTCGACCACGGCCTTCATCAGCTTGGCCACGGCCAGCGGCTGCAGCTCGGCATCGGTCTGCACGAGGATGCCGCGGTCGGCGCCCATGGCGAGCGCGGTGCGGATGGTTTCCTGGCACTGCAGGGGGCCAGCGGAAAAGGCGATGATCTCGGTGACGATGCCCTTCTCCTTCAGGCGGATCGCTTCCTCGATCGCGATCTCATCGAAGGGGTTCATCGACATCTTGACGTTGGCCGTCTCGACACCGGTGTTGTCGGCCTTGACGCGGATCTTGACGTTGTAGTCGATGACCCGCTTGACCCCGACCAGCACTTTCATCGGTTACGCCTATAGGTGAGTTGCCGCCAGGACTCCCGCCTGGCAAAGGGGTTTTCGTGTACGGCTCGTTCATTGAACCTGTCAAGGCAATGCCGCGCTGCACAAAATCGCAGCGCGGAAACATTTGCTCAATTGTTTCAACAGGTTAGGCGGGCAATCGCCCCGAATGGCCCTTACGCGGGCTCCGCTGGATTGCGGATATCTGCGCTCGGCGCCTCGGCGTCGCGCTGATTCTCGGCCGGTCGAACTTCAACGGCGTGGGTCGAGTTTATGCCTGCCGCCTGTGCATCGCCCAGCACGGCAAGCACGCGCATCTTTTCCTTGGCACTCGGCACAGCTCCCGTGACACGCACGCTGCCGCCGGCTTCCTCAACCGCGAGACGGTCGATGTTGATCGCGGCCGCGGCGAAGCGGTCGAGGATGATGACGCGAGGAGTCTTCTGGAAGTCGTCCATCAGGCAATAACGCCCGACGTCGCTAGCGGTTGCCGCCCGGCACCCACAAAACGTCGGACGCGCCATTGTCGTTCAGCCGGCGGGCCAGAACGAAGAGGTGGTCGGACAGGCGGTTGATATACTTGATCGCCTCGGGATTGATGGGCTCCTGCACCGCCAGCGCCGTCATGCCACGTTCGGCGCGACGCGCCACGGTGCGGGCGAGATGCAGCCAAGACGCGGCCTCGTTGCCGCCTGGCAAAATAAAGGACGTGAGCGGCTCGAGATCGGCGTTCATGGCGTCGATCTCCTTTTCCAGACGGTCGGTCTGGCTCGCGACGACACGCAGCGCCGGTTCGTCCTTCTTTGTCTTGCCCTCGGGCGTGCAGAGATCGGCGCCGAGATCGAAGAGATCGTTCTGGATGCGGTTCAGCATGGCGTCGGCATCGTGGCGCCAGACATCCGTCAGCTTGATGCGATGGAGCGCGTTTCGCGCAAGTCCGATGACGGAGTTGGCTTCGTCGACCGTGCCATAGGCCTCGACGCGCGGATCGTGCTTGGCGACGCGCTCGCCGCGGCCCAGCGAGGTCAGGCCCTCATCGCCGCCGCGCGTATAGATGCGGGTGAGCGTGACCATGGCGACGTTACGCCTTGCTCGCGAGATACCAGCAGAGGATCAGGCCCAGCGTCAGGAACTGCAGGCGCACGCGCCACCACATCAATCGGTTGCTCTTGCGCGCGCCCTCGATGCCCGAGGCGGGATTGCGCGCCATGTTGATCAGACCGACGAACAGCATGCCGAGCGTGGCGAGGCCGGACACGATCACGAGGACGAAGAAGACGTTGGCCATGTTCATGGCCGTGAGGATGACAAAACGTGCCGGCTGGCGCCAGTGCGCGCGCCCGCCCAGGGCCGTGCGTCACGCGTGGCAGGAGTGCCGGTCGCGAGGCGGTGGATCGCCTCGGCCACCATCTCGGCCGACCACAGGGCCGCATGGACCGTGCCGTATTCCCCGGGCTCCGTCGCCTCGCCGGCGAAGAACACCCGGTCGGCCAGCGGCCGGGCATGGACGTGGCGGTCTTCCTTGGGGCTGCCGACACCGGGATAAGTATAGCTGCCTTGCGACCAGGGATCGCAGAGCCAGCGCGGGAAGATCATGGCCTCGGGCGCGGGCACCGCATTGCCGCCGAACATCCGACGGAGCGATTCGAGGGCAGTGTTCTTGATCTCCTCGTCGTTCATCTGACGGTCCATGCGCACCGCGGTATGACCATTGGCGAAGCTCAGCAGGATCGGCAGGCCGGTCTCTTCCTCATGGCTGACGAAGGTATTGAAGGTGCCGCGCTTGTGTGGCGAGTCGGGCAGCCGGCCGAACCACTTCGGCGTCGCTGGCCAGAAGCGCTTGGGAAAGCGCAGGTAGATTTTTCCCAACACGCCGGCGCCATATCCCAGCCGGCCGATGGCGGTCTGCTGCTCGGGCGGCGGCGGCGGATCGATCGCCGGCAACCCGGCGCGCAACAGGCCAATGGGCACGGTGACGATGGCGCGATCGGCCTCGATACGCTCGCCACTTTGCAGGATGGCCGTCACCCCCGCCCCGCTCCATGCCACCTTGGCGACTGCCGCGTTGAGACGAACATCGAGTCCCTCGCGCGCGTCGTCGATCAGCTGCTGAAAGCCACCACGCGGCTGGGCATTGCGGTCGAGACCTTCGGTCGGGAACCACTCCTCCGCCGACAGGGCATCCCAGGTCGATCCGTTCACGCCCTCACTCGCTTCGATCAGCGTCGCCACGACCAGCCGGTCGACCTCGGACAGCCACGGCGCGCTCAACAATCCCTCGACCGCCTGCTTCACCGAGATCGAGCGCGGCCCCCAGGAGGCCGTCATCGCCTTGCTCTTCCAGCTCGCCCAGCCCATCGCCGTATGAAAGGCGGCGCGGCCGAGATAGGCCCGCTTGCGCTGTCTCTCGCGCGTCGGCGCCGTGGCGCGCGGATCGATCAGCAGGCGCTCGCCCTGGTTCTCGACCAGCGCGATGCCGAGCTTCTCGCACCACAGGGTCAGCGGATTGCCGTCGACGCCATGCACCCAGGAACCACCGAGATCGAGTGGCGCGCCGAGGCGATTGTCCGTCCATACGCGCCCGCCAATGCGATCGCGCGCTTCCAGCACCGTCACC
>JBBRFD010000139.1:0-12842 GCA_038224985.1 Reyranellales bacterium
CCTAACGTCGCGGCCTTCGGCTTTTCGGCGAATGCGGGCAACGTCGCAGACCTCGCGACGGTGGTCGCTGCCTGCAGGCCGCGTGGCGTGCCGGTGATCGTCGATGCCGCCGCACAGTTGCCGCCCAAGGAGAACCTGCGGCGCTTCATCGACATGGGTGCTGACCTCGTGGCCTTCTCCGGCGGCAAGGCGCTGGGCGGGCCGCAGGCCTCGGGCATCCTGGCCGGCAAGCGCGCGCTGGTGGCGTCGGCGCTCTTGCAGCAGCTCGACATGGACGTCTCGCCCGAGACCTGGGCACCGCCCAAGCTGATCGACCGCGCCAACCTGCGCGGCGTGCCGCATCACGGCATCGGCCGCGGCTTCAAGGCCGGCAAGGAGGAGATCGTGGGCCTGCTCACGGCCCTCGACCGTTTCGTAACTGCCGACGATGCCAGGGCCAACGCGGCGCTCGAAGCGCGCCTTCAGGCGATCATGGCCGCGCTCAAGGGGCTCGATGTGAAGCTGGTGCCGGCTTCGGTCACCGGCCGCACGCCGGTGCTGGAGATCGCTTCTTTGGATGCCCTTGCCTTCAGTGCTCGCCTGCAACGCGGTACGCCGCCGGTCCATCTCTCCGAGCGCCACGCTTCGCGTGGCGTGCTGGTGCTCGATCCGCAAGTGCTCTTGCCCGAGCACGACGCGCCGCTCGCGGCGGCGATCCTCGCTGCAGTCTAGTCGATCGCGACGGCACCTTCGTCGCGATAGGCCCAGCAGGCTTCGGGCGGCAGGGTGAGGGCCACTTCGCCATCGCCCAGATGGCGCGCCGCCGTGCCCAGCTCCAGCACTTCGAGGCGCTGTCCGCCTATGTCTATGTCGTAGACGGTCTGCATGCCCTGGTAGCGGCGCTCGACGACCTTGCAGCGGAAGGCGTTGATCGGGCCGGTTTCTCCCAGACGTGCGTTCTCGGCGCGCAAGGCGACGCGCACGGCATCGCCGGCAGCGAGATTCTGCGGTGTCCAGGTCTCGATCTTGCCGGCGGCGCCGAGGTCGACGGTGGCCTTGTCGCCGGTGCGGCCCAGCACCTTGCCGCGCAGCACGTTCGACGCGCCGGTGAAGTTGGCGACGAAGGAATCGGCGGGGCGGTTATAGATCTCGTCGGGCGGCGCCATCTGCAGCAACTTGCCCTCGCGCATCACGCCGATGCGGTCGCCAAGCACCACGGCCTCCGACTGGTCGTGCGTCACGTAAAGGCCGGTCATGCCGGTCTGCTTGAGGATACGGCGCAGCTCGTCGCGCAGGCGGACGCGCAGCTTGGCGTCGAGATTGGAGAGCGGCTCGTCGAGCAGGATGAGCTGCGGGCGATAGACCAGGCTGCGAGCGAGCGCCACGCGCTGCATCTGTCCGCCCGACAGCGAGGTCACCGGGCGCTCGGCATATTCGCCGAGGCCTACGAGTTCGAGGGTCTCGTTGACCTTGGTGGTGACGTCGCTGCTGCCGCCGCCGCCATTGGCGTTGTTGCGGCGATACTTCAGCGGATAGGCCACGTTCTGGCGCACCGTCATGTGCGGCCAGACGGCATAGGACTGGAAGACCATGCCGATGTCGCGCTCGCGCGGATTGACCATGATGCCGCGCTCGGGCTCCGAGACGGTGCGGCCGCCGATGGCGATACTGCCGCCGGTCGGATGCTCGAGGCCGGCGACGCAGCGCAAGGTCGTGGTCTTGCCGCATCCCGAAGGACCCAGCAGGACCACGATCTCGCCGGCTGGCACGTCGAAGCTCACGCCATCGACCGCCGGGCGGCCGATGGCGAAGCGTTTTACCAGATCGGTGATCTGAAGCGCAGACGTCACGTCATTGACCTCGCGTTACTGACGGTAGCCGTAGGTCTTGTTCCAGTCGTTCAGCCACGGTTCGCGCAGCTTCTCGAACTGCTCGTAGTTCGGCACCCAGGCCTTGACCACCTTGGGATCCCAGCCCTTCGGGTAGACCGGCGGCTCCTTCAGCGAGGTGATGTTGCCCAGCGACTTGATCTGGAAGGTCTGGCCTTCGTTGGACAGGCGCCAGTTCATGAACAGCTTGGCGGCGTTCGGGCTCTTCGCGGTCTTGGGAATGCCGTCGGCGTAGGGAATGATCGGCACGCCCTCGGGCGCGAAGATCGCCTCGGCCGGCGCACCTTCGACGATCTTGGTGTATATGATGTTGTAGAGCAGCGGCGCGATCGAGACTTCGCCACGCACCAGCGCGTCGGAGAGCGGTGCGCCCGACGGATAGAGCGCGATGCCGAGTTCGGCCTGTTTCTTCCAGTAATCCTCGCCCAGCACCTGGCGCTCGAACATGACACGCGTCCAGGTCGTGCCGCCCGACGGGCCGATGACATGGCCGATCGTCTTGTTCTTGTATTCGGGCTTCAGCAGATCCATCCAGGTCTTGGGCGCGTTCTTCACCAGCGCGGTGTTGTAGGCGATCGCCCAGCCCAGCGTGACGCCCGGCCACAGCTTGGGCGAGACCAGCGCGTCGGGCCGATAGGCGGCGGCGTTGGGCGGCGCGTAGTCCATGAACATGTCTTCGAGTTCCTTCATCAAACCACGGTCGGAGTGGTTGATGACGTCGGCGCCGAGCTTGCCGGCGGCGGCCTCGGTCTTGATACGCGTGATGAGCTGGCCGCCCGGGGCGCGCACCATGGAGACCTTGATCTTGGGGAAGCGCTTGTTGAAGGCCTTGATGACCTCCTGCTCGGTCTCGGCGAAGTTGGCCGTGTAATAGGTGAGCGCGCCTTCCTTTTCGGCCGCCGCGATCAGCTCCTTGGAGCCGAACTCTTCCTGCGCATTCGCCGGCAGGCCGGCAAAAGCCGCGACCGCCGTGGCGGCGGCAATCAGCATCGTCTTGCGTCGTTGCATTTTCAGTCCTCCCTAAAAGTCATCCAGCCTATTTCATCCGGTACGGGCGCTGTTTTGCGCCGTTCCGGACGATAGCCAATTGGTGATTCCCAGAAGCACGGCGAGAAGCACCGTCTGCACGAGGCTGAAGGCGGCGGTCTTGCCGGTATTGCCGCCCTCGTAATAGTCGAGCAGCAGCACGGCCATCACGGTCGTGTCGCTGGTGTAGAGAAAGAGCGAGGAGCCGAGTTCGCGGATCGACAGCACGAAGAGCAGCGTCATCGAGGCGACGACGCCCGGCTTGGCGAGCGGCAGGACGATGCGGCGGATGGTGTCGAGCAACCCGCTGCCGCAGATCCACGAGGCTTCCTCGAGTTCCTTGTGGATTTGCAGGAACGAGGTCGAGAGCGCCTTGACCGTGTCGGGGATGAAGCGCGCGACGAAGGCCAGCGCCAGAATCCAGATCGTGCCGTAGAGCCCGCCCGGCAGGCCGATCCAGGCCCAGAGATAGGCGACGCCGATGACCAGGCCGGGGATGGCGACCGGCATGGTCGACAGCAGGTCGATGGTCTTGCGGCCGGGCGCCGTGGTGCGGTTGATCGTGTAACCGATGGCGAAGGCCAGCGCGCCGCCGACGACAGCCGTCAACACGCCTACCTTCATGGTGTTCCAGATCGACAGCATCGTCAGCGGGTTGTCGAACACAGAGTTGAAGTGCACGAGGCTGTACTGCTTGGCGTCGAACAGCGCGTCGAAATCCTTGATGAAGAGGAATTTCCGGAAGGCCGCGATGCAGAGCGCCAACGTTGGAAGGATGACGACCACGAAGATGTAGATGACGGCGAGGCCGAAGGTGAACCATCGCCACGGGCCGAGATCGAGGCTGCGCGGACGGAAGGCCTTGCCGGCAACGGTGGCGAAGCTGCGTCCGATCAGCACGCGCTGCTGTGCCCAGACCAGGATGGCCGTGACCATCATCAGCAGGATCGCGACGGCGGCGGCGGTGTTGTAGAGCGGTGGGCTCCAGGCCGTGAGCTTGAAGATATAGGTCGTGAGCACGCTGATATTGGCCGGCGCGCCCAACGCCGCCGGCACGCCGTAGATGCCCAGCATGACCACGAAACTCAGAAGCGAGCCCGCCAGGATCGCCGGCGCGATCAGCGGGAAAGTGATGGTGAAGATGGTGGTGAAGGCGCTGGCGCCGGAGACTTCGGAGGCCTCCTCGAGGCTGGGATCCATGTTGCGCAGCGCCGAGGCGGTGAACATGTAAACGTAGGGCGCGTAATAGATGCCGAAGACCAAAATGAGACCGGCCATCGAATAGAAGTCGATGCGCCAGTCGATGCCGATCCATTTGAACACGGTGTTCAAGAGGCCGGTCTTGGGCGAGCCGAGGATGCCCCAGGCGACGCCCGCGACCAGTGGCGGCACGAAGAGCGGGATCATGCTGGCGCCGGCGATGAACCCCTTGAAGGGCGTATTGGTGCGCACGACGATCCAGGAGAAGGCGAGCCCGATGACCACCGCCAAGATCGTGCCGCCGCCGCAGGCGACCAGCGCATTGTAGAAGGCGAGATGGACATTCTCATTCACAAGCACGGCTGTGAAATGGTCGAGCGAGGGGCGGAATTTGCCGAAGCCGTCGATCACCGGGTTCGAGTCGCTGAGCGCGCCGAACAGCAGCATCATCATCGGGTAGATGACGAGGAAAGCCAGCAGCAGCAGGATCGCGCCGGTCCACAGCGGCGCCAAAAGCCGGCGCGACGAACGCGCGGCTTCGGTCTGGACAGGCAGAGCTTCGGCGCTCGTGGCCGTCAAGGCGGTCTTCCTCCCAATGGTGCCGTCCGCCGTCTCAAGATCGGCGGCTTCTTGTTTTCTGCCGGGACCGTAGCCCATCGCGAAATCAGGAGCTAGGCTTTGTCGATGAAGCTCGCTCACCACGAACGCTACGATTATGTGCCGCTGCGCGGCCGGCCCGACTACAGCTGGCCCGGCGGCAAGCGCCTTGCGGTCTATTTCGCCCTCAATCTGGAGCATTTCTCCTTCGGTGGCGGCCATGGCGCGGAACTGGCGCCGGCCGGTCACCAGCCCGACGTGCTGAATTACGCTTGGCGCGACTATGGCAACCGGGTGGGCGCCTGGTACCTGCTCGACGCTTTCGATGCGCTCAGCCTGCCGATGGCGGCACTGGTGAACAGCAGCCTGTACGACTACGCGCCCGAGCTGGTGGCGGCCTGCCGCGCACGCGGCGACGAGATCGTGGCGCACGGACGCACCAACGCCGAACGCCAGGGCACGCTCGATGAGGACGCCGAGAAGGTGCTGATCGATGAGGCGACGGCACGCATCGCCAAGGAAGAGGGACGGCCGCCAGCGGGCTGGCTGGGGCCTTGGATTTCGCAAAGCGTGCAGACGCCTGACCTGCTGGCGGAGACGGGCTACGGCTATCACCTCGACTGGTGCATGGATGACCAGCCGATCTGGTTTGCTTGCCGCGGCGGCAAGCGGATCATGGCCGTACCCTATCCGCAGGAACTGAACGACATCCCGGCCATCGTTGCCCGCAAGGTCGGCGCCTCGGATTTCGCCGACATGATCGTCGACCAGTTCGACGAGATGCTCGAACTATCGGCGGCGCGGCCGCTGGTCATGGGCGTGGCACTGCATGCCTATCTCGTCGGCCAGCCGCACCGCCTGCGCCACCTCAAGCGCGCTCTTCGTCATATTGCCCGTCATCGCGACGCCATCTGGCTCACGACGCCGGGCGCCATCGCCACCCATTGCGCCAACCTGCCGACCGGAGTCGTTCCCTGATGCGCCTGTTCACCGCCACCATCGCTACCGAGACCAATACCTTCTCGCCGATGCCGACCAGCCTCGACAGTTATCGCGAGAGCGTCTTCTACCGGCCGGGCGAGCATCCGACCGATGCGCCGCGCATGTGCACCGCGCCGTTGTTTGTCGGCCGCGCGCGGGCCAAGAAAGAAGGCTTCGAGCTGATCGAAGGCAGCTGCTTTGCCGCCAGCCCGGCCGGCACGACCAATCGCGCCGACTATGAATTCATGCGCGACGAGGTTCTGGGCCAGCTCAAGGCGGCGCTGCCGGTCGACGGCCTGCTGCTCGGCCTGCATGGCGCCATGGTGGCGCATGGCTACGATGACGTCGAAGGCGACATTATCGAGCGTTGCCGCGAGATCGTCGGTCCGAAATGTGTCATCGGTGTCGAGCTTGATCCGCATTGTCATCTGACGATGAAGCGCATCAAGCATTCCGACATCATCGTGCTCTACAAGGAATTCCCCCATACCGACGTCGTCGAGCGCGCCGAGGATGTGCTCAATCTCGTGCTGGCGACGCTGCGCGGCCAGATCAAGCCGGTGATGTCGGTCTACGACTGCCGGCAGATCCAGAGCTATCCGACAACGACGCAGCCGATGCGAGGCCTTGTCGACCGCATCATGGCGATGGAGGGAAAGGATGGCATTCTCTCGGTCTCGCTCGGACATTGCTTTCCCTATGCCGATGTCGCCGAACTGGGCAGCCGCGTGCTGGTGATCGCCGACGGCGACAAGAAGAAGGCCGATGCGCTGGCCATCAAGCTCGGCGAGGAGATGGTGAGCCTGCGCGGCAAGACGGCCTCGCCGTCGCTCGACGTGCCGACCGGTGTGGGCGAGGCGCGGGCCTTCAACGACCTGCCAGTGGTGATCGCCGATCCCGCCGACAATGCCGGCGGCGGCGCGCCCTCGGACAATACCGATATCCTGCGCCATCTCATCGCCGAGAAGGCCGAGAATGCCTGCCTCGGCCCGATGTGGGATCCCATCGCCGTGCGCCTGTGCTTTGATGCCGGCCTGGGCGCCAGGCTCCCGCTGCGCTTTGGCGGCAAGATCGCGCCGACCTCCGGGCAACCCATCGATGCCATGGTCGAGGTGATCGGGCTGAAGCGCGACGCCTGGCAGAGTTTCGGGCCGACCCAGGTGCCGGTCGGCGACTGCGCCGCCGTGCGAGTCGGCGATATCGACGTCGTGCTGATCACCAATCGCACCCAGGCCCTGGGTCTCGAGCTCTTCACCAATCTCGGCATCGATCCGACGCAGAAGAAGATCGTGGTGGTGAAATCGACCAACCATTTCATGGCGGCCTATGGGCCGATCGCCAAGAAGGTCGTCTATATCGAATCGAGCGGCCCGCTGCGCCGCGACCATCGCAAAGTGCCTTACACCAAGGTCGAGCGACCTATATGGCCGCTCGATGCGGACGCCAAGCCGCGCGGCCTGATTTTCTAATGGCACTGGCTGGCGGCGCGTCGCATAGTCTCTGCATGATTTTTGCTTTGGGAGAAGCATGATGTTCCGAATTTTCGCCGGCTTGCTGGCTCTCGTCCTGCCGTTGTCCACAGCCATGGCCCAGGAAAAGGTCCTGCGCGCGGTCATGCATGCCGATGTGCGCGTGATCGATCCGATCTGGACCACCCAGACCATTGCCAATATCCATGGTGCGCTGGTTTACGACACGCTGTTCGGCAATGACGCCAACCAGAAGCCGCAGCTGCAGATGGTCGACAAGTATGAGGTCAGTGCCGACCGGCTCACCTATATCTTCACCCTGCGCGACGGCCTGAAGTTCCATGACGGCACGCCGGTCACGACCAAGGACGTCATCGCTTCGCTCAAGCGCTGGGGCGCCAAGGACGGCGTCGGCCAGCGGTTGCTGGGTTACGTCACCGGCATGGAAGCGGTCGACGACAAGACCTTCAAGATGGTGCTGAAAGAGCCCTACGGCATGGTGCTGGAGTCGCTGGGCAAGAGCGGCAGCTCGATCGCGGCCATCATGCGCGAGAAGGACGCCCAAACCGATCCGCAGCAACAGGTGAAAGAGTCGGTCGGCTCCGGCCCCTATATCTTCGCCAAGGAACTATGGGTTCCCGGCAGCAAGGCGGTCTATCTCAAGAACAAGGACTACAAGCCGCGCGCGGAAGCGCCTTCGTCCTTCGCCGGCGGCAAGATCCCGGGCGTCGACCGCATTGAGCTGGTCTGGATCTCCGATCCGCAGACGGCGATGTCGGCGCTGATCAACGGCGAGATCGATTTCTACGAGGCACCCAACAACGACTTCCTGCCGCTGCTCGAGAAGGCGCGCGGCGTGAAGCTGCTGAAGACCGGCAAGATCGACAGCACGCAGGGCATGATCCGCCTCAACCATCTGCAGCCGCCGTTCGACAACATCAAGATGCGCCAGGCGATGTATTACCTGATCAATCAGGAAGATTTCCTGGGCGCCATCGTCGGCAATCCGAAATACTACAGGGTCTGCCACGGCCTGCTGACCTGCGGCGGTCCCTACGAGAGCGACGGCGGTTCGCAGTGGATGAAGGAATACAATCCCAAGAAGGCTGGCCAGCTCATGAAGGAGGCCGGCTACAAGGGCGAGCCGATCACCGTCCTCTTCGCCACCGACCACAACACCATCACGCCGGCCACGCAGGTTCTGGTCTCGGCGATGCGCGAGGCGGGCCTCAACGTCGATGCGCAGTCGATGGACTGGGGCTCGGTCGTGTCGCGCCGGGCCAAGCGCGATGCGCCGGCGCAGGGCGGCTGGAACATCTTCGTCACCACTTCGGGCGGCGTCGGTTCGGCCAATCCGGTGCTGCACACCTGGATCGGTGCGGCTTGCGAGAAGGGCCTGTTCGGCTGGCCCTGCGATCCCGAGATCGAGAAGATGCGCAACGCCTTCGGCATGGCCTCGAGCGAGGACGAGCGCAAGAAGATCGCCAAGGAACTGCAGATCAGGGCGATGGAGCAGGTTGTGTACCTGCCCTTCGGTCAGTGGGATACACCGCTCGCCTATCGTGCCGACAAGATCGACGGCGTCGTGCCCAACACCGGTCTCGCGGTGCTCTGGGGCATTACGAAGAAGTAGTGCTTTCATGACGGCCTACATCGTCCGGCGGCTGTTCGCCACGCTGCCGGTCATGGCGGTGGTGGCGCTGTTCGTCTTCTTCCTGCTGCGCTTCGCACCGGGCGACCCGGCGGCGATCATCGCCGGCGACGACGCCACGGCCGAATCGATCGCGGCCGTGCGCACCAAGCTCGGGCTCGACCGGCCAATGGTCGAGCAGTTCGTGCTCTGGGTGCTGGGCCTCCTTAAGGGCGACCTGGGCGTGTCGATCTTCTCCAATCTGCCGGTGACGCGCCTGATCGCCCAGCGGCTGGAACCGACCGTGGCGCTCACGCTCTCGACCCTGTTCGTTGCCGTGGCGCTTGCCGTTCCCGCCGGTGTTGTGGCTGCCTGGAAGGCGCGCAAATGGCCCGACCGGCTGGTCATGGGGTTTGCCGTGCTGGGCTTCGCCATGCCCGTCTTCCTGCTGTCCTATGTCCTGATCTATTTCGTGGCCGTGAAAGGACAGTTGTTGCCGGTGCAAGGCTATCAGCCGATCTCGGGCGGCCTCTGGCCTTTCGTCGAAAGCCTGATCCTGCCCTCGGTGGCTCTCGGCATCACCTATATGGCGCTGATCGCGCGCATCACGCGGACCTCGATGCTCGAGGTATTGCAGCAGGACTATATCCGCACTGCCAATGCCAAAGGCCTGGCGACCTACCGCGTGCTGCTGCTGCACGCATTGAAGAACGCCGCCGTGCCCATTGTCACGGTGATCGGCATCGGCATCGCGCTCTTGATCTCCGGCGTCGTCATCACCGAGACGGTGTTCAACATTCCGGGCCTCGGCCGGCTCACCGTCGATGCCGTGCTGAAGCGTGACTATCCCATCGTACAGGGGCTGATCCTGGTCTTCGCCGCCGCCAAGGTGCTGGTGAACCTGCTGATCGACATCTCCTATGCCTTCCTAGATCCGCGAATCCGGTACTGACATGGTCGCGCCCTCACTCGCAATCGCCGAAGATCTATCGCCCGCAGCCCGGCCTTTCTCGTTGCTCACGGCGATCCGGCGCAATCCGACCATCGCTTTCGGCGGCATCCTGCTGCTGGCGCTGATCGCCGTTGCCGTCGTCGGCCCGTCCTTCGTCGGCGACCCCTTCAAGCTGGCGCCGGCGAACCGCTTGCGCGTGCCGTCCGAGCGCTGGTGGTTCGGCACCGACCAGTTCGGCCGCGACGTCTTCACCCGCACGGTTTACGGCGCACGCGTTTCGCTGATCGTCGGCATCTCGGTCGCCGCCATTTCCAGCGTTCTCGGCCTGACGCTGGGTATCGTCTGCGGCTACTTCCGCCGGGTCGACAGCATTGTCATGCGCATCATGGATGGCGTGATGGCCATTCCTTCGATCCTGCTCGCCATCGCGCTCATCACCCTGACGCGGCCAGGCCTCGGCATCGTCATCATCGCCATCGTCATTCCCGAAGTGCCGCGCATCGTGCGTGTGGTGCGCGCCACGGTGCTGTCGATCCGCGGCCAGCCCTATATCGAGAGCGCGCTCGCGGGCGGCACTAAAAACCTCAAGCTGTTGCTGCGCCACGTCCTGCCCAACACGCTGGCGCCGTTGATCGTGCAATCGACCTATGTTTGCGCCTCGGCCATGCTGATCGAAGCGGGCTTGAGTTTCCTCGGCGCCGGCGTGCCGCCGGAAGTGCCGAGCTGGGGCAATATCATCGCCCAGGGCCGGACCTTCTTTCAGATCGCGCCCTGGACCATCCTCATTCCCGGCAGTTTTCTGGCCCTCACGGTGCTGGCGGTGAATCTGCTGGGCGACGGCCTGCGCGACCGTCTCGATCCGCGGCTGGCGCGCCGGCTGTGAACAATATTCTCGAAGTCCGCGATTTGCAGACGCAGTTCAACACGCTGGACGGCGTGGTGCGCGCGGTCGATGGCGTGTCCTTCGATCTGGCGCGCGGCGAGACGCTGGGCATCGTGGGCGAGTCGGGCTGCGGCAAATCGGTAACGGCGCTCTCCATCCTGCGCCTGATTCCGCCGGAGACCGGCCGCATCGTCGGCGGCTCGATCAAGTTCGAAGGCGAGGAGCTGACAGGCCTCTCGGAAGCGGAAATGAAACGCCTGCGTGGCCATCGCATCTCGATGATCTTCCAGGAGCCGATGACCAGTCTAAATCCCGTGCTGACCGTCGGCACGCAGATCGCCGAGAACGTCGTGCGTCATCTGCATTTGCCGAAGAAGGCGGCGATGGATCGCGCCGTCGAGATGCTCGACCTCGTGCGCATCGCCGACCCGGCGCGCCGGGTACACGAATACCCGCACCAGCTTTCCGGCGGCATGCGTCAGCGCGTCATGATCGCCATGGCGCTGTCCTGCGACCCGCAGGTGCTGATCGCCGACGAGCCGACCACGGCACTCGACGTCACCATCCAGGCGCAGATCCTCGACCTGATGCTGGAGCTGAAGGAAAAGACCGGCACCGCCATCGTGCTGATCACGCACGATCTCGGTGTCGTGGCAGAGACGACGGAGCGCGTCGTCGTGATGTATGCTGGCCGCAAGGTCGAGGAGGCGGGCGTCGAGGCGTTGTTCGAGGAGCCGCTGCATCCCTATACGCGCGGCCTGATGCGAGCGATACCGCGGCTCGATGTCGAGGCCGATGCCGCCGGTACGCGGCCGCGCCTGCAGGAAATTCCCGGCATGGTCCCGGTGCTGACGCGCCTGATTGTCGGCTGCGCCTTCGCCCCGCGCTGCGCTTTTGCCACGGATCATTGCCGAACCGACGCGCCGCCACTGCTCGAGGCTCTGGTCGGCCACAAGGTCGCCTGCTGGGAAGTCGATCGCGTGCGGGCGAGCGCGCTATGAGCATGCCGCCGGTCCTCGAAGTCGAGAACCTTGTTAAGCATTTCCCGATTCATGGCGGCCTGCTGCAGCGCAAGGTCGGCGCCGTAAAGGCCGTCGACGGCGTGAGCTTCTCGATCGCCAAGGGCGAGACGCTGGGCCTCGTGGGCGAGTCGGGTTGCGGCAAGTCGACCATCGGCAAGACGGTGCTCAAGCTGATCGAGCCGACCGGTGGGCGCATCCTGCTGGGCGGCGAGGATGTAACGCATCTCAAGCCCGGCGCCATGTGGCCGCATCGCCGGCGCATTCAGACGATCTTCCAGGACCCTTACTCGTCGCTCAATCCGCGCCTCTCGTCGGGCACCATCGTCGGCGAGCCGCTGGAGAATTTCGGCATCGCGCACGGCAAGGAGCGGGACGAACGCGTCGCTGCGCTGTTCGAGCGTGTCGGCCTGCGTCCCGAAGCGATGCGCAAATACGCTCATGAATTTTCCGGCGGACAGCGCCAGCGTCTCGGCATCGCCAAGGCCTTGTCGGTCAATCCCGACCTGATCGTGGCCGACGAGCCGGTCTCGGCGCTCGATGTTTCGGTGCAGGCGCAGGTGTTGAACCTGCTCATCGACCTGCAGGAAGAATTCGGTCTCGCCTATCTCTTCATCAGTCACGATCTGGCGGTGATGCGCCACATCAGCCACCGCATCGCCGTGATGTATCTCGGTCGCATCGTCGAGATCACGACCAAGCGCGAGCTCTTCAATTCGCCGCTGCATCCCTACACCGAGGCGCTGCTTTCGGCCGCGACCGCGCCCGATCCGCGACGGCGCCGTCGCACCAAGCGCATCGTGCAGGGCGATGTCCCCAGCCCGGCCAATCCACCGCCCGGCTGCCACTTCCACACCCGCTGCCCCTACGCCGTCGCCGACTGCAAAGTGACCGCGCCGCCGCTGAAGGAATCATCGCCCGGCCACTTCGTCGCCTGCCATTTGCGTTAGGCGAGGCGGGCACCCGGCGCGGTGTCGCGGAGGTAGGTGAGGGCGGCCTGAACGCCGCCGGACTTGTGCGGGACCTTGGCGAGGCCCAGCGCCATTTCGACGCCGCTCAGGGCGCCCATCAGCATCAGGTCGTTGAAATCGCCGAGATGGCCGATGCGGAAGACGTTCCGCGCGACTTTGCCGAGGCCGCTCCCGAGCGACATGTTGAAGCGCTCGAGCACCACCTTGCGAAACTCGGCCTCGTCATGGCCGTCGGGCATGAGCACC
>JBBRFD010000140.1:0-12801 GCA_038224985.1 Reyranellales bacterium
CGAGGCGCTCGACATGCTGCCGATGCTGCGCACGGTGATGGCGATGAAGCCGCGAACGGTCGCCAACGCGCCGTGCCAGGAGGTCGTGCTGACCGGCGACGACATCGATCTCGCCAGGCTGCCGGTGCAGACCTGCTGGCCGGGCGAGCCGGCGCCGCTGATCACCTGGCCGCTGATCGTGACGCAGGGGCCAAATCCGAAGGGCGATCGGCAGGACAGCTTCAACCTCGGCATCTACCGCCTTCAGGTCACCGGCAAGAACACGACCCTGATGCGCTGGCTCAAGCATCGCGGCGGCGCCCAGCATCACCAGCGCTGGAAAGGCTCGGGCAAACGCGAACCGCTGCCGGTCGCCGCCGTCATCGGCGCCGATCCCGGCACCATTCTCGCAGCTGTCACGCCGGTGCCTGATACGCTGTCGGAGTACCAGTTCGCCGGCCTCCTGCGCGGCAAGAAGGTCGAGCTGGTGGATTGCAAGACGGTGCCGCTCAAGGTGCCGGCCGAAGCCGAGATCGTGCTCGAAGGCCATGTCAGCCTCGACGATTACGGCGACGAGGGCCCCTACGGCGATCACACCGGCTATTACAACAGCGTCGAGAAGTTTCCGGTCTTCACGATCAGCGCCATCACCATGCGCAAGCAGCCGATCTATCTCTCGACTTTCACCGGCCGGCCGCCGGATGAACCTTCGGTGCTGGGCGAGGCGCTGAACGAGGTGTTCATTCCCCTCTTCCAGCAGCAGTTCCCCGAGATCGTCGACTTCTGGCTGCCGCCCGAAGGCTGCAGCTACCGCATCGCCGTGGTGTCGATGAAGAAGGCCTATGCCGGCCACGCCAAGCGCGTGATGATGGGCGTGTGGAGCTACCTGCGGCAGTTCATGTACACCAAGTGGGTGATCGTGGTGGACGCCGACATCGATGCCCGCGACTGGAAGCAGGTGATGTGGGCGCTCTCGACCCGCATGGACCCGGCGCGCGACATCACCGTGATTGAAAACACACCGATCGATTATCTCGACTTTGCCAGCCCGGTCTCCGGCCTCGGCTCCAAGATCGGCCTCGACGCCACCGACAAATTCCCCGGCGAGACCAACCGCGAATGGGGCCGCCAGATCAAAATGGATCAGGCGGTGATCGAGAAGGTCGACAAGATGTGGGGTGAGTTGGGATTGCCCGGCAGCGGCAAGAGCATCTGGCGCTAAAGCTCGACCACGCGCGACCCTGCATCCAGCACGATCTCCAATGCGGGCGCCAAGAACTCCATCCTACGCGCCTGTATCTGCGTCAGGTAGTCGTCGGCATAGGCTTGAAGTGCCTCGTCGACATTGATTGCGAGATAGACGATCCGTCTGATCCCGGGCGACAGCGCGAAGGCCGTCATCTGTCCATCGGCGCGCTTTATGGTCGATGCGAGTTTGGTGAAAAACCCGGCACTCAGGTGAGCGGCGCCGGCCCGCTCCGATCGGTTGATCGTTTTGGCTTCGCAAAGGATATCGACGTCTCCCATCCTGGCACGCAGGTCCGGGGTCTTGCCCTCGACGTGACGCGGGATGAAGGCCACCGATGTATAGCCGCGACGGACCAGGAAGTTGTAGGCGCGCGCCTCGTTCAACGCGCTGGCGGCGCCTTTCCAGTCACGAGCGGTTTCGTTCTTCATGAACAAAGGCCCGGTGCTGGCCTTCACATGCTCCCAAGCCACCGCATCGAGCGTTGCCAGTTCGGCTTCGATATCCTCGAAGTGCTTGCGCTTCAGCGGGTTGTCGCGAAGCGAGGCGATGAAGTTCCTGAAATAGGACCGTTGCGCACCCTTCAGGCTGGCGGCGAGTTCGCACACCCGGGGCAGCTCCATCAATGCATCGCCGGCAGCACATGCCGGGCGACCAGATCCTTGTTGACGGCGACGTCGCTTGCCTCGGCGCCGCGCGCGCCGCCGCTGATGGCGACCTTGTCGAGGCCGAGTGCTGCCAGCGAGCGCAGGCGCTCGATGCAGCGCTCCGGCGAGCCGACGATGGCGAAGCGGTCGACGAAATCGTCGGTCAGCGTTCTGGCCTGACGTGAGTCGCCATGGGTATGCGCCTTCATGTCGTAGTTGTTGCGCAAATTCTCGAGCACGCCGCGATCCTTGGCCGAAACGGGGCCGTTGGCCTTGCCGTGCATGACCGAGAAGCGCGCGAAGGTGGTGAGCCCGCCGCGCACGAGGCGCCGTGCCGCCTCGATGTCGCTATGGCAGCCCATGTTGATATAGGCGCCATAGGCGATGGCGTCGGGATCGAGGCCGGCCTCCTGGCGCGCCTTGCGGGCCGTGGCGATTCCCCATTGCAGGCGCTCGACATCGGCTCCGAGGGTGAACATCACGCGCTCGGCGTGGCGGGCAGCCTGGGCGATGACTTTGGGACCGCTGGCGGCGACTTCGACCGGAACCTTGGCGCTGCCCCTCAATCCATCGGCGATCCAGGCGATGCGGCTCGACGGCGGGGCGTCGTGCAGTTCCAGCTCCGACATCGGCGGCGCGACGTCGGGCGGGATGTCGATCTCTTCGAAGCTCACCGCCTCGCCCTTAAGGTAGGTCTGCAGCTGCGCAAGATAGCGTTCGAACTGCGCCAGACGCGCCGGCGCGCGGCCGAGATGGGCCAACGCGGAATCGCCCCGGCCGATTCCCAGCACGGCGCGGCCGTTGGAGATGCGCTGGACGCTGGTGATCGCGGTGGCGGTGGCAGCGGCATGGCGCGTCACCGAGTTGGTGACGCCGGTGCCGAGGCCGATGCGCTGAGTCGCCGTCGCCGCCAGAGCAAGTGAAACATACGGATCGCCGGAGAGGTTCTGCGAATCGACCACCAGCATGCCGTCCCAGCCGGCCGCCTCGATCTCCGCCGCCGTGCGCGCCGCGCCGCGCGCCGAGGCAACGCCCGTGGTCCAGAGCTG
This sequence comes from Reyranellales bacterium, assembly GCA_038224985.1. Lineage (GTDB taxonomy): Bacteria > Pseudomonadota > Alphaproteobacteria > Reyranellales > Reyranellaceae > Reyranella. The sequence goes on from JBBRFD010000140.1 coordinate 2,922, forward strand.
CATGTTTTCTCCCCCTCGATCTTCTTCTACGACAGGTGCGCGCGCGACGTCGCTAATGTAAACTCCTTTTACATGAGCTGGAAACGCCGCGCCGAGCGCGCCTACCATCACGGCAACCTCAAGGAGGCCCTGATCCAGGCAGCGCGCGAACTGATCAAGGAAAAGGGTCCGGCGGGATTCACCTTCGCCGATGCCGCCCGTTCGGCCGGTGTCAGCGCCGCCGCACCCTATCGCCACTTCCGCGACCGCGAGGCACTGTTGGCCGATGTGGCGCGCGAGGGCTTCCAGCGCTTCGAGGCCATGCTCACCACCGGGTGGAACAACGGCAAGCCCGACGCCCTCACCGCCTTCAACAATACCGGCAAGGCTTATCTCGCCTTCGCCCGCGCCGAACCGGCCTATTACGCCGCCATGTTCGAGTCGGGTCTGCCGCCCGATCTGAACCCCGAACTGCGCGCCGCCGGCGAGCGCGCTTTCGACGTGCTGCGCACGGCCGCCGATCATCTCTGCACCATGCTGCCGGCCGGCAAGCGGCCGCCGGCGCTGATGATGAGTCTGCACATCTGGTCGCTCAGCCACGGCATCGCCTCGCTCTTCGCCCGGGGCGACGCCGGGCGGCGGGCCCTGCCCATGACGGCCGAGGAACTGCTCGAATCGGCCATGCTCATCTATCTGCAGGGCCTGGGTTTTCCCCGGAACTAGGGGGGAACTAGGAGGCGACCGATGAGACCAATCTCACCGCGGTCTCACCGGCGTGAGACACCTTCAATGCCGATGGCACAAGGCTTTTCGGCTTTGAGTCTCGGGTCTCGTCACAGCCTCCCCCTGCGGTATGCCAATAGCGAAAATCGGCCGTCAAAAACTTTGCACGGCCGCCCTTGACGAAAGGGGGTCGGAAGGACAATGTAAATGTCGTTAACATTTACATACGTTAACGCTTACAGAGGAGGCCTTCGATGGGCCTGTTGCAGAGAATAGACGACATGCCGAAGGGCGCGTGGATCGCCCTGACGTTGGTGAGTTTCATCGTGTTCTGGCCGGTTGGCCTGGCTCTTCTCATCTATCTGAAATGGAGTGGACGCATGTCTTGCTGGAAGCAGGCCCGCTGGGGCCACTGGTCTACCCCTGATGGCCGCGACGCGCGCGACAGCCGCGACGACTTCCGCCAGTGGCGCCGTCACGCCAAGTGGATGGGCCGCAACTCGAGCGGCAACGTCGCCTTCGACGAGTATCGCGAAGAGACGCTGCGCAAGCTCGAGGACGACCAGCGCCAGTTCCAGGACTACCTGGACAAGCTGCGCGCCGCCAAGGACCGCGCCGAGTTCGACCAGTTCATGGCCGACCGTCGCCACAACCCCGCGCCGCCGCCCGCCCCGAAACAGGGCGACGCTCCGCACGCCTAGGCATGCGCCAAGACGACTTTCGAAAGAGCCCTCCCTGGCAACAGGGAGGGCTTATTCTTTGAGCTGCCTTTCGATGCGGCGGTCGGGCAGGAACCAGATCAGCGCCACCGCGATGTAACAGGCCATCGAGATCCACGGATTGACGAAGGCCAGCGCGATCCCCGCGACATAGAAGGCCATGGAAGTCATGCCCTTGCGGTCGCGGCCGACGGCCTGGGCCAGCGTCGAGTCGGCGCCATGCAGATGGATCAGGCTACGCATCAGAATCGTGAAGGCAATCGCGCACATCAGCAGAACGCCGCCATAGAGCGCCACCGGGATCGTGCCGAAATGATTCTCGCCCATCCAGCCCGTGACGAAGGGCACCAGCGACAGCCAGAACAGCAGATGCAGGTTGGCCCACAGCACCGGCCCGTTCACCTTGTGGCTGGCATGCAGCATGTGGTGATGGTTGTTCCAGTAGATGCCGACATAGACGAAGCTCAGCACATAACTCAGCAGCACCGGCACCAAAGGCAGCAACGCCGCCAGCGTCTCGCCGTGCGGCACCTTCAGTTCCAGAACCATGATGGTGATGATGATGGCGATCACGCCATCGCTGAACGCTTCGAGCCGGCCCTTGGTCATGGGACCCTTGTCCCCGACCTCCCTCCCCAGATCAATAGTCGAGCTTCATCGGCAGTTCGTGCAGGCAGGCCTGCTTCACCAGATGGCATAGGTGCGAGAAGGCAAAGCGCGCGCACTCCTCGAGGCCGGCGCCATCGGCCGGCCGCGCCTTCTTCCAGGCCGCCCTCTCGTCCCTGTCGGCCTTCCAGGTCGCGACATTGAGATCGGCGAGTTGCTTGCGCAGCGTCGTCGCCGAGCCGATCACCGTACGCCGGCCGCCGGGATCCTCGGCCTCGAAGGTGAGTTCGAAGGCGCTGGGCAGCCAGAGCTCGATGTTGCGCACGAGATGGGAGTAGCGCGACTTGAACCCCTCGGCGTTGCTGTGCTTCAGCGCATGATCCTCGTCCCATTCCTCGGGCAGCACGGTGGGCCGGCGGATCGTCGGATGCTCGGCATAGGCGGCCCACAGCACGAGCGAACCGAAACCGTCCCAACCCAGCCGTTCGGGAAAATAAGGCGTGTCCGCTCCCTCGTCCCAGTTGAACTGGCTCTCGATGCGTTCCCCCAGCGAGACGCTCAGCTTGCGACGCCAGGCAACGACGGTCGAGCGAATGCGTTCGGCCTCTTTCGCCATGTCCTTGTCGCTTCCGGGCTTGCCCACCGGGTACTGAACGCCATGCTTCCGCGCGATCTTCTCCGCTGCATTCTCCCAGTCGCCACTGTAATAACGCGTCAGTGAGCCAACGTAGATTTCCAATGCCATATGATGCGCAATCCCCCATTCCCCAATCACCCGGGCGGAACACTACCGGCAGTTGTTTGGCGATGAAATTCTTCTTGCCCGCTCCAGTGGTATACTTCGAACAACAATTAGGTGACAGATGAACGAGCAGCGCCTTCTCCAGACCCGTCGATACCTCCTCGGCGCGCTGGCCTTTTCAGCCGTTATCGCCACGACATCGCCGCTCCTCGCACAGACCGTCGAATGGACATCGGTGAGCGAATATCCAGCCAATGCCATGCCCGGCGAGGCCATGACGCTCTTCGCCGCCTCGCTCGCGCGCGAAAGCGGCAACAAGATCGTGGTCAAACCACTTTTCGACGCGGCAATGGGGTTGAAGTCGGCCGACATGCCGGCCGCCGTGCGCGAGGGCAAGATCGCCATCGGCGACGCCTTCGCCGGCAGCCTCAGCAAGCTCGATCCCTTGTTCCTGCTGTCCTCGCTGCCCTTCGTCACGGCCAACAACGAGGACATGCGCCGCCTCTTCGAAGCGGCGCGGCCGCTCTACGCCGCGCGCTTCGTCAAGGAGGGCCAGCGCCTGCTCTATGCCACGCCCTGGCCGCCGACCGGCATCTGGAGCAAGAAGACGCTGGCCACCCCGGCCGATATCGCGGGCCTGGCTTTGCGCGTCTACGACTCGACCGGCGTCGCCGTCTTCACCGCCGCCGGCGCCAAACCCGTCAACATCTCCTTCGCCGATACCATGCCGCGCCTGCTCGACGGCTCGATCGAGGCAGTGGCTTCCTCGGGCGATGGCGGCGCCGGCCGCAAGCTCTGGGATCACCTGCGCTATTTCACCGAGATCGGCTATGCCAGTCCGCTGAGCTTCGCCACCTTGAACGAGGCGCAGTATCAGGCGCTGTCGCCGGAACTGCGCGGCGCCGTCGACAAGGCGGCCAGCGAGGCGCAGGAGGCGCTGTGGAAGCTGCTGGAGACGCGGCTCTCGGCCAATTACACGCGCATGGGTGCCAACGGCATGACCATCGCCAGGGGCGACGCGATCTCGCCCGAACTGCGCCAGCTTCTCGCCCGCTCCGCCGCCGACGCGGTGGAGGCGTGGAAGAAGGAAGCCGGGCCGACGGCGGCGGCGCTGGTCAAATAAGTCCGAGCGCCGCCCCGCCAGTCACGCCGCCCGGACGACGCTCAGCCTGGAGCCCTTGCCTCTGACTTCCGCCTCCTCGAACTCGGCGGCGGAAATCGCCCGATCAAGAGCGGAGCGTAGCTCCTTTGCCGTCTCCAGCGTCAGCTCGACGGCCGCCCGCGCGCCCGGGTCGAGGCGGCTATTGAGGAAGTCGAGCGTGATGACATCGCCCAGCGGCGCATGGCGGGCGTGATCATAGGCGACCACCGCCTGCGATAGCGGGAACCACTCGTCGCCGCGCTTGGCCATGCCTTCCGCACGCGCGATCTCGATGATGGAGGTGCACATGTCGGGGCCTCCTACTTCTTCGCCAGATGCTTGCCGAAGAACGCGAAGACCTTGCTCCAGCCATCCATCGCCTGCTCGGGCCGGTAGAGTGGCCGATGCCAGTAGAAGAAGCCGTGGCCGGCGCCGTCATAGCGGTGGAACTCGTGGTTCTTGCCATGCTTCTTGAGCTCCGACTCGTGCTGGTTCACCTGCTCGGGGCTGGGTGCGCGGTCGTCGTTGCCGAACAGGCCGAGCAGCGGACAGGAGAGGTCCTTCGTCATGTCGATCGGCGCGACCGGCGTCCTGGCGTTGAGTTCCTCCTTGCCCATCACCACGCGGCCACCCCAGAGATCGATGACGGCATCGACGTCTTTCTTCTGGCAGGCATAGATGAAGGCGTGCCGGCCGCCGGAGCACGAGCCGAAAAGGCCGACCTTGCCGTTATGATGGGGCTGCGCGCGCATCCATTTCACCGCGGCCTCGGTATCGCCGAGCATCTGGGCGTCGGCAATGCCGCCGTCGGCGCGCACCTTGGCGGCGACGTCGTCCGGATTGCCGTCGCTGCCGCCGCCCTCGCGCTCATAGAGGTTGGCGCAGATCGCCAGGTAACCGTGATGCGCGAACCGGCGCGTCGTCTCGATATAGAGTTCGCTCCAACCCGGAAGATGGTGGACAAGCACGACGCCCGGAAAGGGTCCGGGACCGGACGGCTTGGCGACATACGCGGTTATGGCGGTGCCCTTGTCGCCCTTGAGGGTCACATTCTCGCAGCTCATGCCTCGATAGAACGACATCGGTCTCTCCTCCGTGTTCGCAGGTCTTCGCACCGCCAGTATTCGGCGACGGCCGGCAAGGTGCAACAGGAGGCCCGCGGTCTGCCAAGAAAGTTACTGCGGCTCTAGCCCCAGCCCCTTCACCAGGTCGATCCAGATCGGCCCTTGCTCGGCCATGTATTTCTCGAAGAAGGCGCTGTCCTGCGCCGCACGGTCGATACCGAAGGTATCCAGGATCTTCTGGATACGCTCGCTCTTGCCGCCTTCGACCATCATGTCGGAGAGTCTCCTGACGAGTTCCTTGGGCATGCCGATGGGCCCGACCAGGCAGATGAAGCCCTGTACCTGGAAGGCAATGTCGGTCGCGCCCTGCTCGAAGAAGGTGCCGATATCGGGCAGCTTCTTCATGCGGGCCTTGGTCGGCACGGCGATGGGGTGGCCGTTGCCGGTTTGCAGCACGCTCGCCGCGGCAGCGTAGCTGCCGCTGCCGCCCTGCACCGAACCCGACGCCACGTCGATCCACATCGGCGCCTCGCCGCGGTAGTGTACGGGCTCCATCTTCAGTCCGTAGTGGCGATTCAACGCCTCGACGGCGACATGGCTGTAGGAACCGGCGCCATAGGTGCCGAGGCTCACCTTGTTGTTGCGCGCATAGGCGGCGAACTCGGCGAGATTCCGGGCCGGCACGTTCTTGCTGACGATCGTCGGCAGATGACCCGCGTCCATCCACGATATCAGGGCGAAGTCCTTGTCCGGGTCGTAGGGCAGTTTCTTGAACAGCACCTTGTTCATGATCATCGTGGTCGAGATCGTCCACATCAGCGTGTAGCCGTCGGGCTCGGCGCTCTTGACCTGCTCGGCGGCGATGGCGCCGCTGGCCCCCGCCTTGTTCTCGACCGTCACCGGCTGACCGGTCTTTTGCGAGATGAAGTCGCCATAGGCGCGGGCGAAGGTGTCGGTGAGGCCACCGGCGGGATAGCCGCAGATGATGCGAATCGGCTTGCTGGGCCAGGCCTGGGCGATGGCGGGCGCGGGCAGCGCCGCTGCCGCAGCAGCAGTTGCCCCATAACGCAGCACATCACGTCGTGTCGCACGGACGATCATGAACGCCTCCCTGTGTTTTCGTCGCTTCTTTATTGGGGCTCGATCTTGAGCCCTTTGATGATCTCGAGCACCACCGGCCCTTCCTCGTCGAGGACCTTCCTGAAATAGGCCGCATCCTGCGCGGCTTCGTCGATACCGAACTGGTCGAGAATCTTCTGCACGCGCTCGGTCTTGCCACCCTCGATCATCAGGGCGGTAAGCTGCTGGACGATCTCCTTCGGCGTGCCGGCGGGCGCCGCACAGCCCACCCAGCCGCGCACCTGGAAGGCCTTGTCGGTCAGGCCCTGCTCGAAGAAGGTCGCGACATTGGGCACCTTCTTCATGCGCTTGAGCGTCGGCACGGCGATCATGCGCGCGTTGCCGGTCTGCAGCGTCGGCAGCGACGAAGCGTAGCTGCCCGACGCGCCCTGCACCACGCCCGACGAAACATCCGGCCACATCGCGCCTTCACCGCGATAGTGCACCGCCTCGATATTGAAGCCGTGGTTCTTGTTCAGCGTCTCGATCACCACATGGGCGTAGGAGCCGATGCCGTAGGTCGCGAACGAGACCTTGCGGCCCTTCGCCCACTGAGCGAGCTCGGCCATATTGGTGGCGGGCACGTCCTTGTGGACCACCGTCGGCAAATGGCCGGTGTCGTGCCAGGACACCAGCGTAAAATCCTTGTCGGGATCGTAAGGCAGCTTTTTGAACAGCGCCTTGTTCTGCACCATGGTCGTCGAATTGGTGAACATCAGGGTGTAACCATCGGGCGGCGACTGCTTGACCAGCTCCGCGCCAATCGCGCCGGACGCGCCGGTCTTGTTCTCGACCACGACGGCCTGGCCCGTCCTGGAGGCCACGAACTCGCCATAGGCGCGGGCGAAGATGTCCGTCAGACCGCCCGGCGGATAGGTGCAGACGATCTTGATCGGCTTGTTGGGCCACGGCGCCTGGGCAATGGCTGGCGCCGGCAGGGCCGCTCCTGCCGCGGCGGCTGTCCCATAACGCAGCACGTCACGCCGTGTCGCACGGATGATCATCGTCGCCTCCCTATGCAGCGGCGACTCTTGCTTGTGACGATCTATGCCGTCTTGGTCGCGCCGGACACAATCATGGCGTCGATTTCGCCAGCGGTAAACCCTGCTTCCTTCAGAACCTCGACGCTGTGCTCGCCGAGGCGGGGCTGCAGGCGCGTGACCTCGGGCTTGGTCTTGCTGAAGCGCGGCGGAATATCCGGCATGCGCAGCTTGCCTTCGGTCGGGTGATCGACCTCCTTCCAGAAACCGGTGGCGTTGAGCTGCGGGTCGACGAAGAGGTCGTCCAGCGTGTTCACGGGCCCATGCGGCACATTCGACTTGCCGAGCAGCGCCACCCATTCGGCATTGGTCCGCGTGGTGCAGATCTCGGCCAGGATCGAATAATACTGCTCGACGTTCTTCAGGCGGTTGGCCAGCGAGGTGAAGCGCGCATCGGCCGCCAGGTCGGGGCGGCCGACCAGCGTGCAGAATTCCTTCCAGTGATTGTCGGTATAGGGCAGCAGCGCGAAGTAGCCGTCCTTGGACGGATAGGGCCGGCGCTCCTTGTTGAGCACGCGCTTGTAGCCCGCCGTGTCGAGCGCCGGCAGGAAGGTCTCGCCATAGAGATGCTCGACCATGACGAAGGACACCAGCGTCTCGTACATCGGCACCTCGACCGCCTGGCCCAGCCCGGTCTTCTCGCGGGCATAGAGCGCCGCCAGGATCGCCGAGACGACGCCATTGGAACTGGTCTTGTCGGCCACGATGGTCGGCAGGAAGCGCGGCGTGCCGGCGACCACGGTCTGCAAGGAGGCCAGGCCGGAGCCCGCCTGGATGATATCGTCATAGGCAGCCTTCGGTCCCATCGGCCCGGCCGAGCGGTAGCCATAGGTCGCGAGGTAGACGAGGCGTGGATTGATCTTCTCGAAAGCCTCGTATTCGACGCCGAGGCGACGGGCCGGATCGGGCCGGTAGTTGTGCATCAGCACATCGGCGGTCTCGGCCAGCTTGAACAGGGCGGCGCGGCCGCTGTCCTGCTTCAAGTCGAGCACGATCGAGCGTTTGGAGCGATTGCAGCCGAGATAGAAGGCGGCCATGCCGGGATGCCGCGCTGGGCCGAGTTGGCGCGTGGTGTCGCCCTCGGGCGGTTCGATCTTGATGACGTCGGCGCCGAGATCGCCCAGTTGTTGCGCGGCCCATGGTCCAAGGACAACCGTGGTGCAGTCGAGAATGCGTACGCCGGCCAACGGACCCGCCATTTGCGTCTTCCCCCTAAAGGCTTTTCGTTGCCGCCATCATAGCCTCCGGGTGCGTGCGAACGAAACATCCCGAAACCGCCACACGAACTCCCCATCCCGCCACAATTGGCCCCGTACCCCTTCACGACAGGCAATTCTCAACGGGAGGCTTCAATGAGTGGACTGAATGGGCGGACCATCCTGGCGGCGGCCATCGCTGGCATTTCGATCTTCGCCCTGACGGCCAGCGCGCAGGCGCATGACGGCGATCGCTGGGAGCGCGACCGGTGGGAGCACAAGCATCGCCACGAGAACCGCCACGAGCGCCATGTCGAGCACCGCTATCATCATGAGCCGCGCTTCGTTCCCGAGCGCAGCGTGGTCTACGAGCGTGAACGCCCTGTCTATGTGCAGCCGGCGCCTGTCTACCAGCAGATGATGCCGATGTATCAGCAGCCGCAGGACCAGGGCGTCAACCTGAACTTCACGATTCCGCTGCGCTAGGTTTCCCTCGACGACCCAACGGCCCGCCGGATGACCCTTCATCCGGCGGGTTGACTCCTGTCCGGACGCCCGTATTGTGCCCGCCATCATGTTGCTACTGACGACGCTTCGACTTATTCGCTGACTCGCCGCCCTTCTTTCACGAAGGGCCCTGCGGGTCGCTTGTCGTTCGTCCCAATACCCTTCAAAAGTCGCCGCCCCTCACCTTTCCATCGCAAGTAGTTCGCCAGAACCGTCTGGCCGTGCGCGGCGCGAGGAGTTTCAAATGTCCGTCCAGAAGCCGATGATGCCGATCGCGGCCGAGAAATACGTCCCGTTCAAGCCGATCGACATCAAGGACCGCAAGTGGCCCGGTGTCGTCATCACCAAGCCGCCGATCTGGTGCGCGGTCGATTTGCGCGACGGCAACCAGGCCCTCATCGAGCCGATGGATTCCGACCGCAAGACGCGGATGTTCAAGCTGCTGGTGCAGATGGGCTACAAGGAAATCGAGGTTGGCTTTCCGGCGGCGTCGGAGACCGACTTCGAATTCGTGCGCCAACTCATCGAACAGAAGATGATCCCGGACGACGTCACCATCCAGGTGCTGACGCAGAGCCGGCCCGAATTGATCGAGCGCACCTTCGAGGCCTGCCGAGGCGCCAGGCGCGCCATCGTCCATCTCTACAACTCGACCTCGACGCTGCAGCGACGAGTCGTGTTCGGCCTCGACTATGCCGGCATCGTCGACATCGCCGTCACCGGCGCCAAGCTGGTCAAGCAATTGGCCGATGCCGATCCGAATACCGAATGGGTCTATGAATATTCACCGGAGAGCTTCACTGGCACCGAACTCGAATTCGCCCGCGACATCTGTGCCGCCGTGGCCGACATCTACAAGCCGACGCCCCAGAAGAAGATGATTTTCAATCTGCCGGCCACGGTCGAGATGTCCTCGGCCAATGTCTATGCCGACCAGATCGAGTGGTGCCTCCGCATCTGCACGTCCCGCGATTCGTTGATCGTCAGCCTGCATCCGCATAACGCCCGCGGCTCCGGCGTGGCGGCGGCCGAATTGGGCTTCAT
>JBBRFD010000141.1:0-12680 GCA_038224985.1 Reyranellales bacterium
ATACTGGTAGACGAAACCCAGGAACCGGCGCCGGAGCCCGGTACGCTCACTGTCGGAAAGCCGGGCCGCGCCGCGTCCGTCGAATTCGACGTCGCCGCTTGTCGGCTTCTCCAGCAGGCCGGCGATATGCAGCAAGGTCGACTTGCCGCTGCCTGAAGGCCCGACCAGCGCCACGATCTCGCCCGCCTTCAATTCGAGGTTCACGCCGCGCAGGACATCGAGCTGGCGGTCGCCCTGGACGAAGGAGCGCTCGATATTGCGCAGGGCCAGCGAAGGGACATCACTCATTGCGCAGGCCCTCGACCGGTTCGACGCGCGCGGCGCGCCATGCCGGATAGGCGGCGGCGGCCAGCGACAGGACAAGGGCGACGGCCAAGATCAACACGACCTCCGTGGTTTGCACCCGCACTGGCAGGGTTGCAACGAAATCGACTTCAGCCGAACGGGCGCCCGATTCGCCGCTCACCGCCGAAATCAATCGGCCGACCGTCTGCAGATTGGCGCAGATGAGGAGTCCCAGAGCCGCGCCGAGGCCCGTGCCGACCAGGCCAACACCGGCGGCGGCCATGAAGAAAGCCCGGATGATCGTGCCCTGCCCCGCGCCCATGGTACGCAAGATGGCGATGCTGCCGCGCTTGACGCGCACCAGCATGGTAAAACTTGCCACCACGTTCATCGCGGCGACGGCTACGATCAGGCTGAGGATGATGAACATCATCACGCGCTCGACCTGTAGGGCACCGACGAAGCGCGCATTGAGGCCGAGCCAATGCGAGATGCGCAGGTCGTCGCGCTTGTGGCTGGCGCGGATGGCATCGGCCACCGCCGGCGCCTTCGAGGGATCGCCCAGTTCGAGATCGATCGACGTCACGCTGCCGGCCGGGACTTCGAGGTCTTCCTGCAGCATTTCCAATGGCACGAAGACCAGCGAGGCGTCGAATTCGTAACGCTTGGTGTAGAAGCTCGCGAGCAGTTCGTATTCGGCATAGCGTGGCGCGATGGTCCCGGTTTCGTTCAACCGGTGCGTGACCAGGGTCACATTCTCGCCGACACGCACGCCCAGTACCTGGCGCAGCCGGTCGCCCAGCACCACGCCGCCCCTGATCTCGAAGCCGCCGGGATCACCCATAACGATGCTGGAGATGACGATATCGCGCGACAGCAGGTCTTCGGCGCGCACGCCGCGCAGCGCCACGCCGCGCGTCTGGCCATTGGCGGTCACCAGCGCCTGGCGTTCGAGCGTCAGCCGCACGGCTTTGACATCAGGCACGGCCTTCAGCTTGGCCAACAGGTCCGGATCGGCCTTGAGCATGCCGTCGCGGGCGGCGATCACGACATGGCCATTCATGCCGATGATGCGGCCGACCAATTGCTCGCGAAAACCACCCATGACCGAGAGCACGACGATCAGCGTTGCCACGCCCAGCGCCACGCCGATCAGGGAGAAGATTGCGATGAAGGAAACGAAACCCTCGCGCTGACGAGTCGCAAGATAGCGCCAGGCCAGCAGACGTTCGACATGGCGCGGCGTGACGTTACTCACGGCGCAGGCCCTCGACCGGATCGAGCCGCGCGGCACGGGCGGCCGGATAGAGCGAGGCAACGAGCGCGAAGAAGATCGCCATGCCAGCGATGCCCACCACTTCCATCGGCTCGATACGCGATGGCATCTCGGCCAGCAGGTAGAGCGTCTCGTCGAACAGGACGACGTCGAAGGTGCTCTGCAGCCACTGGCGGATCGCCTCGATATTGCGGGCGAAGGCCAGCCCCAGCACCACGCCGATCAGCGTGCCGACCCCGCCGATGGCCATGCCATCCAGCAGGAAGATGCGCATGATGGCACCGCGCGTGGCACCGGCCGTGCGCAGGATGGCGATGTCGGCGGTCTTGGTGCGCACCAGCATCACCAGGCTCGAGACGATGTTGAAGGCGGCCACCAGCACGATCAGAGTCAGCACCAGGAACATGACATTGGTCTGCGCCTGCACCGCCGAGAAGAAGCCGATATTGGCCTGAAACCAGTCGAACACCCATCCCTGCAGACCGATGGCTTGTGACGCCAACCGCCGCGTGTCAGCCAGCGGCGCATCATCCTTCACGAAGATTTCGATACTGTTCACCTTGCTGCCGACATCGAGCAGGCGTTGCACGTTGGGAAGCGACGCATAGACGAAGTTGGCGTCGTAGTCGTACATGCCGGCGCAGAAGATCGCCCCGACCCGGGCCTGCGCCGAGCGCGGCATGACGCCGAGCGGTGTCGAGATGGAAACCGGCGAGACGAGCTGGATGCGGTCGCCGACCTTCAGTCCCAGCAGATCGGCCAGGCGCCGGCCGACCGCGAGGGAAAAGCCTTCGTCGAAATTCCTGAGCGTGCCCCAGTCTCCCGCGCTGCTGTCGCCGCCGCGGCAGAGCGCGCGGTGACGGTCGCGCACATCGGCCGGACCATCGATGGCGGCGGCCAGAGGCTCGCGGGCGCGGATGTCGTCACCGCGGATGCCCCGCAGCAATACGCCGCGCACCTTCTCGCCGGCCACCAGGATGATCTGGCCTTCGACCACCGGTGTGGCAGAGACGATACCCGGTACGGCCTTCAGGCGCGTTAGCAGGTCGCCGCTGATATCGAGGCCTTCACGCCCGCCTTGGACACCGAGTTGGCCGCTGATGCTCGACATCTGCCGCAGCATCTCGACACGAAAGCCGTTCATCACCGACATGACGACGATCAGCGTGCCGACGCCCAGCGCGATGCCGATCAGCGAGAAGCCGGCGATGACCGAAATGAACCCCTCCTCGCGACGGGCGCGGAGGTAACGGAGCGCGATCAGGCGTTCGACGGCGGCAAAGGCCATGGATGCCTGCGATCCCCTCAGCCGAACCGGGAAAGCGCCTGGTCGATCGGCACTTCTTCGCGCGCACCGGTCTTGCGGTTCTTGAGCTCGATCTTGCCGGCGGCGAGGCCCTTCGGCCCGACGATGATCTGCCAGGGGATGCCGATCAGGTCCATGTCGGCGAACTTGTTGCCGGCCCGCACGTCGCGGTCGTCGTACAGCGCCAACACGCCCTTGGCGTTGAGCGCCTCATAAAACTTCAGGCAGGCGCCAGAAACCGCTGCATCGCCCGGCTTGAGGTCGAGGATCGCCACCTTGAAGGGCGCGACCGATTCCGGCCAGACGATGCCATTGGCATCGTGGCTCGCCTCGATGATGCCGCCGACGAGGCGTGACACGCCGATGCCATAGGAGCCCATCTCGACCGTGATCTGTTCGCCGCCGGGACCGGCCACAACCGCATTCATCGGCTTGGAATACTTGGTCCCGAAGTTGAAAATATGGCCGACTTCGATGCCGCGAGCGGCAAGGCGCTCGCCTTCAGGAATCTGCTCGAAGGCTGCTGCATCGTGCTTCTCGTCGGTCGCGGCATAGAGCGACGTCCATTCGTTGACGATCGGCTGCAAGTCGCTCTGGTAATCGATGGTGCGGCCGAGGATGTCCTTGTCGACCAGGCCCTTATGGCAGAACACGGCGCTTTCGCCGGTCTCGGCCAGGATGATGAATTCGTGGCTGAGATCGCCGCCGATGGGGCCTGTGTCGGCGCGCATCGGGATCGCCTTCAGGCCCATGCGGGCAAAGGTGCGCAGATACGCCACGAACATCCTGTTGTAGGAGCGGATGGCGCCGGCCTTGTCCATGTCGAAGGAGTAGTTGTCCTTCATCAGGAACTCGCGCCCGCGCATCACGCCGAAGCGCGGGCGGACCTCGTCGCGGAACTTCCACTGGATGTGATAGAGATTTTTCGGCAGGTCGCGGTAGCTCTTCACGCCTTCGCGGAAGATAACCGTGATCATCTCCTCGTTGGTCGGACCGAACAGCATGTCGCGGTCGTGGCGGTCCTTGATACGCAGCATCTCCGGCCCATAGGCGTCGTAGCGGCCGCTCTCGCGCCACAAGTCGGCCGCCTGGATGGTCGGCATCAGGACTTCCTGTGCGCCCGATGCGTCCTGCTCTTCGCGGACGATGCGCTCGATATTCTTCAGAACGCGCAGACCCAGCGGCAACCACGCGTAAATGCCGGCACTGGTCTGACGCACCAGACCCGCGCGCAGCATCAGGCGATGCGACACGATCTGCGCCTCGGCCGGATTCTCCTTCAGAGTCGGCAGGAAATACTGGCTCATACGCATGCGATCGGTCGTCCTCGAAGATAAGGTCTGCGGGCGGCGCCGACTCTAGGGAACGGGCCTTCTAATGGCAAACTGCGCTTCTAGCGACTGGTTTTCCGGGGCCCGGGGCCGCCACAGCCCACCGCAAGCTCATGGGCGGCGGGAATGCGCATGAGTGATCGGCACCATCCCCGAGTCGCTCGGGATGGCATCGCGAAATACATGCTGCCGGGATCGCCACCAACTGGTTTTGCACAGGCCGATCCCTCACACTCGGCACAACAATAAGAACGCGGGGGATCGCCACATGCTCGAGCAAGTCTTCAAGCTCAGCGAGAACAAGACCAACGTGAAAACGGAGGTCGTGGCCGGGATCACGACCTTCCTGACGATGGCCTATATCATCTTCGTCAATCCCGACATTCTCGCCGCCGCCAAGATGCCGTTCGACGCGGTCTTCGCCGCGACCTGCATCGCCGCCGCCATCGGCTGCCTGTTGATGGCTTTCCTCGCCAACTATCCCATCGCGCTGGCGCCCGGCATGGGCCTCAATGCCTATTTCGCCTTCGGCGTCGTCGGCGGTATGGGCCACACTTGGCAGGTGGCGCTGGGCTGCGTGTTCCTGTCCGGCGTGATCTTCTTCATCATCAGCGTGCTGCCGATCCGCGAATGGATCGTCAATGCGATTCCCAGGTCGCTGAAGATGGCGATTGCCGCCGGCATCGGCCTCTTCCTCGCCCTGATCGCGCTCAAGAACGCCGGCATCGTCGGACCGCATCCGGCGACATTGGTCACCCACGGCAAGCTCGCGTCCTTCCCGGTGCTGATGGCGGGCCTCGGCTTCGCCCTGATCGTGGCGCTGGAGTACCGCAAGATCCTGGGCGGCGTGATCATCGGCATCCTGGCTGTCACCCTGGTGGCGGTGCTGACCGGCAATCAGAAGTTCGAAGGCATCGCCGGCGCGCCGCCCTCGGTCCTGCCGGTCTTCCTGCAGATGGATCTGGCCGGGGCGATGAGCGTCGGGTTGGTGACGGTGGTTTTCGCCTTCCTGTTCGTCGACCTGTTCGACAACACCGGCACGCTGATCGCGCTCGCCCATCGCGGCGGCTTCATGAAGAAGGACGGCACGGTGCCCCGCCTGCGCGGTGCGCTGATCTCCGACAGCGCCGCCGCCATGCTTGGTGCGGCCGTCGGCACCTCGACGACGACGAGTTACATCGAGAGCGCCTCGGGCATCAATGCCGGCGGCCGTACCGGCCTCACGGCGCTTACCGTGGGCGTCTTGTTCCTGCTGGCGCTGTTCTTCGCGCCGCTGGCCAAGACCATCCCGGCCTATGCAACGGCCCCGGCACTGCTCTACGTCGCCTGCCTGATGGCGCGCGGCCTCACGGAAGTGGAATGGGACGACATCACCGAGGCAGCACCCGCGGTGATCACCGCGCTCACCATGCCTTTCACCTTCTCGATCGCCGACGGCATCGCCTTCGGGTTCATTTCCTATGCCGTCATCAAGCTGGCGGCGGGGCGCGTTCGCGATGTCCATCCGGCCGTCGGAATTCTCGCTGTGCTGTTCGTGATCAAATATGTGGTGATCCCATGAGCACGTTGCCTCTAGGGAAATTTGTCAGTCGTCGAACGATAGCCCCCTAGAACAATTGTTCGATCGAGGGCGCTGCATCGAAAGAAAAGGTCTTGGCTTTCACAAAAAGCCGGGTTAAACAGCCTTCAGCTTGGGTAAGATCGGCGAAAGCCGCATCGGTCCGGGTTTAGGGAGGAAGCGGCAAAATAAGCCGCGCCAGACACAGATTTCGGGGATAGCATAGCGGCGAACCAATGGTTCGCCGCTTTTGTTTTAAAGGACTTAGGGTTGTCTACTTAAAGCATTACCTTAAGATCAATCAGCCAGATTTCGGAAGCTGAACAAGTCACTCTGGTGCAGAAAGTAGAAAGCAATCCACAGGACGGCCGCCACAGCGCTGGTGATGACCGCCTTGCGCAGTAGGTGGGGACGTTCCGGAGCGCCGGCGTCCTGTCCGCCGACGGGCTTTTCGATACGCCGCACACCCAGCGGCAGGACGGTGAACAGCACCGTCCACCAGATCACCAGGTAGACCATGAGACCGGTGGCCCAGCTCATGGCGCCGCCTCCTAGATCTGTTCGAGTTCGATGAGGGTGCCGGCGAAGTCCTTCGGATGCAGGAACAGCACCGGCTTGTCGTGGGCGCCGTTCCGGGGCTCGCCGCTGCCCAGCACACGAGCGCCCTGCGCCTTCAGCTTGTCGCGGGCGGCGTAGATATCCTCGACCTCGTAGCAGACGTGGTGAATGCCGCCCTCGGCATTGCGCTCTAGGAAATTGGCGATCGGCGACTTCTCGCCCAGCGGATGCAGCAGCTCGATCTTGGTGTTGGGCAGTTCGACGAAGACCACCGTGACGCCATGATCCGGCTGCGGCTTGGGGGCGCTCACCTTGGCGCCCATGACGTCGCGGTAGAGCGCCGTGGCCTTGGCGAGGTCCGGCACGGCAATGGCGATGTGGTTCAGGCGTCCGATCATGGCTGGCTCCGGTTTCTCCGCCTAGATGCGGATCACGTGAACGTCCGTCAACGGCTTCTTGCCGAGGTGCGTGCGGATGACGCGCCGCACCGTCTGACGAGCCCCCTCTTCGATCCGCTTGTCGTCCCGCCGCTCGCCCGCGCTGAGATCGGCCAGCATCTCCTGCAGGGCGTCCACGATATCCTCGGTCAGCTCGCCACTTTCGTCGTCGATGCCGCGCAGGGAGACCTTGGGCGGCGCCAGCGCCTTGCCCTTGCCGTCCAGCACCAGCGTCGCCGCCGCCGTGCCTTGCCACAAAAGCTTTCGGCGTTCGCGCAGGGCTGGCGAATCGACCGGCACGACCTCGTCGCCATCACGCGCCAATCGGCCGACGGGAACATGGTCGATGATCTCAGCCAGTCCCGGCGCCAGACGCACCAGCGTGCCGTTGGGCGCCACGATGGTCTCCGGCACCTGGCACTGCCGCGCCAGGGCGGCATGCTCGACCATGTGGCGGACCTCGCCATGGACCGGCAGCGCGATTTTCGGCCGGACCCATTGGTAGACCCGCACCAGCTCGTCGCGCGCCGGGTGGCCCGAGACGTGGATATCGGCCTCGCGGTCAGTGATGATCTTCACGCCCTTGGCCATCAGCGCATTCTGCATGCGGCCAACCGAGCGTTCGTTGCCCGGGATGACGCGCGAGGAGAAAATCACGGTGTCGCCGTCCTCTAGCACCAGGTCGCGATGCTCCCCGCCGGCCAGCTTGGCCATCGAGGCGCGCGGTTCGCCCTGGCTGCCGGTGCAGATGAACAGCACCTTTTCGCGTGGCAAATAGCCCGCCTGCCGCTCGTCGATGCATTCCGGGAAATCCAGCAGGTAGCCACATTCCTGCGCCGCCTCGATCATGCGGTGCAATGCCCGGCCCGACAGCACCGGATGGCGGCCCGCAGCGACGGCCGCGACCGCTATGCTCTCGACCCGTGCCAGATTGGAGGCAAAGCAGGTCACCGCGACGCGGCCCCTTTTCTCCTTGCGTACCAGCTTCTTCAGGTTCTCGCGCACCATCGACTCGGAGCCGGCCTCGCCTTCGACGAAGACATTGGTGCTGTCGCAGACCATGGCGAGCGCGCCTTCGTCTCCGATACGCTTCAGCGTCGCCTCGTCGGTCAGCTCGCCCAGCAACGGCTCGGAATCGATCTTCCAGTCGCCGGTATGGAAGATCGTGCCGAACTTGGTGCGGATGGCCAGCGCATTCGGCTCGAGGATCGAATGCGTCATGGTGATCATCTCGAGGTCGAAGGGCCCCAGCGTGAACTTGCCGCGCAGCGGGATCTCGGTTACCGGCACCTCGTCGACCAGCCCGGCATCGATCAGCTTGCGCCGCAGCACCGAGGCGGCGAAGGGCGTGGCATAGACCGGCGCGCGCAGGCGCGGCCACAGGTCGGCCACGGCGCCCAAATGATCCTCATGGGCATGCGTTAGTACGATGCCAATCAGGGCGTCGCGGCGTTCCTCGATGAAGGCCGGATCGGGCATGATCACGTCGACGCCCGGCGCGGAATCGTCGCCGAAGGCGATGCCGAGGTCGAGCATCAACCATTTGCCGGCGGTGCCGTAGAGATTGAGGTTCATGCCGATCTCGCCGGCGCCGCCCAGCGCCACGAAGAGCAGTTCGTCGTCCGAAGGAATGGTCATCCGCAGTTGCGCCGCCAGATCTCCAGCAGGCCGAGCGACATCAGGTCGGGCTCGACGGCGTCGAACAACCCGATCTCGTCCTTGAACACCGCCGCCAGGCCGCCCGTTGCCACGACCTTCATCGGCTCGCCATACTCGGCGCGTATGCGTTTGATCAGGCTTTCGATCAGTCCGACGTAACCCCAGAAGATACCCGATTGCATGGCCTGGACCGTACCCTTGCCGATGACGTGGGCGGGCTTCTCGACGCGGATGCGCGGCAGGCGTGCGGTCAGCAGGTAGAACGCCTCGATGGTGAGCTCGACGCCGGGCGCCAGCACGCCGCCGGCGAAGTTGCCGTCCTTGTCGACGATGTCGAAGGTCGTGGCGCTGCCGAAGTCGATGGTGATCAGCGGGCCACCATGCTTTTGGTAGCCGGCGATCACGCCCACGAGGCGGTCGGCGCCGGCTTCCTGCGGCCGGTCGATCAGCACCTCGATGCCGAGCTTGCAGTCCGCTTCGCCCACGACCAGCAGGCGGGTGTAGAAGTAGACGTCGCAGAGGCGGCGGATGTGGTTGTTCACGGCCGGCACGACGCTGGCCAGGATCGCGCCCTTGATCGAACCGGGGTCGAAGCCCTGCAGGCGCATGAGTTGCGTCACCCAGGCGGCGTATTCGTCGGCGGTGCGCTTGGCTTCGGTGCGCAGTCGCCACTGCGCGACCAGACGTTCGCCGTCGAAGACCGCGAATTTCGAGTTGGTGTTGCCGACGTCGATGGCGAGCAGCATCGCTTCAGTCTCTCCTCAAGGCCGCACCGGCCAGAATTTCACCCGACACGATCCGTCGCGGGCCGGTATCAGTCTCCAGCAGCAAGGCGCCCTCGCGGTCCATCCCGGCGAAACGGCCGCTCACCAGCCCATCGCCCAGCCTAACGTCCACGATGGCGCCGAGCGGGCCCGCCTTGGCGAGCCATCCCGACCGTATGGCCTCGAATCCCTTGATGCGCCATACCGCCAGCCAATGCTCCAGCGCAGCAGTGAGCTGCTCCAGGGCCCGCTCGACAGTGCCGCCAAGGCAGGCGCCGGGATAGCGCATTTCCACAAGTTGGGGAGCGAAGGCCACGTTGACGCCAATACCCAGAACCACATGGTCGGCGCGACCGCGCTCGCCGATCGAGCTTTCGGGCAGGATGCCGGCGATCTTGCCGCCGTCGACCAAGACGTCGTTCGGCCATTTGACCCGCACGTCGCGGCCGGCGGGAACGATGTCGGCCACGGCAAGGGCCGCAACGAAGCTCAGTTCGGCGGCCCGAGCGGCGGGGCAATCGGGACGGAGGATGGTCGAGCAATAGAGATTGCCTACTGGCGACGCCCAGACCCGGCCGCGGCGACCGCGGCCACCGGTCTGCTCCCGTGCCCAGACGACGGTGCCTTCGGGTGCCCCCGCCTCGGCCAGGCGGCCGGCTTCGTCATTGGTGCTGCCGACGCTGTCGCGCGCCTGCAGCGTCCACCCGTCCGGCAGGACGGGCGTTGGCGTCAATGGAAGAGACCCTTGGCGGCGGCTTCGGCCAGCAGGCTGAGCGGCTGCGGGGCGAGGGAGAACAGCGTCACCAGGATGGCGGTGGCAAAGGCCACGACCCGGTTGATGCTGAGCGGCGCGGCATCGAGCGCGTCGCTGCTTTCGTCGAAGTACATCACCTTGACGATGCGCAGGTAGTAGTAGGACGCCACGACCGAGGCCAGCACGCCCAGCACGGCCGGCCAGAAGAGCTTGGCTTCGACGGCGGCCATGAAGATGTAGAGCTTGCCCCAGAAGCCGGCGAGCGGTGGGATGCCGGCCAGCGAAAACATGAACAGCATCATGGCCGCGGCCAGCATCGGATGCGTCTTGCCGAGACCGGCGAGGTCGTTCACGCCCTCGACCATGATGTCGCGGCGCTTCATCAGCAGGATGACGGCGAAGACACCCAGCGTCATGACGAGATAGATCGAGAGATAAAAGACGATGCTCTGGATACCCTTCTCGCTGCCGCTGGCGAGACCCAGCAGCACGTAGCCGACATTGCCGATCGAGGAATAGGCCATCAGGCGCTTGATGTTCTGCTGACCCAGCGCTGCAAAGGCACCGAGCGCCATCGACAGGACCGAGGCGGCGACGACGATCTGCTGCCACTCGGCGAAAAGCGGCTTGAACGGGCCCATCAGGACCGAAACCAGCAGCGAGATGGCGGCGATCTTGGGCGCCACGGCGAAGAGCGCGGTCACCGGCGTCGGCGCGCCCTCGTAGACGTCGGGCGTCCACATATGGAACGGCACGGCCGAGACCTTGAAAGCCAGCCCCGCGACCACGAAGACGAGGCCGACGATGGTACCGATCTCGTGACTCTTGCCGGCCAGCAGCGCCTGCGAAATCTGCACAAAGGCCGTGCCGCCGCAGAAGCCGTAGATCAGCGAGGAGCCGAACAGCAGCATGCCCGAGGCGACCGAGCCCAGGACGAAGTACTTAACACCGGCTTCGGTCGAGCGCACCGAGTCGCGCTGGAAGGCCGCGACCACATAAAGCGCCAGCGACTGCAGCTCGAGACCGACATAGAGCGCCATCAGGTCGTTGGCCGAGATCATCAGCATCATGCCGAGCGTGGCCAGCGCCACGACCAGCGGATACTCGAAACGCCAGACCTTCACGCGCTCGAAATAGGCACGCGACATCAGGATGGTGACGGCCGAGCCGATCAGCACCAGCGCCTTCATGGTCGTGGTCAGGCGGTCGGTGATGAAGAGGTTGGCGAAAGCCGTGCCTTCGCG
Organism: Reyranellales bacterium; assembly: GCA_038224985.1. GTDB lineage: Bacteria > Pseudomonadota > Alphaproteobacteria > Reyranellales > Reyranellaceae > Reyranella. The sequence goes on from JBBRFD010000141.1 coordinate 11,173, forward strand.
ATAGGGCGCGAAGAGCAGCACGGCGGTGATCAGCAGCGCCGCCACGGTAGCCAGCGAGACGGTCGTCGTCGCCCGCTCACCACGCACGACGCCAAAAACCAGCAGCAGGGCCGTAGCGGCAGCGAGGAAGAGTTCCGGCCGCGCCAGTCCCCAGGATTCCAGTCCGATCATCATGTCTGTCTCTCCCGGCCGGTCACGGCGCCAGCATGGCGGTGCGCGCGAGCTTCAGCGCCGCCTGGTAGTCGCCGATCAGCTTGTCCACGGACGGCGCGATCGGGTCGAGGAACGAATTGGGATAAACGCCCATCCAGACGGTGATCAGGATGAGCGGCAGGAACACCGCGATCTCGCGGCGGTTCATGTCGAGGATGGTCTTGAGTTCGAGCTTGATCATCTCGCCGAACACGACCTTGCGGTAGAGCCAGAGCGCATAGGCCGCACCCAGAATCAGGCCGGTCGAGGCCAGTGTGGCCACCCAGGTATTGGCCTTGAAGGCGCCGATCAGCACGAGGAACTCGCCGACGAAGCCCGACAGGCCCGGCAGGCCGACCGAGGCCAGGGTGAAGAACAGGAAGGTGAAGGCGTAACGCGGCATGCGATGGACGAGGCCGCCATAGGCCGCGATCTCGCGGGTATGCATGCGGTCATAGACCACGCCGACGCACAGGAAGAGCGCTGCCGAGACGATGCCGTGGCTCAGCATCTGGAAGATCGAACCCTGCACGCCCTGCAAATTCATGCAGAAGATGCCGATGGTCACGAAGCCCATATGGGCGACCGACGAATAGGCGATCAGCTTCTTCATGTCCTCCTGCACCAGCGCCACCAGCGAGGTGTAGATGACGGCCACGATCGAGAGCCCGAAGACCAGCGGCGCGAAATACTGCGTCGCCTCGGGCATCAACGGTACCGAGAAGCGGATGAAGCCGTAACCGCCCATCTTCAGGAGCACGCCGGCCAGGATCACCGATCCCGCCGTCGGCGCCTCGACATGGGCATCGGGCAACCAGGTATGGACCGGCCACATCGGCACCTTCACGGCGAAGGAGGCGAAGAACGCCAGCCACAGCCAGAACTGCCACTGGAACGGCAGGGCGATCTTTTCCATCGCCGTCGGCAGGTCGGTCGTGCCGACCTGCCAGTAGATGGCGATGATGGCCAGCAGCAACAGCACCGAGCCGAGCAGCGTATAGAGGAAGTAATTGTAGGCGGCATAGACGCGGCGCTTGCCGCCCCAGACGCCGATGATCAGGAACATCGGGATCAGCACGCCTTCGAAGAAGACGTAGAACAGCGCGAGGTCGAGCGCGCAGAACATGCCGACCATAAAGGTCTCGAGCACGAGGAACGCGATCATGTATTCCTTGACGCGCGTCTGCACCGATTCCCATGAGGCGAGGATGCAGATCGGCGTCAGCAGCGTCGACAGCAGCACGAAGAACAGCGAGATGCCGTCGATGCCGACGTGATAGCCGATCTTGAGCGCCGGCACCCAGGCGAGGTTCTCG
>JBBRFD010000142.1:0-12647 GCA_038224985.1 Reyranellales bacterium
CTTCGGTGTAGAAATGGGCATCCGGCGTGCGCGTCTGCGGCACGTTAGACCCCCAGAGGATGATGAAGCCGGCGTTGTACCAGTCCGCCGATTCAGGCACGTCCGTCTGCTCGCCCCATGTCTGCGGCGATGCCGGTGGCAGATCGCAATACCAGTCGTAGAACGACATGCAAACGCCGCCGATCAGCGACAGGTAGCGCGATCCCGCGGCGTAGGAGACCATCGACATCGCCGGGATCGGCGAAAAGCCAAAGATGCGATCCGGCCCATAGGTCTTTGCGGTGTAGGCGTTGGCCGCCGCTATAATCTCGGTAACTTCGTCCCAGGCAGCCCGCACGAATCCGCCATGGCCGCGCTTCTTGGTGTAGGCGTCGCGCTTCTTGGGATCCTCGACGATGGACGCCCATGCCGCGACTGGAGAGAGGACGGCGCGCGCTTCACGCCACAGCTTGATCAGGCGTGCACGGATCAGCGGGTACTTCACGCGATTGCCGGAATAGAGGTACCAGCTATAGCTGGCGCCACGCGAGCAGCCGCGCGGCTCGTGGTTCGGCAATTCAGGTCGCGTGCGCGGATAGTCCGTCTGCTGGGTTTCCCAGGTGACGATTCCCCCTTTGACGTAGATTTTCCACGAACAAGAGCCCGTGCAATTGGCACCATGTGTGGAACGCACGATCTTGTCGTGCTGCCACCGCTTGCGATAAGCGTCTTCCCAACCGCGATCCTCTTCAGTCGTGATGCCGTGACCGTTAGCGAACGGTTCCCTGACCTTGTTGAAGAAGGTCAGGCGATCGAGGAAATGACTCATGACGCTTGCTCCGCAATCAGGCTGGTTGGGGGACGGTGCGAGGTTTTCCGCCGCGTTCGATGTCGTGAAGAAGACCGCTGGGCCGCGTGTAGAAGAACCACGTGACGGCGATGCAGCTAAGGTAGAAAGCAATGAAACCGTAGAGCGCCGGCGCGGCACTGCCACTCATAGCGATCGACGTGCCGAAGCTCTTGGGAATGAAGAAGGCGCCAAAGGCCGCGATCGCCGACGTGAAGCCGATGATCGCCGCACCTTCCTTCTCTGCCTGCACACGGCGCGCTTCGGCCGTCGCGGCCGGCATCAGTCGATCCATGTCCGTCCGCATGATCGCCGGGATCATCTGGAACGTGGAGGCATTGCCGACGCCGGTGGCAAAGAAGAGCAGAAGGAACATGGCGAAGAAACCTGCGAAGTTCCGTTCACCCAGGAAGTAGACGACGCCGGCCGCACCGACGGCCATCAGGACGAACACCCACAGCGTGACCCGGGCGCCGCCCCATTTGTCCGAGACCCATCCTGTGAAGGAGCGAGAGAGAGCGCCGACCAGCGGGCCCAGGAAGGCGTATTTGAGGGCGTCGATGTCCGGGAACTGCGTCTTGGCGAGCAGCGGGAACGCAGCGGAATAGCCGATGAAGGATCCGAAGGTGCCGGTATAGAGCCAGCACATGATCCAATTGTGGCGCCGCTGGAAGATCACCGCTTGGTCGGCGAACGACGCCTTGGCAGCAGCGATATCGTTCATGCCGAACCATGCGGCGAAGGCTGAAAGGGCAATGAACGGCGTCCAGATAAAGCCGGCGTTCTGGAGCCAGAGGCGAGTTTCGCCGCCTGCCGCACGCACAGTCTGCGGGTCGCCGCCGAGCCAGCCGAAGACGCCTGCGGTAATGATCATCGGCACGACGAACTGCACGACGCTGACGCCGAGATTGCCGAGGCCGGCGTTCAGCGCGAGCGCATTGCCCTTCTCGGCCTTCGGAAAGAAGAACGAAATGTTGGACATCGAGGAGGCAAAATTGCCGCCACCTAACCCGCAAAGAAGCGCCAGACCGAGGAAGATCCAGTACGGTGTGGCAGGATTCTGTACCGCATAGCCTATGCCCACAGCCGGTATCATTAGCGACCAGCTCGCAAGCGTGGTCCACAGCCGGCCGCCGAAGATCGGCACGGTGAACGAGTAGAATATGCGGAGGGTCGCGCCGGAAACGCCAGGCAGCGCCGCCAGCCAGAAGAGCTGATCGGTTGTGTAATTGAAGCCGATCAGTGGCAGTTTGGCGACCACCACTGACCAGACCATCCAAATGGCGAAGGAGAGCAGCAGCGCGGGAACGGAGATCGCGAGGTTGCGCATTGCAATTCGGCGGCCGCTGTTCTGCCAGAACGTCGCATCCTCGGGCCGCCAGTCCTCAAGCGTCTTGCCCGACAACTTGCCGACATGTTCTGCGTTATGGATTGGCTGCATTTCCGGCAGTTCAGGCAGGCGGGCGAGCGCTTCGCCGGCCGTGCTGCGCTCCATGACGCGGATCGAGACATGCATCCAAACCAGAGAAACTGTGGCGACCAGGAAGAGCAGCATGAAGCAGCTCGTCCAGATTCCGGTGAGGTCGTTCAGCACGCCAAAGGCGATCGGCAGCACGAAGCCGCCCATGCCGCCGACGAGGCCGACGACACCACCGACGGCGCCGACATGCTTGGGATAGTAGACGGGGATGTGCTTGTAGACCGCGGCCTTGCCCAGGCTCATGAAGAAGCCCAGCACAAAAGCCATGACGGTAAAGGGAACGAGACCCATCTCGAGCGTGAACGAGATCGGGCCCGTGATACCTTTCACCAGGTATTGGGTTGGCGGATAAGCCAGCACGAAGCAGGCCGCCGACGACACTCCGAAGGTCCAGTACATCACACGACGCGCGCCATGCCGGTCGGAAAGAACGCCGCCGTAGATGCGAAACAGGCTGGCAGGAATGGAATAGGCAGCAGCGATCATGCCCGCCGACGTAATGCTGAGGCCGTAGACGCCGATCAGATAACGCGGCAACCACAGTGAGAGCGCGACGAAACCGCCGAAGACGAAGAAGTAATAGAGTGCGAAGCGCCAGACCTGGAGGTTGCGCAATGGCTCCAGCATCGCCGACATGGGCTCGGGCTTCGCGCCCGATTTACGCCGTGCCGCGAGTTGCGGCTCATCTCGCGTTCCCAGCCAGAAGGCGACGGCCATGACGACAAGCGCGATGGCCCACACGTCGGCGACCATTTTCCAGCCGTAGGCCACCATAATGAAGGGAGCCACGAACTTGGTGACGGCGGCGCCGACGTTGCCGGCGCCGAAGATGCCGAGCGCAGTGCCTTGTCGGCCGGCCTCGTGCCAGCGGGAGACATAGGCAATGCCTACGGCGAAGGAGCCGCCGGCAATGCCGACACCGAGCGCCGCCAGAAGAAAGGTTGGATAGTCGTAGGCAAAAGTGAGCAGCCAGGTCGCAACTGCAGCGGCCAGCATAACGATGACGTAGACAACTCGGCCGCCGTACTGATCTGCCCAGACACCGAGGATCAGGCGAATCAGAGATCCCGTGAGGATTGGAGTACCGACCAGAAGGCCGAACTGGGTATCCGTGAGCCCGAGATCCTTCTTGATCTGCACACCAATGATGGAAAAAATCGTCCACACCGCAAAGCACACGGTAAAAGCGAGCGTGCTCATGCCGAGCGCCGCCGTCCGTCCTTCCGTCGCGGTTTCCGAGATCGTCGTGCCGGCCATGTTCCCTGCCTTCGCAATTGCTGCAAGGACAGTGTGATTAGCGACGTAGAGGCGACTTGATGTGAATCAAGAAGGCATTGCTCGACGCCGGACTTTGTCGAATCGTTACCAAATGTGAACGAATATCATTCATATTTGGTAACCACATCTTACTGTGAGATAGATCAACGTGAGGCAGTCGGCAGTCGGCTATTTCGAGGCACCCAGAGGATTGGGAGAGATCAATGCGCGCACTCGACCTGCCGCTCATCCGCCGCTCGCGGCTGTTCGCCCGAGTGTCCGAGGCCGACCTCACGGCCCTGCTTGCCACCTGCTTCGTTCAAGTGTTGCCCAAGGGAACGCTGCTTTGCCGGCAGGGCGAGGTGCCGGAGTTTCTCCATGTCGTGCTATCGGGCCGTGTCGGCTTGTTCGGCGAAGCGGCCGGGGAGGAAACTCTCGTCGAGTTCTTTGGGCCAGGCGATGCGTTCATCGTGCCAGCCGTCATGCTCGATGCGCCCAATCTCTTGAGCGCGCGACTACTCGACGAGGGACGTATTTTGATGTGGCCGGCGACAGTGTTCCGGGCGCAAGTGCGCGCACATGCAACACTTTCTTACGGTGCAGTCCTAATGCTTTCAGGTTACTGGCGCACTCTGGTCGGCCAGATCAAGGACTTGAAACTTCTATCGGCGGTCGAACGCCTGTCGGCTTTCCTCCTTGCCTTGGCGCCACGCCAAAATACGGCCGTGACGGTCACGCTTCCGGGCGGCCGCAGGCTGATCGCGGCGCGACTTGGCGTGACCCCGCAAAGTCTGTCGCGTGCCTTCGCAGCAATCCGGCCGCTCGGCGTTAGCGGCGCCGGCCGGCAGGTCGCTATTGCTGATCCCAGCCGACTGCGCCAGCTCGCAAGCACGGCTCTTGTGAAATGAGCGGCTGTTGCTTCAGCAGCCCGGCGGCAACGTGCCCAGCTTAGGACGGAGCACCATCGGCCCTTAGATCGTCAGTCGCCGATATCAAAGGCATGCTCGAACGACACGAGCCCTTCTGGGCGCACGCCTTCGAAGTCGCGTGCGCTCGCAACGACATCGATCATCGCCTGACAAAGCCCAGACATCCCTGGACCAATGGGCAGGTCGAACGGATGAACCGCACCATCAAGGATGCGACCGTCAAACGCTTCCATTACGAAGCCCACGACGAGCTTCGCGCCCATCTCGGCGACTTCGTCAGCGCCTACAACTTTGCCAAGCGCCTCAAGACCCTCATGGGGCTAACGCCCTATGAGTACATCTGCAAGATGTGGACGAAAGAGCCAGAACGATTCACCTTGAATACGCTCCAGAAAATGCCGGGACTAAACATCTAGGGAGACGAACGATGGCTTCAAGCATTCGCGACAAGGTCGCCATTCCCGGCATGGGCTGCACGCGCTTCGGCGAGCATTGGGACAAGGGCGCAGAGGAGCTGATGGTCGGGGCTTTCGAGGAGGCGCTGGCCGATGCCGGCATCGAGCGCAAGCAGGTCGAAGCGGCTTGGCTCGCGACCTGTCTCGACGAGGTGAGCGTCGGCAAGTCCGGCCTGCCGCTCTCCGAGACGCTGCGCTTTGACTACATTCCGGTGAGCCGGGTCGAGAACTACTGCGCTTCGGGTTCCGACGCCTTCCGCTCGGCCGTCTATGCCGTGGCCGCCGGCGCCTGCGACATCGCACTGGCGCTGGGCGTCGAGAAGCTGAAGGATACCGGCTTCGGCGGCTTGCCCGGGCTGAATGCCGGGACCTCGGCGCCGCTCTGGTGGTCGAACCTCACCGCGCCCGGCAGCTTCGCCCAGCTCGCCTCGGCTTATCGCGCCAAGCACGGTGTCAGCCGCGACGATCTCAAGCGCGCCATGGCGTGCTGCAATGGACTCCGGCAAGCCCACACTCATCTGACGCCGCCAAGCCGGCAGCACATTTCATGGACGGCGGCGGAGATACACGAACCAGTAGACTGTGCCAACCATGAGGCTTCCACCTACAAGATTGCCGGCTGTGGTGACAATGATGTTATGGAGCGCAGCGCTCGAAGTTAACTCCGGGAATGCTGCCGCATTCTTTCCGGTGACGGTCCAGAACTCCGGCCCGGCAAACGCCTTGATCGCCAGAGCATAGGGCAGGAAATACATATTTGCGATCGAATGCTCGAACCCCGCAGCGACGAAGGCCGCAATGGGAGGAACAATGACCATTACTTTATCGGAAGTGCTTCGTGCCGCGAAGGACATCCACACAGCGAGACAGACCAGAACGTTGCACAATATGGCCAAGAAGAACAATTGAATCGTCGGCAAAGCGGCCTTGGCCGACGCGATTGCGAGAGCTGTTTTGCCGACGGCGCCACCGCTTAATCCGTATTGCCCGGCGAGAAACACCAGCGTGGCTGTGCCTAAGGCGCCGACGATATTGCCGACATAAACCAATGACCATGCACGCAACAGCGCGCCAAGCGAGATCCGCCGGCTGGCGTAGGCCACGATCATCAACGAGTCGCCCGTGAAAAGCTCGGCTCCTCCGACGATCACCAGGATAAGGCCTAACGAAAACGCCAGACCGGCGAGAAGGCGCGCCACGCCCCAAGGCAGTCCGTCGGCTCCAGTTAGGACCACCGTCATGAACACTGCGCCGAGCGCGATGAATGCACCCGCAAGGACGCCCAGGACAATCAGCGCCATTCCATCTCGGCTAGCCTTAGAGGCACCTGCAATCTCGCAGGCGAGCGCCATTTCGGACGGCATCAGCGTGTCCATGTGGTCGGCGTTAGGCAGTTCCTGTGGCGCGTCAGTCATCGTGTAGACCCTAACTCCGTTTCGAGCATCAACATGCGCTTAGCATAGCCACAAGTCGCACGCGTAGGGTCGTCCGATCTTCACGCAGCCCTGGTCTCGATCATTCTCGGTCTTTTGCTTCCGGCGACATTGACCACATTGAGGATTACCCCCTGAAGGAGAAAGAGCTCTCGGTCCCTCCCTTGGTCGAAAAGGGCGGCAGATACCAGGAGAATGGCGCGAGGAACCAAATGGCGACCGTTTGATCGATACGTCCCAAAAGACCAACGCGGAAGCTGACAGAGGCAAGTTTGCCTGCTGAAAACTATATCCGGCGATATTCATGATGAAGTCCGCCAAGAATAGGTCGTGCGACGACCTGGCCGAGCCGCCGTATCGGCCGATGATTTGGCAGATCCTTGGCAAGGGCAAGATGCGTCCGGCTGTCGTTGTAGTAGGTGCCATAGGCAGCAAGGATTCGGCGCAGATGGGCCTCGCCAAAGACGACGAGGTGATCGAGGCAGTCCCGGCGGATCGAGCCGATCAGCCTCTCCGCATGTCCGGTAAAATTTCGGAGATGATCAACCACGCCCATTGCCGTGGGGCGAAGTAGGGGCTCGGTATGGTTTGGGCACACATGCTGGCCTACGTGAGGGGCACGGTGGATCAAGAGCAGCTGGCGCGGAACGAATACTTGGCCGCCGAGAACCGGTCTTGAAAGCGCAGTTGACGGGTCGGCTGAAGCTGTCGGACGCCGAGCGAGGGGCGCTCGGCGAGATCGGCCATCGTTTGTCGAAAATGCTGGAGTAACGACCTTTTTCAGAGGGGTCACGGTTGGGCGCGAAACGCGACCCCTCCAATTCCAATCTTTCATAACGAAATCAATGCGCTGAGCGGATTTGGAGTGGGGTCAAAGTTGGATGCAATTTTACAGGTGGGTTCGGTTTTTTGGCCATACCGGACCCAGCGTGCTTGAAGAAAGTCCAAGAGCCTTGCGCTAGGTCATTTCCCGCGGCGTCCCGCGCAACGATTGTGGATACTCGATTGGACACCAAAGGAACGAACATGGCTCCGATTCCGCGTCTTGCGCCGTATGCCGGTCCGGCCGTTCTGTCCTACGGTTTCCGGCCTTTCTTTTTGCTCGGCTCGATCTGGGCTGGCCTCGAAGTGCTGGCCTGGTTGCCGATGTTCTACGGCGAACTATCGATGGCGACCGCCTTCTCGCCGCGCGACTGGCACGTGCATGAACTGCTGTTCGGCTACGTTCCAGCAATCATCGCGGGCTTCCTGCTGACCGCCATCCCGAACTGGACCGGGCGGCTGCCGCTCCAGGGCGCACCGCTGCTTGGTCTGGTGCTCACTTGGCTCGCCGGCCGCTTTGCAGTGACGTTGTCGGCCGACATTGGCTGGATCGGAACGACCTTCGTGGATTGCGCCTTTCTGGTCCTGCTAGCCGCCGCCGTGATCCGCGAGATCGTCGCCGGCCAGAACTGGGCCAACCTCAAGATCGTGGCTCTGCTCGGCCTGCTGTCCACCGGCAATCTCGCCTTCCACATCGAGGCGCATTTCGAGGGCATCGCCCTCTACTCGACGCGGATCGGCATCGCGGTCGTCATCATGCTGATCATGGTCGTAGGCGGACGTATCATCCCGAGCTTCACGCGCAACTGGCTGATGCGGCGCACACCCGGTCGTCTGCCAGCGCCGTTTGGCCGCTTCGATATCGCCTGCATCGTGCTGAGCGGCGCCGGGCTCGCCCTGTGGACCGTCGAACCCGCAGGCGCACCCACCGGAACGGCGATGATCGTCATCGCCTTGTTGAACGCCATGCGACTCGCCCGCTGGGCCGGCGATCGCACCTTCGCCGACCGGCTCGTGTTGATCCTGCATGTCGGATTCGCCTTCGTGCCGCTGGGCTTCCTACTCGGCGGGCTTTCCGCCTTCGACGTCGTGGCACCCAGTGCCGGAATCCACGCCTGGACGGCCGGTGCCTTCGGCATCATGACGCTCGCCGTGATGAGTCGCGCCAGTCTCGGTCACACCGGCCGCCCCCTTACCGCATCGCCCGGTTTGCAGACGGTCTATGCTGCGGCGGCGATCGGGGCCGTGGCGCGCATCTGCGCCGTACTGCATCCGCAGTGGAACGACGCGCTGCTGCCTGTCGCGGCTCTTGGCTGGGCCGCGGCGTTCCTAGGCTTTGCCGCCCTCTATGCGCCGCTCTTCTGCCTGCCCAAACGGGCGGTCATCCACGTTGGTCGGTGATTGGCTGGCAATCGCACCGAATAACCATCGCGCACGAGGTTCAAATGGATTTCAACTATTCTCCGAAATGCGAATCGATGAGAACGCAAGTTCGGCAATTCATGGACGAGTATGTCGTCCCGCGGCTCGGCCTTGCCCAAAAGGAATTCGCCGAAGGTCGCTTTCCCCTTTCGTTCATGGAGGATTTGAAGGCGCTCGCGAAATCGGAAGGCTTATGGAATCTGTTTCTGCCCAAACTGCGCAAGGACGAATCCGGCCAAGGGCTCAGCAATCTCGACTATGCGCCGGTGGCCGAGATCATGGGTCGGGTGGATTGGGCCTCAGAAGCGTTCAATTGCAGCGCGCCGGATACCGGCAACATGGAATTGCTGCACATGTTCGCCACGCCCGAGCAGTCCGAGCGCTGGTTGAGGCCTTTGCTGGCCGGCGAGATTCGCTCGGCATTCGCCATGACGGAGCCGGATGTTGCCTCGTCCGATGCGACGAATATCCAGACATCGATCAAACGCGAGGGCAACGACTACGTCATCAACGGACGAAAGTGGTTCATCACCAATCTCGCCCGACCGGATTGCCGACTCATCATCGTCATGGGCAAAACGAGTTTCGAGGAGGCCAGTCACCGGCAGCAGAGCATGGTGCTGGTGCCGCGCGAAACTCCGGGCGTCGACGTGATCCGCAATATCACCACCATGAACCACCATTCCGCCGTCGGGCATTGCGAAGTCGTATTCAGCAACGTTCGTGTCCCCTCAGAGAGTTTGCTGGGTCAAGAAGGTGGCGGATTTACCATGGCACAGGCGCGTCTCGGGCCCGGTCGCATCCACCATTGCATGAGGTCGATCGGGCTCGCCGAACTTGCGCTCGATCTGATGTGCGAGCGCGCGAAAGACCGCAAGGCGTTTGGGAAATATCTTCACGAACATGGTTCGGTGTCCGAGGGCATTGCGCATTCGCGCATCGAGATCGATCAGGCGCGTCTTCTTGTTCTGCGCGCGGCGTGGCTCATCGATACGGTTGGAGCCGCCGCGGCGCGAAAGGACATCTCGATGATCAAGGCGCTGGTGCCGTCGATGCTGACGCGAGTCGCCGACCGGGCCATTCAGGTGTTTGGGGCGATGGGAGTAAGCCCCGATACGCCGCTTGCGAACATCTATACGTCGGGGCGGACACTACGCTTCGCGGATGGGCCCGACGAGGTGCACCTGCGTGTGATTGCGCGAGCCGAACTCGGCGACGGGACCGAACGCCGCAAGCGGGTTTCGGATTATCTTGCCCAACGCGTTCCATGACGATGAACCGGCGGCGACATTGAAAGAGAAGGAACTCCGCATCGCGCTGGTGTGCTTCGGTGGAGTCTCGCTCGCTGTCTACATGCACGGCATCACCAAGGAGATCCTGAAGCTCGTGCGCGCCTCGAGCGCGCTTCACGCGATCCGCGATCGCAGCCGGCGCGCTAACGCTGCCTTTCTCGACAAGCTCGATGCTGCCGATCCCGAGTACGACACTGAGTCTGTCTATTTCGACTTATTGCGCGAGATCGGACGCACGGTCGACCTGCGCGTTGTCGTCGACATCATCGCCGGTGCCTCGGCCGGCGGCATCAACGGCACCATGCTGGCGCGCGCGCTTGCCCACGATCTGCCGATGGGGGCCCTCCGCGACTTCTGGCTTGACCGCGCCGACGTGAGCGAGCTGCTGGCGCCGGAGGCGCGGGCCGGTCTCTGGAGCAAGTGGATCCTCCGACCCGTCCTGTGGGCCCTGGGACCGCTCGGAACCTTGCGGCCGATCGGCGATCCCGAGGTCCGCCGCAAGCTTTCACTCTTTATGCGCTCTCGCTGGTTCAAGCCGCCGCTCAGCGGCGCGCGGATGTCAGAATTCATGCACGATGCCATGATGGCAATGGGAACCCCGCGCAGCCCGCTTGCGTCACTGCTGCCGTCCGGCCAGAAGCTCGACTTGTTCGTCACCCTCACTGACCATTACGGCTACCAGCAGCTCGTCCGCATCCACCATCCGCCGGTGATCCACGAACTCGAGCACCGCCACGTCCTGCGCTTCGGCTATGAACGGCGGCCCAATGGCGACATAGACAGCGACTTCGACCTGCTCGGCGCGCCAGCCCTGGCTTTCGCCGCGCGCGCTACATCGTCGTTCCCCGGGATGTTCCCGCCAGCCCAGATCGCCGAGATGGACCGGCTGCTGGCGGGCAAGGGCCTTGGCTGGCCGCGCCGGACGCACTTCCTGGCGCGCAATTTCGAGCCTTATACGCGGCTGAACGTCGACCCGGCCTCGGCTTACTTCGTCGATGGCAGCGTGCTCAACAACCGGCCGTTCCGCCAAGCCATCTCGGCTATCCGTGGCCGGCCGGCCTATCGCCAGGTCGACCGCCGGCTGGTCTACATCGACCCTGATCCGGCGCTGCCAGGCGCACCCAGCCATCGCCGCGAGCCCGGCTTCTTCACCATGCTGAAGGGAGCGCTCACAGACCTGCCGAGCACTCAGCCCGTGACCGACGAGTTGAATTGGGTAGAGGAATACAACGAACGCATCGACCGCTTGCACGAGATCGTCGACGATGCACGGCCGCGCGTTAGTCGACTGGTCGCGACCATTGTGACCGCCCCGTTCGACGGGCCCCTGACGGCGGAACAGGTTCGGTCGTGGCGCGAGCAGGCCGACCTGCGGGCAGCGCGCGACGCCGGCTTCGCCTACGAAGGCTATGTCCGCCTGAAGCTCGCCTCGGCACGCCGCTTTCTCGCCGGCCTGATCGCCGGCCTGCGCGGCGTGCCCGTGCGCTCGCCACTTGGCCATGAGATCGCCGAAATCGTCGACGCCTGGGCAGATGCCGCGGGCCGTCACTACGACGGCGGCAGCGAGCGCGCCTCGTTTGGCGAGGCCGTCGCGCCCGCTCCGTCGCCCTGGCTGGCGTTTCTGCAGAACTTCGACGTCGACTATGCACGGCGGCGCCTGCGCTTCCTGATCGAGGGTCAAAATCGTCTCTACCAGATGCTCGACCGGCTGCTGCTCGAAGGTTTCGATCCGGCTGCCGTCGACCAGTTGAAACGGACGTTCTACGACCGCCTCGATCTGCTGAACCGCCGCGAGCGGCGGCCATACGACGATCCCGTGATTCGCGATCTCGTCGAGAGTCTCTTCCCCGCCGCTCCTTCGCTCGACGGCATCGACGAGGCGCGCCGCCAAGCGCAGCACTTCGTCGAACGCCACCATAGCCGCCTCGATACCCTGGTCGAACGGCTCGCGGCCACGATCGATCTGGCGGCCGGCTCGGACGAAATAGACGCGCTGCTGGCCGGGACCGATCCCCGCCAATGGCATCGCGAGGCACGCCACGAACTATTCGTCGGCTATCTTGGGTTTCCGTTCTGGGACGTGCTCACATTTCCCATCATGAGCGGGCAAGAAAGCGGCGAGTTCAACCACATTCTGGTCGATCGCCTCAGCCCACAGGACGCCCATAGCCTCGGCACGTTCAGCGGAACCTTCAGTCTCAGGGGGGCGGGCTTCGGGCATTTCGCCGCCTTCTTCTCGCGAGCCTATCGCGAGAACGACTATCTGCTGGGGCGCCTGCATGCATTCGACCGGCTGGCCGATATCGTCTTCGATTCCGCAGGATTCGATTCGCATGGCATGACGGGGGCGGCAAGGGCGTGGAAGAAGCGAGGGTTCACGAAAATCCTCGCCGCCGAGGAGAAGCACCTCCCCAACAGCGCCTCCCTGATTGCGGCGCTACGTCAGTTCGTCGGCGACTTGCAAGCGGATTGACGACCCCAGACATGCCGGCCATTTCGCGATGGTGTCTATCGCTATGGCTGTTCACCCTACTCGTCTGGTTCGTTCTGATCTTCCGGCATCTGCTGGACCAACATGGTCTGGCGCGGGTGACCTGCTCCCCTGAAACTCCCTCGTAGTAAGGTTGAGTCCGTTCTGAGGAGAACGGACATGAAGCGGAAGCGTTTTAGCGAAGAGCAGATTATCGAGATCCTGAAGCTGCACAGTGCGGGGGCGAAGCCCGCCGACCTG
>JBBRFD010000143.1:0-12563 GCA_038224985.1 Reyranellales bacterium
GCCCTTTGGCATGCGGCGCAGGAAAGTGTCGAAATAGGGTGGCCGGTCGCGGATCCGTTGCAGATAGGCCGCTGTCCAGGCCTCGTTGTCCGGCAGGGGCGGTGTGGCCGGCAGGCTTTCGCAGGCCTGGAGAACCAGTACCAGCAGGACCGCGAACAACCGGTTGATAGTGGCGGTCATTTTCTTCCCCAAACGTCTTGATTGGGAGTGAACCTAGGGCCTATTTAACCTTTATGTCACTGATCAAAGGCGAAACCGGCGATTGGGAAATCGTCCTCGGGCTCGAAGTTCATGCCCAGGTCATTTCCGACGCCAAGCTCTTCTCCGGCGCCCCGACGACCTTCGGCGCCGATCCCAACACCCAGGTGTCGCTGGTCGATGCCGCCATGCCGGGCATGCTGCCGGTGATCAACGAGCGCTGCGTCGAGCAGGCCGTGCGCACCGGCCTCGGCCTCAACGCGCAGATCAACCTGCGCTCGGTCTTCGACCGCAAGAATTACTTCTACGCCGATCTGCCGGCCGGCTATCAGATCTCGCAGTTCAAGGATCCCATCGTGGGCGAAGGCAAGGTCGAGATCGACCTGACCGACGGCACGACCAAGATGATCGGCATCGAGCGCCTGCATCTGGAGCAGGATGCGGGCAAGAGCCTGCACGATCAGCATCCGAGCCAGACCTATGTCGACCTCAATCGCTCGGGCGTGGCGCTGATGGAAATCGTCAGCCGGCCCGACATGCGCAATGCCGACGAGGCGGCAGCGTACCTGACCAAGCTGCGTTCGATCGTGCGCTATCTCGGCACCTGCGACGGCAACATGGACGAGGGCTCCATGCGCTGCGACGTCAACGTCTCAGTGCGTAGGCCCGGCGCCGAGCTCGGCACGCGCTGCGAGATCAAGAACGTGAACTCGATCCGCTACGTTAAGCAGGCCATCGAGGTCGAGGCACGGCGCCAGGTCGAGATCATCGAGGGTGGCGGCAAGATCACCCAGGAGACCCGGCAGTTCGATCCCGGCCGTGGCGAGACGCGCTCTATGCGCTCCAAGGAAGACGCGCACGACTATCGCTATTTCCCCGATCCCGACCTTCTGCCGTTGGTCTTCACCGAGGCCTATGTCGACCAGATTCGCGCCACGCTGCCGGAACTGCCCGACGCGCGAAAGCATCGCTTCATCAAGGACTACGGTCTCACGCCCTACGACGCGGGTGTGTTGGTGGGCGAGAAGGATACGGCCGAGTTCTTCGAGGCCGTGGCCAAGGGCCGCGACGCCAAGCAGGCAACCAACTGGGTCACCGGCGACTTCTTCGCCCTGCTCAACCGCCGTGGCGTCGGCATTGCCCAGTCGCCGATCAGCGCCGCGTCGCTCGGCAAACTGCTTGACCTGATCGCCGACGGCACGATCTCCGGCCGTATCGCCAAGGACCTTTTCCTCGCCATGGACGAGACCGGCAAGGACCCGGCCGTGCTGGTCGAGGAGCGCGGCCTGAAGCAAGTAACGGATACCGGCCCGATCGAGGCCGCCATCAAGGCGATCATCGATGCCAACCCGGGCCAGGTCGCGGCCTACAAGGCCAAGCCGACGTTGTTCGGCTGGTTTGTTGGCCAGACCATGAAAGCCACGGGCGGCAAGGCCAATCCGAAGGTCGTGAACGAACTCTTGAAGAAGGCGCTCGACGCCTAGAAGGCTGCCATGGCCGTCAAGCTCTACGCGCTCACCTGCGGCTACCTGGGCGGCCCCTTCAAGGACCTGATGGAAGGGGGTGAAGGGCGGGTCGACTTGCCGATTCCCTCCTTCCTGATCGAACATCCCAAGGGCCGGGTGCTCTACGACACTGGTATGCACCCGGTATTGCGCACCAATGCCAATGGCCGTCTCAGCGAGCGCCTCGCGACCCTGTTCGATTTCTCCAGGTTCGGTGCCGGCGACGATATCAAGTCCAAGCTCGAATCGATCGACCGCGATCCCGGCAAGATCGATTTCATCATCAACTCGCACCTGCATTTCGACCATGTCGGCGGTAACGAATTCATTCCCAATGCCACGGTGGTCGTGCAGCGCCGCGAATGGCAGGTCGGTCAGTCGGACGAGGGCGAAACCAAGTTCGGCTTCTACAAGGCCGACTTCGACCACGGTCATCCGGTGCGGCAGGTCGAGGGCGAGTACGATCTGTTCGGTGACGGCAGCATTGTCTGTATACCGACCTACGGTCACACGCCCGGCCATCAATCGCTCAAAGTGCGCACGGAGAAGGGCGAGGTCGTGCTGACCGGCGACGCCTGCTACTTCTGCCGCACCTTGAAGGAGCGGCGGCTGCCGGCCCGCATGTTCAACCGCGAGGAAATGCTGGAATCCCTCGACCGGCTGGAGGTGCTGGAGAAGGGCGGGGCACGGCTGATCTTCGGCCACGACGCCGAATTCTGGAAGAGCGTGCCGCAGGCACCGGTTCCGGCTTTCTGATGCGGATCTGCTTCGTCGGCGACAGCATGGTGAACGGCACCGGCGATCCCGAGTATCTTGGCTGGGTCGGCCGCGTGCTGCGCGACGAGCGCAAACGGCGGACAGAACTCACGGGCTACAATCTCGGCATCCGCCGCGACACCTCGGCACAAATCCTTGCCCGCTGGTCTGCTGAAGTGACGTGCCGCTTGCCAGCTGAGTTCGAAAGCCGCGTGGTCTTTTCTTTTGGCGTCAACGATGCCGCCCAGCAGGTCCATCCGGCGCACACGCTGGCCAATGCCGAAGCGATCTTGAGAGACGCTAAGGCCCGGTGGCCAATCTTCATGATCGGGCCATTGCCGGTTTCGAATGAGGAGACGCTGGCGCGCAGCGTCAGCCTCGACGAAGTCCTTGCTCCACTCTGCCGCCGGCTCGACGTGCCGTATCTATCGGTGTTCGACGGCCTGCTGGAAACGCCGGTCTGGCTCGACGAGGCGCGCGCTGGCGACGGCGCGCATCCCGGTGCCGGGGGCTATACGCGGATGGCCGACCTCGTACTGGCCAGCGACGCCTGGCGGCGCTGGATGGCGCCTGGTTCTCTTGTCTAGTTCTGCGGCATGAACTCGATCATGAAGCCGCCGGTCTGTTCCGGCGCCACGAGAACGCGATCGCCTTCGGTCAAAGCGAAGGGCACGTTGTTGGCGCCAAGCAGCGCCTGAAGCGGGCGGGCCCGCTCGATGGCGATGGCGCAGCCGACCACCGCCGGTAGTTCCGAGGGCGCCATGACTTCGATGGCCTTGTATTCTTCCTGATAGGCTTTCGGCGACCAGATCAGCAGTTCGACCGAGCCGGTCTTGACGAGTGCGCAGCCGTCGAAAATTTCCTCGACCGTGGCGCCCCAGGCGGTCTCGAGAGCCTTCGCTGTCTTCTTCGGATCCTCGGCCACGGCATGGATGGCCATCATGCCCAGCGCGCCATTGGGATGGACGATCCATTCCGGCTCGGCGAAGGCATCGGGCGTCTCGTGCTTCACCGGCATCCACGGTAGCGGCCCGGCGGTCTCGCCCACGACCACACCGGCATCGACCTCGAAGCCATCCTCGGTCTCCCAGGCATGCGTGCGTTCCTCGCCCTTGAGCTCGGCGACGTTCATCGCCAGCGACAGGGCGGCGCCCTGACCCTCGGTCAACTCGATGTAGTTAGGCACATCGTCGGCGTCGGGCTGGAAGCAGATGCAGCGCGGATCGACGCCTTCCGGCGTGAGATTGAAGCCGAGCTGTTGCAGCCTCGATGCAGTGGGGGCGGGATCGGAGAGGGTGATGACCAGATGGTCGATGTCGCGGGCCGAAATTTTCATGGGACGGTCATAAGGGGTCCGTCTCTCACGCTCAAGTGCGGTGCTTCGGGGCAGAGGCCGTGCTAATTCCCTGCGTCCAGGTTCCATCCAAAGGGGAAACAATGTCCAAGCCCACTCTCTACGGCATTTGGCTGAGCGGTCCGACCTACAAGGCGGGCCTTGCGATGTCCTTGCTCGGCCAGGAATTCGCCTACAAGCATGTCGATCTGCGCGCCGGCGCCCATAAGCAGCCCGAGTATCTCGCCATCAACCGCTTCGGCCAGGTGCCGGCTCTGGTCGACGGCGATCTCAAGCTCTGCCAGTCGGGCTCGATCCTGCTCTATCTCGCCGACAAGTTCGGCAAGATGGGCGGCAAGACACCTGAAGAAAAGGCGCGCGTGCGCGAGTGGATCTTCTGGGAGTTCGACCGGCTCGCTTCCAACATCTACCGCCCGCGTGCCATCAAGCGCGGCTTCATGAAAGCCGAGGACAGCGTCTACACCATGTACGCCAACATGGCCGGCGACGCGCTGAAGGTGCTCGACGCCGCACTCGCCACGTCGTCCTTCATCGTCGGTAACGAGGTCACCATGGCCGATGTCGCCATCTATGGCGACGTCGCCTACACGGAAGAAGCCGCCATCGACACCTCGGGCTTCGCCAATATCAAAGCCTGGATGGGCCGCATGGAAAAGCTGCCGGACTTCAAGAAGTACGAAGACGTGCTGCCGAAGCAGGACGCCGCGTAATTCAGGAGTCGAGCTTCGTCTTCATGGCGCCGAGGCCGGCGTCCATCATCCCCGCAATGGCGGGCGCCAGGTCGTTAGGCAGCAGGTCGGCTGTCCACACGACCCGGCATCCGCCCTCGGCGCCGGGAATGACCTGGAACGACGCATTGTGATGGGTCGGCCGGCCGTCGACGACGGAATAGACGAAGCGCTTTTCGGCGTCGTCGATGGTCACCAGCCGTTCGCGGGCGACAAGACCATTGCCGAAGGTGATGACGCGGTCACCCTTGTCCATCGTGAGACCCGCCAGGAAGACCGGCGCGACGCGCGTATGGACATTGGGAAAGTCGCGAATCGCGTCCCAGACCGCCTCGGCGGTGGTTCCGAGCGATATCTCCTTGCGGATCGTGGCCATCTTTGCTCTCCAATTTGTGTGCCGTCTTTTGCCCCGGCGAGCGATACTGGTCTGGCGATTTTCGGACCCGGTCGTCCGGCAACGACAAGAAACCAGGAGGAAACATGACGATGTTCCGTTTTGTGGGACTGGGCGCCTTGGCGCTCACGATGGCGATGCCCGTTTGGGCGCAAGGCATTCCCAAGGCGCAGTCGCCGGAGGAAGTAGGCTTTTCCAGCCAGCGCCTGAAGCGGCTTTCCGATCGCATCAAGGAAGGTGTCGACAAGAACGAGCTGCCGGGCGCGGTCGTGCTGATCGCGCGCAACGGTAAGATCGTCATGCATGAGTCCTTCGGCTTCCGCGACAAGGACGCCAAGGCGCCGATGACCAACGACACCATCTTCCGCATCGCGTCCATGACCAAACCGATCGTCACGGTGGCCGCCATGATGCTGGCGGAAGAAGGCAAGCTGTCGCTGGCCGACCCGGTCTCGAAGTTCATTCCTGAGTTCGCCGAGACCAAGGTCGCGGTCGAGAAGAAGAACGCCGATGGTACCAACGAGGTCGTGCTGGAGCCGCAGTTCCGGCCGATGACGGTGCAGGACCTGATGCGCCACACCTCGGGCCTGACTTACGGCCTGGCCGGCCGCAATCCGGTGAAGCAGTCCTATGTCGACATGAAGATGGCGGACGCCAGCCAGACCAATGCCGAGATGGCGGCGAAGCTCGCCAAACTGGCGCTGCTCTATCAACCTGGCACGACCTGGGAATATTCCATGTCGACCGATGTGCTGGGCCGCGTCGTCGAGGTCGCCTCGGGCATGAGCCTCGACAAGTTCATCGCCGAGAAGATCACCCAGCCGCTGAAGATGGGCGATACCGCCTTCGAGGCCTCGGCCGACAAGAAGGCACGCGGTGCCCGGCCGCAGAAGGAAGGGCCGAAGAACGAGCTGCCGAACATTCCGGATATCACACTTGCCGCCAAGTGGAAGTCGGGCGGCGGCGGCATGGTCTCGACGGCGGCGGACTACGCGCGCTTCCTGCAGATGTTCGCCAATGGCGGCCAGCTCGACGGTGCGCGCCTGATCTCGCGCAAGACCATCGACCTGATGACGGCCAACCACCTGCCGCCCGATATCCGAATGGGCGCCGACATGTTCCGTTTCGAGGCGCTCGAGCCCAGTCCGGCCAAGGGCCAGGGCTTCGGTCTCGGCTTCGCCGTGCGTACCGAGCAGGGCCGCAACGCCCTGCACGGCTCGCCCAACGACTATTTCTGGGGCGGCGCCTACGGCACCTATTTCTGGCACGACCCGCGTGAGCGCATGTACGTCGTCTTCATGATGCAGTCGCAGACGGCGCGCCTGCCGTACCGCTACCTCATGCGCGAGATGGTGTACCAGGCGCTGATCGGGAACTAGGATCGTCGCCTTGCGATCGTTCTCCCGCCCTTGACGCGACGGGTGCAGCTGACCACGTTCAGCGGCGACATCAGGGGCAGGAGGCCTTCCCATGACACCAGAAGAACGCGATCTCGTCAGCGGTTTGTTCGACCGGCTCCGGCAGTTCGAAGCGCAACCACGCGATCCCGAAGTCGAGCGTCTGATCGCCAATCTCTTAGTGCGCCAGTCCTCGACGCCCTATCTGCTGACGCAGACGGTGCTCGTCCAGGAACAGGCGCTGAAGGGTGCGCAGGCGCGCATCGCTGAGCTTGAGGCGCAAGTCGCCGCGGCTCCTGCGGCTCCTGCGGCGGCGGCAACCTCGGCGGGCTTTCTCTCCAGTGCGCCCCGGATCGGGCCGTGGGGTGCCGCACCTTCATCGCCGGCGACACGGGCAGCGGCCCCACCGCCCGCGCCTCAGGCTCAGCCCTGGGCCGCGACTCCGGCGGCCGGTGGTGGCTTCATGCGTACCGCGCTGATGACCGCGGCGGGCGTCGCCGGTGGCGCCCTGCTGTTCGAGGGCATTCGCGGCATGATGGGTCACTCGCCCGGTCCTTTCACGGCTGCTCAGCCGCCACCTTTGCCGGGCGACGCATCGGGCGGTGGCGGGCAGGCATTCCTGAACGACAGCGGCTCGGCAGACGATTCGAACCTCTCCGGTGACGATTCGAGTTTCGATGCCGGCTTCGACAGCGGCGGCTCGGACGACAGCAACATCTGATGCTTCAATCGGCGCCGCACTCAACCAGGGACGAACAATGATCGAACTTCATACGTGGAGCACGCCCAACGGCCGCAAGGTCTCCATCATGCTCGAGGAGTGCGGGCTGCCATACAGCGTTCACAAGATCGATATTTCCAAGGGTGAGCAGTTCAAGCCGGATTTCCTGAAGATTTCCCCCAACAACCGCATCCCCGCGATCCTCGATCCCGACGGTCCGGGCGGCAAGCCGCTCAGCCTCTTCGAGTCGGGTGCGATCCTGATCTATCTCGCCGAGAAGACGGGCAAGTTCCTGCCCCAGGATCCGGTGCGGAAGTACAAGACCATCGAGTGGCTGATGTGGCAGATGGGCGGCGTCGGCCCGATGTTCGGCCAGGCCCATCATTTCCTGCGCGCCGCACCGACCAAGATCGAATACGGCATCAAGCGCTATGTCGACGAGGCCAAGCGGCTCTACGGCGTGCTCGACAAGCAGCTGGCCGGCAATGCCTTTGCCGCCGGGGCCGACTATACCATCGCCGACATGGCGATCTTTCCCTGGGCGGCGCGGCATGAGTGGCACACCGTGAACCTCGCCGACTTCCCCAACGTGAAGCGCTGGTACGATGTCATCAACGCCCGTCCGGCGGTGGTGAAAGGCATGGCGGTGCCGGTCGTCGCCTGATGGCAAGGCGGCCGTACGCAGTGCTGGCGCTGCTGGCGTTGGGCGCCTGTGCGACGCCCTCTGAATCGGTTTGCCGCGCGCCGCTCAAACCCGCGATCGAGGTCGATCTCTATTTCGGCCGCGACATCGGTGGCCGGGCCGAGGTGAGCGACGCCGACTGGGCGAAATTCCTGGCGGACGAAGTCACACCACGCTTTCCCGACGGCCTGAGCGTCTCGGGGGTCGCCGGCCAATATCGCGAACCGGGTGGCAGGATCATCCGCGAACGCAGCAAGCGGCTGGTCGTCGTCGTCTTCGATGCGCCCGCCCATGCCGGCAAGATCCAGGCGATCGTCGATACCTACAAGAGTCGCTTCGGCCAGCACAGCCTTCTGCGCGTCGAAAGGTCGATCTGCGCCGGGTTGTGATCGGTCTGGCGGCGGCGGCTCAGGCTCGCCTGACCATGGCCGGAACCAGATCCTTCAACGACGGTGCACCCAACTGCATCATGGCCGCACGAAGCTCCTGACGCAGCAACTCGAGGACGCGCTCGACGCCGGTCTGGCCGAAGGCACCGAGGCCCCACAAGTAAGGCCGGCCAATGCAGACGCCGCGCGCTCCGATCGCCAATGCCTTGGCGATATCGCTGCCGCGGCGAAAGCCGCTGTCGACCAGCACGGGGATACGGCCGCGCACCGCTTCGACGATCTCGGGCAGTGCTTCGATGGTCGCGCGGCCGCTGTCCTCGGCGCGGCCACCGTGGTTCGAGACGACGATGCCGTCGAAGCCGTTGTCGACAGCAAGAACGGCGTCCTCGTGGGCAAGCAGGCCCTTGATCACGATCCGGCCCTTCACCGCGCCGCGCAGACGCTTCAGGAATTCCCAGGTCAGGTTCGTTGCACCGGTGCTGGAGAGACCGCCGATGTCGATGCCGGCGAAGTTGGGCTTGCGCTCGACGAAGCTCTTGAGGCCGAAGCCATGGCAGGACCCGCAGGTGCGGCTGTCGGTTCGCCACAGCCGGGCAAGGGTCTCCCAGTTCTGGCGTGCCAGGACGTCGACGGTGACGACGATGGTCTGGACGCCGGCCTTTTCGGCGCGCCGGGCCAGCGCCTCGGCCACTTCCCATCGGTTGGTCGGGTAGAGCTGGAACCAGATCGGTGCGCCGCGCGCCGCCATCGTGTCTTCGATGGAATAGGTCGCAACGGTCGAGAGCATTTGCAGGTGACTGCCCACCTTGGCGGCACGCGCCACGCCGAGCTCGCCCTCGGGGTGGAAGGCCGTGTTGGAGCCGGTCGGCGCGATCACGATCGGATTGGCATAGGTTTGCCCGAACAGTTCCATGCGCGTGTCGAGCGTGCCGACATCGACCAGCCGGCGCGGGCGCAGCTGAAATTTCTGGAAGCCGTCGCGGTTGGCGCGCAGCGTCACCTCGTCGTCGATACCGGTTGCCATGTAGCCGAAATGCGCCGCCGGCACGTTTTTCTGCATCACCGGCTCGAAGTCGAAGACACTGGCGGCGTCTCGCGGCGTGGCGATCAGCTTCTCGAGGTCGCGGGGGCCCCAGACCGAGGGATCGGGCAGGCGTGCCGCCTGCGCCAGTGCCTCGCTGCTGGCGGCCAGCAGCGGACTTGCCGCCAGGTACCGAAGGAAGCGACGGCGACTGGCGGCGGCGTCCATCACTGCTTTTCGGCCCAGCCGATCATCCTGCCGATGAAGGTGTCGCAGGCATCCATCTGCGACCTGGCGACGAATTCGTTCGGCTGGTGAGCCTGCGAGATGTCGCCCGGCCCGCAGATCACGGTCGGGATGCCATGGGAGCGGAAGATGCCGGCTTCGGTGCCGTAGGGCACGGCATAGGTTCGGTTGCCCCCAGTCCACTGCAAGGCAAGCTTGGCGGCTTCCTCGTTCTCCTCGGGCTTGATGCCGGGCACGAAGGATCGGCGTTTCAACTCGATATTGGCGTCGGGATGCCTGGCCTTCATCTTGGGCAGCAGCAGATCCTTTACATAGGCCTCGGCGCGGCGCTGCACTTCCCAGGCATCGTCGGTCGGAAGGGTGCGATAGCCCCAGTTCAAGACGCATTCACGCGCCAGGATATTGCCGGCGGTGCCACCGTTGACGATGCCGACGTTGATCGTGGTGTGGTTGGGGATGGTGTCGAGAAGCGGGTTCTTCCGTTGCGCCAGTTCGACCTGCAACTCATTCAGCCAATGGATGAAGTCGCCGGCGAAGTGGATGGCGCTGACGCCGAGATGCGTCATGGAGGAGTGGGCCTCGACGCCGGTGAAGGTAGCGACCAGTCCGCCGCCGTTGTTCTGCGCATTGCCCACCCCCATCATGGTCGGCTCGCCGACGATGACGGCCTGGGGGCGCGGCACGTTGCCCATCAGCTTCTCGACCAGGGAACGGGCGCCGAGGCAGCCGATCTCCTCGTCGTAACTGAAGGCAAAATGCATCGGCACTTTCAGTTTAGCCTTCTGAAAGGCGGGCACATGCGAAAGTGCGGTGGCGATGAAGCCCTTCATGTCGCAGGTGCCGCGACCGTAAAGATTGCGATCGGGCTTGTCGGTGAGGGTGAACGGATCGCTGACCCAGGGCTGACCGTCGACCGGCACCACGTCGGTATGGCCCGAGAGCACGATGCCGCCCGCGGTATCGGGGCCGATGGTGGCGTAGAGGTTGGCCTTGGTGCCTTCCGCGTTGGGCACCAGCGTACTCTTGACGCCATGATCGTCCAGATAGTTCTGGATGTACTGGATCAATTCGAGGTTGGAATTGCGCGAGGTGGTATCGAAGGCCACTAGGTTGCGCAGCATGTCGATGGAGGAGAGGGGGGGGCTCATGTCCACCGAGCATACGCCCCGATTGTCACGCGGCGCCAGATCGGTGTAACCATTGCAGCCGATGGATCGCAGGAACCTGGCGCTGGTGGCCGGAACGACGCTGCTGGCCTTGCTCGCCGGAATCGGTGTCGCCGCTTACCTGACCGTGCCAAATCCCCAGCTCGTCACCGAGGGTGGCGGTTTCGTCGTTTTCGATCCCGAGATCGGCATGGTGCCGCGCCCGAGCGGCCACACCCGGCGCATCGACGGTCCGACAGAAAACCGGCCGCCGCTGATCTACGACATTTACACCGACGACCGAGGTGCGCGCGTCGACGGGCCCGGCCAGCGCAGTCCCGCCCGCGTCGACCTGATGACGATCGGCTGCTCCTTCAGCTGGGGGCATCCGATAAACAACCCCGACACCTATACCGCGCGCCTGCGCCGCGAGTTCGGCGTGTCGGCGTCGAATTTCTCGATGGCGGCCTATGGCACCACGCAGGCGCTGCAGATGCTGAAGCGCAACCGCGACCTCGCGCCGAAGCTGGTGATCTATGGCTTCATCGACGCCCATCTCGACCGCAATGTCATCGCCTGCGGGCCGGCCTATCATCCTTTCTGTCTCGACGTTTCGCATGTCGCCTGGAACGAGGCGGGCAAGCCGCAACTGGCGCCGCCGTTCAGTAACGGCGTTCGGCGGTTTCAGCAGCATCTCGACCGCGATTACTTCAATCCGCTGATCTGGCTGACCCACGGCATCGACGTGATCTTCGGCCGGATCGAGCGGGCCTGGTATTACAGCCGCATTCCCGACCACACGCGGCGGGAGGAGGCGATGAATTTCCTGCTGCGCGACATGGAACGCACGGTCGCGGAGATGGGGTCGGAACTTCTCGTCGTCTATATTCCGACCAGCTTCGCGCCGGCGCCGCCTGAACTGGCCCGCGTCATCGGCAAGAACCGGCTGCTCGACCTGACGGAGAGCTTCCTGCGCCACAAGGCATCCGGCGGCCCGCCTCTCTACGTCATCGACGATTTCCATCCCACTCCGGCGGCCCACGCCCTCATCGCCGACGAGATCGCGCGTTACATCCGGCGCGAGCGGCTGCTTTAGGGCGGGAAGCGCCGCCGCCAGCCGTCACTTCATCTCGGCCAGGCGAAGTGAAAGCAATTGTCGGGAGACGGGAACAGGTCGACGTTCTTGCGGTCACACAGATCGCGCCGGCTGATGGATCGGCAGGAAGGCGAAGTCGCTGTGTCGTCGCGCCAGGCGCCCATACGGGCTGTGGGGCGTGAATTCATTCAAGGCGCCTTCCTTCCTGGGCAGGAGCCTCGCGCGCTTTGAGCCAAAGAGCCAAGTGCCTGCAAACATTGGCGAAACCGGGCCGTTGTTTGACACTCCCAAGCCCTGCCGCTAGAACCGCCGGGCATCCGTCGTGGATATTGGTCGCCGGGGTCTTAACGGGCTGCGGAGGGGTGGCCGAGTGGCCGAAGGCGGCGGTTTGCTAAACCGTTAATGGGGGTAAACCCCATTCGTGGGTTCGAATCCCATCCCCTCCGCCATTATTCGCCGTTTGGTGTAGGTGGGCCGGCATTTAACCGGTCCACCCGCCGATCTGACCACCATCGTGCCCATCATCTAGCGTTCGCTGTCCCAATGGGAGCCCGTGAACGAGAAACCCCGCCGCGCTTGGGAGCGGGCGGGGTGCCTCAGTGAGACGGGACGACGAGCGCAGCGCTAGTTGCTGCCCGCAGGATCAGCCGGCCTAGTTCGTGATTATGACCGTGACGGCTTTGGCAGAGCCAGCAAACTTGCGGGCTGCGGACACGCTGGTGAACTTGCGCGTCTTGCTGCCTTTGATGACGGTAATGAAAGCACGCGGCGATGACTTGATGATGTTTTTGGTCATTGAGCTCCCCAGATCACAATTATACCAATCGCCAGAACTCATGACACGTTAGCCCACCGTCGCCTGGTTATGGATGCGAGTTGTTGTGGTTTGGCGAGCAGATCAGTCCATGCCTTGCAGCAGGCATCGACGATG
>JBBRFD010000144.1:0-12557 GCA_038224985.1 Reyranellales bacterium
GCCGCTGCTGAAGGCGCAAGGTCATCACACCTGCGCACCCGATCTGCCGGGTCTCGGCTCGGACCACACGCCGCCGGCCAATGTCACCTTGGCCGACAATGTCGACAAGCTGGCCAAGCTGCTCGACAAGATGGACGAGCCCGCCGTCGTCGTCGGCCATGCGCTGGGCGGCGTCACCATCAGCCAATTGGGCGAGGCGCGCCGGCGCAAGATCAAGGCGCTGGTCTATGTCAGCGCCCTTCTGCCACCTTCCGGCAAGACCGGCCGCGACATGACGGCGCTCGAGCCCGACGCCCTCTTCCGCCGCACGCGCGAGGTCAATCCGGACGGCTCGACCTACACCTTTGCCCGCGCCCATCTGCCGACGCTGTTCTATTCCGATGTCTCGCCGGAAGACCGCTACCGCGCCATGGAACGCCTGCGCCCGCAGCCGCTCACCATCTCCAACACGCCGGTGACGCTGACCGAGGAACGCTTCGGCTCGGTACCGCGCTGGTACATTGAATGTACGCACGACAATGCCGTGCTGATCCGCGTGCAACGCAAGATGGTGGCGATGACGCCCTGCAAGGTCATCACCATGGAATGTGGCCACACGCCGTTCTACTCGGCGCCCGAGGAGCTAACCGAGCACCTCGACGCGATCGCAAAGTCTTAGTCGAAGAAGGCGAAAGCCCTGACCTCGATGCTCTGCCGCGGTTTCGGATTGGCGGGCGAGGTCGGATCGTCGAAGGCCGAATGCAGCGAGAAACGCGCCCGGCCATCCTTCTGCGAATCGTAGCACTTGATCAGCACGGCTTCGTCGCGCGTCATCTTCGGGAAATAGTACCAGCGGTGATCGGCGTTGTAGACGCCCTGATAAATCTCGCCGGTGCGATCGGAATAGACGAGGTCGCAAACGGCGAGATCGCGCGGCGCAATGCTTCCAGCATCGACAAGACCGAGCGGCGTCATCTCGACCGGGTCGGTGGCGATGTTGCGCCAGACGTTGTATTCGGCGAAGCGCTTCTTCAGGCGCATCTCGGCTTCTTCCGGCGGCAGCAGGTCGCGCACGCGGCTGGGGCCTGATTTTTCCGTGTAGTCGCAATGTACGCTGCGGACAGGCGTACGCAAGCCGCGCTCGACCGCGCGGTCGGCGGTGCGAACGGTGTGGTCAAAGATCACGACCTTTGCCGCACCGGTCTCGCGCTTCACCAGCGCCTCGACCTCAGCGTAGTAGGCCGACTTCACCTCGTCCTCGTCGTAGAAATCGCGAACTTTGGTGTCGTGTTCGACCAGTTTGAAGGCCTGCTGGTCGAGGGACAGATTGCCAGCAGTGCGGCCATCGCGCATCTCGACCTTGAAGTCGCGATAGTTGCCGTCG
Source organism: Reyranellales bacterium (assembly GCA_038224985.1). GTDB lineage: Bacteria > Pseudomonadota > Alphaproteobacteria > Reyranellales > Reyranellaceae > Reyranella. Next base: position 1,364 of record JBBRFD010000144.1, read on the forward strand.
CGGCGCGGCACGCCCGTGCCATGCGGCGGATTATGGGTCACCGGCTTGATGCTGAGATCGGCCAAGTAGTTGACGGGCGCGACAACGGACATGAATTTCTCCTCAATCTCACGCTCTGGAGATCGTGCCGTTCCTTACTCCCTTCAAGGAGTGTGGGGTCATGAGAAGAACTCATGAGGCCAGTTCGAGAATCTCCACGACCTGGTCCGGGCTGGTGATCGGCCGCGGATTGTTGAGCAGGGCGCGGTCGTGCATCGACTTCTCGCCGATCTCGCGGAAGCGGTCGCGGCCGACACCGACTTCGGAAAGCCGCCCCGGCAGGCCCAGCGTCTTCACCAACCCTTCGACCAAATCGGCGGCGGGTGTCTCGGGCTTGCCGAAGGCCTCGCTCACCCGCTTCTGGCGCTCGGCATTGGCCGGCAGGTTCCAGCGCAGGACCGACGGCAGCATCACGCAGGACGTATGGCCGTGCGGCACATGGCAGGCGGCGCCCAGCACGTGACCGATACCGTGGCTGGCGCCGACGCCGACCCCCGAAGTGCCCGCGCCGATCGACAGCCACATGCCGAACTGCAGGTCCATGCGCATGTCGATGTCGTCGGGCCTGGCCTTATGGCCGGGAAGCGCACGCGACAGCAGCTTCAGGGCCTCCGTGCAGGTGCCGAAGGCGAAAGGATTGGCCTGCTGCGAGCAGAGGCGTTCGACGGCATGGTCGACGGCCTTGAGCCCTGTCGAGAGCATGAGGTCGATCGGCGTAGCGAGCGTCGCCGCAGGGTCGAGCACAATGACGCGCGGCACGACAAGTCGGTGGCCGAAGCTTTCCTTGATGCCGTAACGCGGGTCGCTGATGCCGGCGAAGGCGTTGAACTCGGCAGCCGACAGCGTCGTTGGAACCGCGATCATGCGGATGGCGTCGGACGGCGGCGCGATCGCCTCGGCCGGTGCGTTGAAACCCGCCTTGGGCTTGCCCGCCCGATAGGCGTCGAGATCCTCTATCCTCGTCGCGTTCTGCCACAGCGCGATCAGCATGACCTTGGTGGCGTCGATGGCCGAGCCGCCGCCGACGGCCGCGATCAGGTCGGCTCCGGCCGCGCGCGCCGCCTCAGCGCCCTCGATGACGCAGGAGCGCGGCGAATGGGCGGTGATGCCGGCATAGACCCCCGCATAGCGGTCGCCGAGATCGCGAATGATGCCGGCCAGCAACGCACTCTGCGCCACCGATTTCGATGTCGTGAGGAAGACGCGCCGTGCGCCCAGCCTTTCGGCTTCGGCCAGCAGCGCCGGCCCCGCCGGCTTGCCGTAGACAACGCGCTCGATGTCCTGGTGTCCGTGGATGCCGTTCAGCATGGCGCGGCTCCTATCCGATGTTGCGCCGGTAGAGAGCCAGCATGCGCTCGAAATGCTTCTCGCGGGCGCCATCGTCGAGGTTGCCACGATCGGTGAAGGCATAGCCGTGATGAGTACCGCTCTCGGTTTCGGAGCGCGAGGGAAACGGCGCCGCAGCCAGCAGCTGATCGAACCGGGCAACCATTTCCAACGGCACGTAAGCATCGTGCTCGGCGAAGGCGTAGTACCCTTCGCCCACGATCTTGGCCAACATCAGGTGTGGCGAATCTGGTTTGTCGGTGATCAGGCGCGTGCCGTAGTAGGAGGCAAAGCAGCTGATGCGCTCGGCATGGGCGGCTGCGGCGGCCGTGACGAAGGCGCCGCTCATGCAATAGCCGACGAGGCCGACCTTGCCGGACTTGGCGTCGGGCATCGACGGCAGCTTGTCGAGGATCACACCGACGTCGGATGCGACCTTCGCATTGGAGATCGACTCCAGGAAGCCGAACATGCGCGTGCGGTTAGCATCGGCGGCGGGATCGTCTTTCGTTGGCCCGCAGACGAAGTCGCGGATGGTGCGGTAATAGAGATTGGGCAGCAGCACGTAATAGCCGGACTGGGCGATACGCCGGCAGATCTCCTTCAGGCCCTCGCGGACTCCCGGCGCATCCATCAGCATCAGGACGACCGGCAAGGGCCCGCCATCGTCGTGCCGCACGGTCCAAGTGTTCATCGCGCCATCTTGCGTGGCGATATCCATATTGCGTTCGATCATGGCGGGACGGTACCGGGCGGCCGGGGCATGGTCTATAACCGCCACTCGCGGATGTATCGAGGAGTGGAACGAGTATGGGTGCGTTGGACGGTCTGAAAGTCATCGATCTGTCGCGCGTTCTGGGTGGCCCCTATTGCGGCCAGATGCTGGCCGACCACGGCGCCGAAGTGATCAAGATCGAGCCGCCGCAGGGCGACGAAACCCGCCTTTGGGGTCCTCCCTTCGATGGCGAGGGCATCTCGGCCTATTTCTCCGGAATCAACCGCAACAAGCGCACCATCGCCCTCGATCTCTCGAAGCCCGAGGGCCGCGAGGTCCTGCTTCGGCTGCTGGCCGAGACCGATGTGCTGATAGACAATTTCAAGACCGGCACCATGGAGAAATGGGGCATCGGCTATGCCGAGACGTTGGCGAAAAAATTCCCGCGCCTCGTCCATGCCCGCGTCTCGGGCTTCGGCGAGGATGGCCCACTGGGCGGTTTCCCGGGCTATGACGCCATGGTCCAAGCTTCCGCCGGCCTCGTCTCGGTCAACGGCTCGGCCGAAGGCGGTCCCGTGCGCATCGGCGTGCCGGTGGTCGATCTGTCGACCGGCATGAACGCCACCATCGGCATCCTCATGGCGCTCTACGAGCGCAACAAATCCGGCAAGGGCCAGTTTGTCGACGCCACGCTCTACGACTCGGCCATCGCGCTGCACCAGCCGCATGCGCCGAACTACTTCGTGGCCGGCAGCGCGCCCAAGCTGGTCGGCAACAGCCACGGCACGCTGGCGCCCTACTCCAATTTTCCAACCAGGACCCGCAACATCGTGGTCGGCGCCGGCAATGACGGGCAGTTCCGCAAGCTGGCGCAGATGCTGGGCAAGCCCGAACTGGCCGACGATCCGCGCTTCAAGACCAACAAGGAGCGCATCGCCAACAAGCCGGCGCTGGAAGCCGAGTTGCGCGCCCTGTTGAAGGACCGCGAGGCCGAGACCTTCGCCGACGAGCTGATGCAGGGCGGCGTACCCTCGGGCGCCGTGCTCGAGGTGCCCGACGTCATGGAGCATCCGCATACCAAACATCGCGGCATGGTTTGGGAGAAGGATGGCTGGCGCAATGTCGGCAATCCCGTAAAGCTTTCGCGCACCCCGGGTGCCATCCGCAGCAAGCCCCGGAAATTCGGCGCCGACACCCGGGCCGTGCTGGCCGAGAGCGGCTATTCGGCGGTCGAGATCGACAAGATGATCGCCGGCGGTATTGCGCTGACCGAGATCAAGAAGGCCAGGTAGACGGCCATCGGCGTCTGAGGAGACATCAATGTTCCAACCCGATCTGCTCAAGGGCAAACGCATCCTCGTCACAGGTGGCGGCACCGGCCTCGGCCGGTCGATGGTGCATCGCTACCTCGAACTGGGTGCCAATGTCGTGATCTGCGGGCGGCGCGAGGATGTGCTGAAGCAAACGGCGGAGGAACTCGGCAAGGAAACCGGCGGCGAGATCGAGACTGTCGGCTGCGATGTGCGCGTTCCCGCTGCCGTCGAGGCCATGATGGACACCATCTGGAAGAAGCGCCCGCTCGATATCCTAGTGAACAACGCGGCCGGCCAGATCCTCGCTCAGACCAACAAGATGTCGACCCGCGCCATCGATGCCGTATTGAACATCGTGCTGCACGGCTCGGCCTATTGCACCGTGGCCGCCGGCCGGCGCTGGATCGATGCCGGAGAGCGCAACAAGGTGGTGATGTCGATCCTTACTGTCTCCTCCCTTACCGGCGCGCCCTTCACCGTGCCCTCGGCCATGGCCAAGGCCGGCGTGCTGGCGATGACCAAGAGCCTCGCCGTCGAATGGGGCCCCAAGGGCATCCGCACCTGCGCCATCGTGCCCGGCCCCTTCCCGACCGAAGGCGCCTGGAGCCGGTTGATGCCGAAGGAACGCGGCGGCCAGGACGAGATGATCAAGGCCATCCCGATGCGCCGGGTCGGCGAGCACCTCGAACTCGCCAACCTCGCGGCCTATCTGGTGAGCGACGGTGCCGCCTATATCAACGGCGACGCCATCGTCATCGACGGCGGCAAGATGCTGCAGTCGGGCGGCGGCGGCGCCAATACCTCGGCCATGCTCGACTGGACCGACGAGCAGTGGGCGGCGCTGCGTCCGCCTAAGGCAAAGTAACCTTCGTCACCGTACGTTGGCCGGGTTTGATCTCGAACTCGGCTTCCTTCTTCTGGTCGCCCTTGATGGCGACCACCACATAGGTGCCGGTCGGTAGCGCGTAGTTCGGGAACGCCGGATAAAGCGTGGCGATGTCCCTGCGCTCGGCATAGATGTCCTTGCCACTCCCCTTGATCTCGATCGCTTCAGCACCCGGCGCTTCGAAGAAGGCGATACCTGCGTCGAGCGCGAGCTCCATCTCCAGCCGGTCACCCGCCTTGATCTCCAGCGGGAAGGTACGGTCGACGGCATCGGTCTTGATGCGCAGGCGATAAGCGCCCGAGGCCAGGTCGAACTTCGGTTTGTTGTCGTAGGTGTTGGCGACCGAACTTTCGTTCTCCACCGCCTCGGCGCCGGCGAAGACCTCGACGAAGGGATCGCGCACCGCGGGGCCGCCCTTGGCGAAGACGACCGAACCCTGCAGTCTTCCGACCCCGGCCACGATATCGACCGTCGCCGTATCGCCCGCCGTGATCTCCACCTCACGCGTCTGCTTGGCGGCACCGAGACTCATGCTGACGGTATACTTTCCCACCGCAATGATGGTCGAGGTCTCGGCGTCGTAGGAATTGAACACCGTCTCGCCGCCCTTATCGACGACCTCCCAGAAGACATCGCCTTTCTGGTTCTCGGTCTCGGTGCGGCGCGCGCGCAGGCCGAGGCGGCCGGCGTTCATCACCACGTCGAGCTTGTTCATCTTGGCAGGATCGATCGTCACCCGCGTCTTCAGCTTGGCGACACCCGCGATGGCCTCGACGAGATATTCGCCCGCCGGCAACTGCATCTCGATGCGGTTCTTGTAGGTCGTGTCGACATATTCCGGGTCGACACCGGCCGGTGCCGGCTTATGGAAGACCCAGGTGATCGAATCCTTGCCGACCAGCGGATCGTCGCCCTCGGCCAGTCGCGCCGAGCCTTCGAGGTTCCAGGCCGGCCTCGGTTCGGCCTTTGGTTGGGGCGGCGGCAGAGGTGCTGCCGGCGGGGCCTTCTTGCGCGCTGCCTCGACGGCCTGGCCGATCGACTTCAGCAACTCGCCCGGACCCTTCGCCGAGAGCGACAGCCCACCGGTCGCCTGCGCCATGCATTCGAGTTGGCGCTGGGCCTGGCGGTCCTGAATGTCGAAGCCCACGGTGTGCACGACCAGTTTGATGTCGGCCTTCTTAAGCTCGGCGGCGACGGCACAGGGATCCGCCCGACAGGTCTCGACGCCGTCGGACACGAGGATCACGCTGGTCACGCCCTCGACAGTCTTGAGCTGGGCGGCAGCCATCTTCACGGCGTCGCTCATCGGCGTCATGCCCTTGGGCGAGATGCCGCTGACCTGGGTCATCAGTGCCGCCGCATCGACCTTGCCGACCGGCTTCAGGATCTCGATGTCGCCGCAGTCGCCCTTGCGGCGATGGCCATAGGCCACGAGGCCGAGCTCGTCCTGCGGTCGCCAGTCCTTGAGGATCGCACGGATGGTCTCGCGCGCCACTTCGATCTTGGTCTGGTTGCCGACGCGCCCCCACATCGAGCCCGAGGCATCGAGGACGAGGAAGACGCGGGCGCCGTCACCGGTTTGCATCGCCGCCGGTGTCTGGGCATGAGCCCCGCACGACCATGCCAGCGCCAAGCCGAACAAGCCCATGAGCAAGCGCATTGCGTTCCTCCACCCTGAATTCTCACACGACGCGCAATACATCAGTCGAAAAAGGCAGTAGTTAGGTCAGTAGTCCTGCCTTTTATTTCCTTTCGGCGATAGCCATGATTGTGAGAGCAACAGAGGAGGAGCGATCCCCTATGAAGCCACCGAAGCAAAGTGGGTGACGCGGCACCGATAATTCCGCGACCCTTCTTTCCGGCAGCCGCAAGGGCGGCACGCCGAACGGAACGAGGGAGCCTTCCATGATCTGAGTGAGCCCCGCCGGCCTTGACGCCCAGGCGGGGTTCTCTTTTGTGCGATCAGCCCTTCTTGGCAGGCCCGGCCGAAGGGTCGTTCATCACCCGCACCGGGTCGCCATTGGCGAGGCCGTCCGGCGGACTCTCGATCACGCGGTCGGTCGCCTCGAGGCCGGTAGCGATCTCGACAATCTGGCCGAGGTCGCGGCTGATGGTGATGGGCTTCAGCACCACCTTGCTGTTGGCGTCGACGACGGCGACGCGCAACCCCTCGCGGCCGAAAATCAGCGCGCCCGCCGGCACGCTGAGCGACAGCACGTTCTTGGGCAGGTCGATGCGGACATTGGCGAAGGCCCCGGGCATGAGCTGGCCGGCGGCATTGTCGACGGCGACCTGCATGCGCGTGGTGCCCGAGGCGGCGTCGACCGAGCGTGACGATGCCTCGACGAGACCGCCATAGGTCCTGCCCGGGTATTCGGGCACGGCGATCACGACCTTTGTGTTGATCGGCACGGCCGGCGCATAGTTCTGCGGCACGCCGATGTTGAGACGAAGCTTCTTGATGTCGGAGATGATGAAGAGGGCGAGGCCAGCGCTCGAGTCGGCGTTGATGAGCGCACCGAGGTCGGTGTTGCGCACGGTGACGACGCCGTCGAAGGGCGCGATGATGCGCTTGAAGTCCGCCAGCACGATCAGGCGGTCGAGCGTTGCCTGCGCCGCCCGCGTCAGGGCCTGCTTGACCGTGAGGTCGCCCTGTTTCTCATCGACCGTCTGCTTGGACACGGTATTGGAGCCGCCCAGCGTCTGCCAGCGCTGCGCCGTCACGGCGGCCAGCGTCTCGGCCGCCTGGGCGCTGGCGACGGCGGCCTTGGCCTGCAGGAGCTGCTGGTCGAGGTCGGGCGCGTCGATTTCGGCGAGGAGTTGGCCCACCGTCACCTGGTCGCCGATATCGACTTTGTAGGACTTCAGGATGCCGCTGACGCGGGCATAAATGGGGGCACGGGCATAGGCTTCGAGGCGGCCCGGCAGGTCGAGAGAGGATTTGTTGCCGCCCGATCCGGGCAACACGACGCTGACGGGTGGAACCGCCTGGGCATCGGTCGTCTCCTTGAGGCGCACGGTGCCGGCGCTGCGGCTGACGATGCCATTGCCGACAACCAGCGTGACGACCAGCACACCCAGCAGCGCTGAAATCACCAGACCACGGCGCGAGACCCGCGTCGGCTCCGGAAGAGCCCCGGCGGGCGTGGGAGGAAGAGTCTCAGACGACATGCGGGGCAGCTCCAGCGGGCGGAATGGCATGCGCGACGCCCCCATGGCGCCGGTGAACGACGCTGAACACGACCGGGACGAAGATGAGCGTGGCGATGGTCGCAAAAATCAGGCCGCCGATCACGGCGCGCCCGAGGGGGGCATTCTGCTCCCCGCCCTCACCCATGCCCAGCGCCATCGGCGCCATGCCGATGATCATGGCGAGTGCCGTCATCAGAACGGGACGGAAGCGCACGACGCCGGCATCGAGGGCCGCCGCCGTGGCATCGCCCAGCTCGACCAGCCGCTCGCGCGCGAAGGAGATCACCAGCACCGAATTGGCGGTGGCGACGCCCATGCACATGATGGCGCCCGTCAGCGCCGGCACCGACAGGGTGGTGTTGGTGGCGAAGAGCATCCAGACGATGCCGGCCAGCGCCGCCGGCAAGGCGGTGATGATGACGAAGGGATCGCTCCACGACTGGAAGTTCACGACGATCAGCAGATAGATCAACACGATGGCGCCCAGCAGGCCGAACAGCAGGCCGGAGAAGGCGCTTTCCATCGTCCTCACCTGTCCCTGCACCTTGACGGCGCGGATCTTAGGCGAGGCCTCCTTGGCCAGCTCGTCGACGATGGCCCGCACGTCGGCGGCGACCGAGCCGAGGTCGCGGCCCTGGACCGAGGCATAGACCTGGACGAGGCCCTGCAGGTCGTATTGCGAAACCACGGCGTTGGCGGTGTCGCGCCGGATGTTGGCGATGCCGCCCAGCACCTGCAGCGAACTCGCCGCCGGCGCCATGATCGGCAGGTTGGACAGCGAGGACAGCGAATCCAGCCGGTACTGCGGCGTCTGCAAGACGATGCTGTAGGAAACGCCGTTGGCCGGGTTGAGCCAATAGGTCGGCGCGACCTGGCCGGAGCCCGCCAGATTGACGACCAGCGAATTGGTGACGTCGCGCGTGGTCAGACCGACATATTGCGCACGCGTGCGGTCGATATCGACGGCGAAGACGGGCGCGCCACGCGCTTGCTGGATACGCGCATCGACGACGCCCGGCACCTTGCGAACCCGCGCCAGGATCCTGTTGGCGTGCTCGAAACCGGCCGCCGTATCCGACGTTCGCACTTGCACGTCGATCGGCGACGGCACGCCGAAATTGAGGATCTGGCTGATGATGTCGGCCGGCAGGAACGAGAAGGTGAAGCCGGGGAATTGCTCGGGCAGCCGGCGACGCAGCTCGGCCACGTAGTCGGCGGTCGGCGGATGGCCCTCGCGCAGCTTGATCTGGATATCGCCGTCCTGCGGTCCGATCGTGCCGGTGTTGTTGTACGTCATGTTGATGCCGCTGACCGGCACGCCGATATTGTCCGCCATCGCCGCGATCTGGCCCGACGGCACGACCTGGCGAATCGCCTTCTGGATGGCCGCGAACCGGTTGGCGCTTTCCTCGACGCGGGTGCCGATCGGTCCGCGCACATGCATCAGGATCTGGCCGGAATCGACAACCGGGAAGAAGTTGCGGCCGAGGAACGGCACCAGCGCGAAGGAAGCCACCACGAAGGCGAGGAAGCAGCAGATGAAGACCGGCCGGTTGCGCAGCGCCAGCACCAGCAGGTCGCGATAGGTCGCGCGGAAGCTGTCGAAATAGGCCTCGAAGCCCTTCTGGAACCGCACCAGCGGATTGCGCGACCGCGGCGGCGCCTCTCCCTGTCCATGCCGGACATGCGGCTTCAGCAGGTAATTCGCCATGGTCGGCACCAGCGTGCGCGACAGGATGAACGAACAGATCATGGCGAACATCACCGCCTCGGCCATCGGCACGAAGAGAAAGCGCGCCACGCCTTCGAGGAAGAACATCGGCACGAAGACGATGCAGATGCAGAGCAGCGACACGAAGGCCGGCGTCACGATCTGGAGCGCACCGTCCATGATCGAGGTTTCCACGTCCTTGCCCTGCTCGAGATGCCAGTTGATGTTCTCGATGGTGACCGTGGCGTCGTCGACCAGGATGCCGACGGCCAGCGCCAACCCGCCCAGCGTCATGATGTTGAGCGTCTCGCCGAACGCCGCCAGTGCCGCGATCGAGCCCAGGATGGCCAGCGGAATCGAGATGGCGATGATCACCGTCGAGCGCCAACTGCCGAGGAACAGCAGGATCATCAGGCTGGTCAGCACGGCCGCCAGTACCGCCTCGTGCGCCACGCCGGTGAGGGCGCCTTCGACGAACAGCGACTGGTCGCCCAGGGTGGCGATAGAGATATTGTCGGGCAGCGTCTTCTTGAGGTCCTCGACGCGCTGCTTGATGCCCTCGATGATGTTGAGCGTCGAAATCGCGCCGTTCTTCAGCACCTGCAGCAGCACCGAGCGGCCGCCATCGACATGCACGATATTCTGCTGCGGCGGGTTGCCGTCGCGGACCGTGGCGACGTCGCGCAGATAGACGATGGTGCCGTTGGCCGCGAATATCGGCAGGTCGGCCAGGGCGGCGAACTCGGTCGGCGCGTTGTTGAGCCGGATGGCGTATTCGAGGTCGCCGATCTTCTGCGTGCCGACCGGCGTCAGCAGGTTCTGCGCCGCCAGCGCGTTGGCGATGTCGTTGGCCGACAGCCCGCGCGCCTGCATCGCCGCCGGATCGAGATCGATCTGGATCTGGCGGAACTTGCCGCCGAAGGGAAACGGAATGGCGGCGCCGGGCACTGTCACCAGCGGGGTGCGCACGGTGTTGATGGCGAGATCGAACACCGCCTGCTCGGACACGCCCTTGCCGGCCAGCGCGATCTGGATGATCGGCACGGTCGCGGCGTTGTAGTTGAGGATCAGCGGCGGCGTCATGTTGGGCGGCATCTGCCTCAGCACGGTCTGCGCGATCGCCGTGACCTGCGCGTTGGCGATGCTGATGTTGACGCCGGGCTGGAAGAAGACCTTGACGATGCCGATGCCGGTGTAGGACGTGCCCTCGATGTGTTCGATGTCGTTGACGGTCGTGGTGAGCGCGCGCTGGAAGTTCAGCATCACGCGGCCCGACATCTGGTCGGGCGGCAGTCCGGTATAGCCCCAGACGACGGCGATCACGGGAATGCGTATTTCCGGGAAAATGTCGATGGGCGTCCGGAGCGCCGCCAGCGGTCCCGCGATCAGGATCAGCAACGCCATCACGACAAATGTATACGGACGCTTAAGCGCGATCCGGACGAGATCCAACATCTCCGCCGACGATCCTCACGAAACGGGTAATGAGCCGCGAATTTCCCGCGAATTGCAGCAGCCAAGGGGACCATGACCGGCCCGCCAAGTCGAGGCGGATATCGGTCAATTTCCCGCTATCGGCCCGGCAAATCCGCGCTAGGTTTGGCGCCATCGAATGCAGAGGAAAGACCGACATGGCCGATTACGACTACATCATCGTGGGTGCCGGCTCCGCCGGCGGTGCTCTCGCGGCGCGACTGTCGGAAAACCCTGCGTCCAAAATCCTCCTGCTCGAGGCGGGACCGGCCAGCCATCCCTATTCCCGCATGCCGCTCAGCTTCGGCCTGCTGATCGACAATCCGGCCGCCAACTGGCTCTACCAGTCGGAGCCCGAGCCCAATACCGCCAACCGCCAGATCCCGGTGCCGCGCGGCAAGATGCTGGGGGGCTCCAGCTCGATCAACGGTCTGGTCTGGGTACGCGGCCAGCCGCTCGACTACGACACCTGGGCGCAGATGGGCAATCGCGGCTGGAGCTGGCAGGACGTCGCGCCGCTGTTCACGCGCATGGAGAAT
>JBBRFD010000145.1:0-12537 GCA_038224985.1 Reyranellales bacterium
GATGTACTACGCCGATCCCGACGGCAACCAGATGGAACTCCAGGTCGACGCCTGCGCCACCGCCGAGGAAGCCAACGCCTACATGATGGGCGAAAACTTCACGGCCAATCCCATCGGCGTCGAATACGATCCCGACGAGATGCTGGCGAAGCTGCGTGCGGGTACGCCGGGCTCGGCGCTGCTGCCGCGCAAGATGGACCTGCCGATCTCGCCGATCCGGGGCGCGCTTCAGCACTGACGCGCGGCGAGCGTGCAGTCGACACGCTGTTTGACGACGGTCGAGAAAACTCTCGATGGCGGGCTGGATTGTATGCACAATTCGTGATAACGATTTGTGCATACATCTTGGATAGAATGCCGGATGCTGTTCGAATGGGACGAGGACAAGCGCCGCGATACGCTGACGGAGCGTGGGCTCGATTTCGCCGATGCACCGCTTTTCTTCGACGGACGGCGCATCGTCACCTTCCCGACGCCGCGCGGAAAAGAACCACGATGGAAGACGACGGCATATATCCACGGAGCATTTTTTACGCTGGTCTGGACCTGGCGCGGCGAGGCCATTCGCGTCATCTCAATGAGGAGAGCACATGGCGACGAAGCAAAAGCGCATCGTGCGCTACACCGATAGTCAGCTCAAAGCCCGTCGCACCGCCGGAAAGGTTGGCAGCGACTGGAAACGCGCCGCCAGGAAGGCCGTTCCCAATGGCACCGATCCGGATGACGCGATAGGTACCGTCGACATGGACTGGGCGACCACGGCCTTACCCCTGCCACGACGCAAGGCCCATACGACCCTGCGACTGGACGCCGATCTGCTCGACTGGTTCCGTGCCCAAGGCCGAGGCTATCAGACGCGCATCAACGCGGTGTTGCGAGGCTACTTCGAACAACGCTCCCGCGGGCGTTGAGCCGGGGGTCCGCGCCTTTACGCCTTCACCTGCTCGCCCAGCCAGTCGATCGCCGCCTGGCCCCCGCCCTTGCCGTGCGGGATGCCGAGTGCGGCGAGGCCCATCTCGACGACGCCGAGCGTGCCCAGCACCATCGGCGCGTTGACGTGGCCCATATGGGCGATGCGGATGGCTTTGCCGCCGAGTTCGCCGATGCCCTGGCCCAGGATGACGCCGCAGTTGCGGTCGCAATAGCGGCGCAGCGCCTCCGGGTCGTGGCCGTTGACCAGCACCGTGGTGACGGTGTCGCTGCGCTCCGACGGTTCGATGATGTTGAAGCCGATGGCCTGGCCCTCGCCCCAGACGCCGACGGCGCGGCGCACCGCTTCGGCCAGCAGGTGATGGCGCCGGAAGACGTTGTCGAGGCCCTCCTCGAACAGCATGTCGAAGGCCTGGCGCAACCCGAACAGCAGGTGCTCGGGCGGCGTGCCGGCATATTTCTGGTAGTGCTGCTCGCCCTCGCGGTCGGTCCAGTCCCAATAGGGCATGCGCAGGCCTGCCGTCTTGTGGACCGCGCGGGCGCGGTCGTTGGCGGCGACGAAGCCGAGGCCCGGCGGCGACATCAGGCCCTTCTGCGATCCCGACATCGCCACGTCGACGCCCCAGGCGTCCATCTCGAAGGGCATGCAACCGAGCGACGCCACGGTATCGACCATCAGCAGCGCGTCGTGGCCGGCCGCTTTCATCGCCTTGCCGATCGCCTCGATGTCGTTGACCACGCCCGAGGCGGTGTCGACCTGCGCCACCAGCACGGCCGTGAAGGTGCCGTCCTTGCCCGCCGTCTTGAGATCGGCCTTGAGACGCGCCTCGACCTCGGCCGGCCGCACGGCACGGCGCATGTCGCCCTTCAGGATCTCGACCTCGACGCCCATGCGGCGGGCATACTCGCCCCAGCCGATGGCGAAGCGGCCGCTCTCGAGCACGAGGACGCGGTCGCCCTTCGACAGCACGTTGGTCAGCGTCGCTTCCCAGGCGCCGTGGCCGTTGGAGATATAGATGTAGGAGCGGCCCTTGGTGGCGAAGATGCGCGAGACGTCGCGCAGCAGCCCGTCGGTCAGCGCCAGCAGCGGCCCCGAATAGATGTCGACGGCGGGACGGTGCATCGCGCGCAGCACTTCGTCGGGCATCGTCGTCGGGCCGGGAATGGCCAGGAATTCACGGCCAGCACGTACGCTCATCTTCTTCCTCCGCGCGCCTCCCGCGGGGGAGCGCTTTGTTCGAGGCCTGCACGGCAAGCCACCAACGTCAGCATAACCGATCCTGCAGGGCGCGCGCGCCCCGTAGTTTCGTGCGGCGAAGCAGCGCAAGCTGCCGCAATTGACGCGATTCATGCGTAAACGCCGACGGGAATGGAAGCTCGCTATAGTTATATTTTCGCGGAAGGCTGCGGCATTCCCGCGGGAAGGCCGGCCCGCTCATGCGTCGTGCGAAGTCGGTCGCCTGGCTTGGCTCTTGGGAAAAACTCGAACATAAGCACGGCATGAAGAAAGCATGGTTCGCGGCGTCCCTCGCCGTCTCGCTCGCCTTCGCTCCGATTTCCGCCATCGCCCAGGATGCCACGCTCGCCGAGGAACGCCTTCTCGGCGCCGCCGGTGAGGAGACGCGCTACCTTGCCACGCTACCCTTCACGCGCGCTTTCGCCGTGAGTGGCACCGTCACCGGCTCGCTCGAAGCCTCCGCCATCGCGGCCGGCATCGACGCCGCGACCCTGATCGGCGCCCGCGAGGCGCTCGACGCTGCGATCGACGGCCAGGACATCCGCGACGGCGACGGCTTCTTCGTCCGCTACACCAAGACCTTCACCGCGTCGGGCGCCGCCATCGGCATCGGCCGCGTCGAGTGGCTGGAACTCACCACCGCGGCCAAGGGCACGGTGGCCCTTCACCGCTTCGAGACGCGCGGCAAGGGCGAGCGCTTGTGGCTGCTGAACGGCCAGGAAGCGAGCCTGCCCGCGCTGAGCTATCCGCTTTCCACCACCGTCGTGTCGTCAGGCTTTGGACCGCGCAGCGATCCGTTCCACACGCACAACGTGGCATCGGGCACGGTCAAGCCGGTGGGCGGGCCCACGCCCACGGCCGGCCTGCCGCCCGCGCTGGGCAGCGCTGCGTCCGCGCCCAGCGCAATGCCCTATGCCTCGATGGCGCTCGGACCGGCGCGTCGGCCGGCGGCGGCCTATCTGATGCATACCGGCGTCGACCTGATCGCCCCGATCGGCACGCCGGTGCGGGCCGCGGCCGCCGGCATCGTCGGCGGCGCCGCGCCCAACGGCGCCTATGGCAACTGGATCCGCATCGATCACGCGCGCGACCTCGCCACCGTCTACGGGCATCTGTCGCAATTTGCGCCGGGCCTGCAGCCCGGCATGTCCGTGGCGCGGGGCGACGTGATCGGCTTCGTCGGCAACACCGGCCGCTCGACGGGTCCGCACCTGCATTTCGAACTGCTGCGCGCGGGCAAGCCGGTCAATCCGATGAACACGCCCGAGTTCAAGCCGACAATCCTGCACGGCGCGGAACTCGACCACTTCCGCAAGCTGGTCGCTCACGCGCACGACGAACGGGCGCATGACGAACGGGCGCGCGAGGCCGGCGTTCCGACGGTGGCGTTCTAGCCCCTCAGGGAAGTGTGACCTTCACCAGCTTGCCGCCGCGCACGTCGACGCGTTGCATCATCGACCCGCCCTCGACCTGCGAGGCCTGAGCGCCCTGCCACTTGGCGCTGCTGGTGACGTACCACACGCCGTCGGGCACGCGCGGGAAGGTGAAGCTGCCCGAGGCGTCGCAGCGCGTCGTGCGCAGGGTCGAGACATACAGCGGATCGTCGCGCTCGAACTTCACCGCGCCGAGGCTGGCGGCACGCGTGCCGCGCGTGTCGTTGCCGAAGATCGACGTCATGCGCGCCCGCGCATAGGCGGTGTCGGGGATCAGGTTGGCCGATTCGCCGGCACATGTGTGGCTGGTGGCGCCGGCTTTCGTCGCCGCGATGCCGCTTACGGTATTGGCGCCGCTCTTGCGCGCCCACTCGACCTCGCCCGGGGCGATCGGCGTCGCCAGCGGTGACTCCTTCATCAGCCCGCCCATTTGGGCGCAGCCGGAGAGCGCCAGGAGCGACAACAGGAGCAGCAGCAGCGTGGCAGCAGGCTTCATCGGTCAGCTCCCGAGTTGAACTATGCGGTCCTCAGGGTCCGTCCGCTCCGTGGCGATTGTGTGGCCTACGCCCGCGCTACCGATACGTCGCCGGAGGGCCGGGTTGACAGGGCGGCCGGGCTGTCGCGGGATGCCGGCGCGCAACGACGACAGAAAAGGAACAAGGCCAATGTCCGAAACCCCGACCTTCGGCCGTTACGCCGAAATCCCCTACGACAAAATGAGCCCGCAACAACAGGAGGGCTACAACGCGATGATGGCGGCGCGCGGCGGCCTGCCGGGACCGAGCAAGATCTGGGTCCACAATCCAAAGCTGGCGAAAGTCGCCGGCCCGTTCGGCGCGCATTTCCAGCCGGGCGGCTACTCGCTCTCCGAGCGGGAGCGTGAAATAGCCGTCTGCGTCATCACCAGTCACTGGCATTCGGCCTATCCGACAGCGGCGCATGAGCGGATCGGCAAGAAGGCCGGGCTGCCCGCCGCCAAGGTCGAGGCCATCGTCGGCGGCATGCCCACCGCCTTCGACGACGAACGCGAACAGCTCGTCTACGAGATGGCGATGGTGCTGTCCCAGGCGCGGTGGGTACCGCGCGGCCTCTACGACCGCGCCGTCACGACGCTCGGCCATGTCGGCATCACCGACGTCGTGACCCTGATGGGCCATTACACCAGCGTCGCGATGACGCTCGCCTTCTATGACGTCCCGGACGGGGCGACCGGCATGGCGCGCTGAGCCCTGCCGGGCCAGTTGCGGAAACCGGCGGCGGACTATTCCGGCTTGAGGCCGATTTCCTTCAGCACGGCCATCATCACTTCGGTGTCGCGCCTGAAGCGGGCGTTGGTCGCCTCGAAGCTGAGCGGGCCCACGATCAGGTAGTTGGCGAGAAGCTGCTTCACCTTGTCGTCGGTGCCGGCCTCGATCAGCGTGTCGGCGAGCTTCTTCGCGATATCGGGTGGCGTCGCGGCCGGGACGGCGAAGGCTGCGAACGCGCGCGTCTCGTAGAAACCGCCGACCGCACCCTGCTCCGGCATCGTCGCCACGTCCGGCATGGACGGCAGGCGGTCGCCCACGACGGCGATCGCCCGGCCCTTGCCCGACGCGATCACCGGCGCCGACGCCGCCGGGCTGCCCGAGGCGCCGTCGAGCTGCTGCGACGTCACGTCGGCCCACATTGCGGCCTCGCCGCGATACTGCACCACCTCGGCCTTGAAGCCGTATTGCCTGGCCATGGTCTCGATCAGCACATGCGGCGTCGAGCCGGGGCCGTAGGCGCCCCAGTTCACCTTGTCGACCTTGCGGGCGTAGTCGATGAACTGCTTGAGGTTGGTGGCGCCGGTCTTCTCGGCCGCCACCACCGGTCCACCGGTGCTGGTCGTCATCGTGAGATAGGTGAAGTCCTTTTCCGGATCGTAAGGCAGGTCCTTCACCGTGATGCGGTTCTGGATCAGCGACGAGGAGATGGTGCAGAGGATCGTGTAGCCATCGGGCGCCGCGCGCTTGACCTCGGTGACGCCGATGGCGCCGCCGGCGCCGCCCTTATTGTCGACGACGACCGACTGGCCAAGCTTGCGCGAAAGGAAGTCGCCGAAGGAGCGCGCGATGCCGTCGGTCTGGCCGCCGGCCGGATAGGGCACGACGATGCGGATCGGCTTCGACGGAAAGGCGGCCTGCGCCGATGAGGAGGTGAAAAGGGCGGGCGTCGCCAGGACGCCCGCGCCGGCCGCGATGATGCGACGCCGCGTCGGATTCAATGCTGTCTCCTGTCTAAAGGTACTTGGCCGGGCGGATGATCGCCCGCCACATATGGGCGACCGGGCTGTTGTCGAAGCCCAGGCCCTGCTCGGGCTGGCGGAAGTTGCGGCCGATGATGTCGGTGAATTCCTCGAGCTCGACATGGACGTTGGGATCGAAGGAGTAGATGTCGTTCACCGTGATCATGCGGCCCGACATGTACCACTTGTGGTCGCGCATCCGCTTGTAGTCCTCGTCGATATAGGGATCGACCCGGTAGTCGGCGCCGAACAGCGCGACGTAGGACTCGGGATATTCGTAGCCCACCGATTCGTCGGCGTAGAAGCGCAGCACCTGATGGGCGCGGATCGCCCAGGTCACTTCCTCGTCGACATAGGGCTCGACCAGTTGCGCGCCCCAATAGCCGTGGTCGCCGCGGATGAAGCCGACGCCGGCGATGTCGTGCAGCAGGCAGGCCAGCACCATCTTCTCGGGCAGCCCGTTCTTGGCGGCGTGCCGCGCGCTCTGCAGCAGATGCGCCGAGGGGCCGAAGCGATGCTTGAAGAAGTCGATCAGGTTGGGCTTGTCCGGCATCGTCGGCAGCCGCGGGTCGTCGCCCATCAGCACGCGGGCGTTGGGATTGGCCTTGAGCTGCGGCATGACGCTGCCCGGCGCGCTCATGTCGCCCTCGGCCCAGCTGTGCAGACGCGACTTCACGACGATCAGGTCGAGCTCGCGGGACATCTTGTCTTCGAGCGCGTCGGCGCGTTGCGCCATGGTCATGACGTTGTTCATGGAGTGTCTCCTCGATTGCCCCTTTCAATGCTTCTCTAGAGGGGCTTGCCGGAAGCCTAGCACAAGGCGGAGACTCCCGGGATGATGTTCACGGCCACGCATTGGGAGGAACTCACCCGGCAGGGCTACACGGTGGTCTCCCGGGCCATCGATGGCCAAAGGCTGCGTGCCGCCCAAGAGGCCGCGCGTCAGTACAGCGCCCGCTATCCCGACGGCGGCTGGGACCTCAAGAAGAACGACCTGTGGCGCGAGATCCACCACTGCCCCGATCCGGCCTTCCTGGCATTGGTCGCCGGCGTGCTCGATCCGCTGGCGGCGGAAATCCTGGAATCAGCGCACGGCCCCGACCGCATCCAGCTCGCCGCCACCCTGCCGGGCTTCCGCGCCAAAATCGGCGTCGGCCGGCACTTCCATATCGATGGCGGCAAGGATGCCTCGCTCGCCGCCTTCAACATCCTGTTCGGCGTGGCGCTGACGGACGTCGCCTCCGACACCGCCGGCGGCTTCCATGTCCTGCCCGGCAGCCACGCGAAATTCGCCGAGGCCTTCCGCCGCCAGCCGCTCGGCGCCGACGTTCACTGGGGCAACGCCAAGCTCGCGGCCCAGACGGAATTTCTCGACGGTGCGCAGATGGTCGTGCCGCGACTTGCCGCCGGCGACATCGTCGTGACGCACAGCTTCCTGGCGCACGGCACTTCGGCCAATACTTCCGACGTCCGACGCGACATGATCTTCCAGCGCCGCGCCGCCAGTCCGCTCGGCGATCCGGCGCAGCGGATGGCCGCGCGCGCGGTCTTCATGCGCGATCCCTGGGCCTTCTTCCGCCGGCCCTGTCCATAATGTAGGCTTCGGCGATCGGGAGGATCCGATGAAATTAACGCGCAGAAGACTGAAGCGCCTCGCCGCCGGCATCCTGGCCATGCCCGCCCTGTCGCGTCTCGCCTCGGCGCAGGCCTACCCGGCCCAGCCGGTGCGCCTGGTCGTAGGCTTTGCCGCCGGCCAGTCGATCGACATCCTGGCCCGCCTGATCGCGCAATCCCTGTCGGAGCAATTCGCCCAGCAGTTCATCGTCGAGAACCGGCCGGGCTCCGGCGGCAATATCGCCTCCGAGGGCGTCGCCCGCGCCGCGGCGGACGGCTACACGCTGCTGCTGGTCGGCGCCAACAATCCGATCAACACGACGCTTTACGACAAGCCCGGCTATGATCTGCTGCGCGACTTCGCGCCGGTCGCCGGCATCTACCGCGTGTACCAGGCCATGGTTGTCGTTCCGGCTTTCCCGGCCAAAACCGGCGCCGAGTTCATCGCCTATGCCAAGGCCAATCCGGGCAAGATCAATTTCGGCTCGGCCGGCACCGGCTCGGTCGCCCATGTCAGCGGCGAGCTGTTCAAGATGCTGGCTGGCGTCGACATGCAGCATGTGCCCTATCGCGGCGCGCCGCTGGCGCTGGCCGACCTGTTGGGCGGCCAGGTCCAGGTCATGTTCGACAACCTGCCGTCGTCGATCGAACACATCCGGGCGGGCCGCCTGCGCGCGCTGGGCGTCTCGACCCCGGCGCGGCTGGAGTTCCTGCCCGACGTCCCGCCAATCGGCGATTTCGTGCCGGGTTACCAGACCAGCGCCTTTGCCGGCCTCGGCGCGCCGGCCGCCACGCCGCGCGAGATCGTCGACAAGCTCAACAAGGCCGTCGGCGTCGCGCTGGCCAATCCGGTCTTGAAGGCGAAGATCGTCGACCTCGGCGGCGTGCCGATGCCGATGACGCCCGCCGAGTTCGGCAAGTTCCTCGCCGAGGAAACCGAGAAGTGGGGCAAGGTCATCCGCGCCGCCAATATCAAGCCCGCCTGAATCAAGCCCGCCTGAGTTCCGATCAGGCGCGCTTCGCGACGGCTTCCTTCTCGGCCATCTTGGCCTTCAGCTGCTCGGGCGACAGGCGGACGATGTGTTCGTTCTGGTGGCTGTAGATGTCGTATTTCTGGACGTCGAGGTCCTCGAGCACGATCTCGCGAGCGAGCACCTTCTGCTTCCACACGAGATGCTCGGCTTCGGCGGCGTGGAACTCCGGCATGACTTCGCGGGCGAAGAGGTCGAGCGAGGAGCAGATGTCCTCGTGGCTGGTCTTGCCGGCCTGGTTGAGCAGGATGACCTGATCGACGCGGCTCCTGCCGAATTCGCGCAGCTTGCGGCGGATCGTGTCGGGCGAGCCGATCAGGCCCGACTCGAGCGCCTTCTTCTCCTCCGGTCCGCCCTTCCACGCCTGGTACTCGTCCCACAGGTTCGAGGTGCCCGGCGCATCGACGCCTTTGCGGCCGTAATAGCTCAGCGCGAAGATGAAGAAGGTCCAGCCGGCGGCCTTGGCCTCGGCCTCCACGTCGGTGGCGGCGCACATGAAGCCCGAGACCATCGCGACGTTGGGATTGGTCGGGTAGTCGGTGAGCTTGTTCAGGTTGTTCAGCAGGTTGTTGTAGTACTTGTGCACCCAGGCGCGCGCCGCCTCGGGCGTGACGAAGGTAAAGCCGAGCGCGCCCATGCCCCATTCGCCGGCCTTGCCGATGGTCTGGATGTTGGAGCAGGCGACCCAGAGCGGCGGATGCGGCTTCTGCATCGGCTTGGGAATGACGTTGCGTGCCGGGAAGTCGAAATACTGGCCATGGAACTCCCAGCTCTCCTTGCTGAACATGGGAATGATCGCCTTCACCGCCTCTTCCCAGCGCTCGCGCTTGTCGCGCACCTTGACGCCGAAGGGATGCAGCTCGGCCGGCCCCGCCGCCTCGCCCATGCCGAGATCGACACGGCCACCCGACAGCAGGTCGAGGGTAGAAACCTTTTCGGCGACGCGGTGCGGATTGTTGGTGGTGAGCTGAATGACGCCATGGCCGAGACGGATGCGCTTGGTGCGCTGGCTGGCGGCGCCGAGGAAGACCTCGGGCGCGGAGGAGTGCGAATACTCCTCGAGGAAGTGATGCTCGACCTCCCAGGCGTAGTCGTAGCCCAGCTTGTCGGCCAACTCGATCTGCGTCAGCGAATCCTGCAGCAGCTGGTATTCGCTCCTCGGGCCCCAGGGCCGCGGCAGCTGGTGTTCGTAGAAGATGCCGAATTTCATGTGCCTCTCCTCACGTCGCTTGCGCTGTGACGCCGGTGCTGTGCAGGGCGATGCGGTCGACCAGAACAGGAACCATGCCGGGCGGGATATCGTGCCCCCAGCCCGGGTAAAACTGCAGGACGGCGCCGGGAATGAGCTGGGCGGTGTCGCGCGCGCCGGCGGGATTGACCAGCGGATCGTCCTCGCCATGCAGCACCAGCGTCGGCACGCGAATGGTCGGCAGCAGCTTCACCCGGTCACCCGACGCGAGGACGGCGAGGAACTGGCGGCTGACACCCGGCGGGTAATAGCGGCGGTCGATGTTGCGCTCGACGTTGCGGCGCGCCTCGGCCTCCGGCATCTGGTAGCCGGGGCTGCCGATGACGCGGCGCACGTTCATGCCGAACTGCACCAAGGTCTCGCGATCCTTGCCCTCGGGCCGCGACAGCAACACGCGCAGCGCTTCGGGCTTGCCGCGCGGCAGGCTGCGGCGGCCGGTGGTCGACATGACCGAGACCAGTGACAGCGTGCGCTGCGGATATTTGGCGGCGACGATCTGGGCGATCATGCCGCCCATCGAGACGCCGACGATATGCGCGCGGGCGATGACCAGCGCATCCATCAGGCCAACCGCATCGGCCGCCATGTCGTCGAGTTTGTAGGGCGCGCCCGGCTTCAGGCCGATGGTCGCCATCAGCATGGCGCGCGGCAGGTTGGCCTTGCCCCAGGACTCGAAATCGGTCGAGAGGCCGACATCGCGGTTGTCGTAGCGCACGACGAAGAAACCGCGCTTGGCCAGGCCCTCGCAGAAATCGTCCGGCCACAGCGTGAGCTGCGCCCCCAGACCCATGATCAGCAGCATGGCCGGGTCGGTCTTCTTGCCGAAAGTCTCGTATTCGATCTCGATGCCGTTGGCTTTTGCCCGGGCCATGTTTCCTCCGTGTCGGCCTCAGTATCGCCCGCGCTTGGCCGCCCACCAATAGGCAAGCGGGCGCCGCCACGGGCTGAGCGTCCGCCCGACGGACAGCGCCGGCAACAGGACCGGCAGCGCGGCCGGGTCGATGTTCGCCCGGTGAGCACGCGCTTCGGCCAATACGGCGTCGCGCGCCGGCCCCTCGCCCATCAGCCGCGCCGCCCCGACGGCACGCGCCGCGGCCCGGCTCGCCTCGTCGCCCGCGCCCAGCACGGCCAGCTGCAGGTCGGCCAGGGCGCCGGCGGTCCGCGCCACGTCCAGCACGCCCTCGATCTCCTCCTCGCGCGCATCGACCAGGGCGATCAGCCCCTCGGGCGACAGAACATGCCGGCGCATGGTTTCGCGCAGCGATTCGACCACGGGCTGGCTCCGCGGCTTGTCGGTGCTGGCAGCTTCCCGCACCGCCTCGCGCCACCACTGCAGGCGGATGCGCGCCAGCATCGGTTCACTGGTAACATAGCGCGTGCGGGCAAGCTCATTGTCGAAGGCAATCAATGCCAAAAGCCCGCGCCGTGCCAGCTCCGGCGCGAACAGCGCGGCGAGAAACCTGTCGCGGTCGGTTTCGCGTACCGAATCGAAAACATAGCAGTCGGAGGACTCCGTCATCGGGGATAAACACCGCTCTGCGACCGTTGAACGCACGCCTCGTGCAGCATACAATGAAACGCATAGGGATTCCCCAATCCCTTCAACAAGATAAGGAGCAATCCCGGATGGGTGCCATCTTTACATCGCTGCAGCGCACGCTGATCGCTGGTGTCGTCGTTCTCATCGTCATCATTCTCGCCGTCGGTGCCGCCAACGGCAAGATGGTCACGCTCGACCATGCTTGGTCTCTCATGGCGATGCGCTGGCTTCACGTCATGTCCGGCGTGATGTGGATCGGCCTCCTCTGGTACCTGAACTTCGTGCAGGTCCCGACCATGCCGACCATCCAGCCGGTCGAACTGCGCGCCGGCATCACCAAGTTCATCGCGCCGAACGTGCTGTGGTGGTTCCGCTACGCCGCGCTCGCCACCGTCGTCACCGGTCTGCTGATCACGCTGATGCAGCCGGGCTACTTCGTTGCCGCCTTCACCCTGGCGCCATCGCATCGCGCCATCGGCATCGGCATGTACATGGCCCTCGTCATGGCCTTCAACGTCTGGTTCATCATCTGGCCGAACCAGCAGAAGATCCTGGGCCTGGTCGAAGCCACCGCCGAGGAAAAGGCCAAGGCTGCCCCGGTCGCGCTCTACGCCAGCCGCTTCAACACCATGTTCTCGATCGGCATGCTCTACTGCATGGTCGCCCAGAGCCACGGCGGTTTCTAAAGCTTCCAACCACGGTTAAAGAAACGGGGCCTTCGGGCCCCGTTTTTTTGTGGTCGCGGCAGCTCGCTTTTCCTCTTCAGACGACTGGGGAGGAATATGATTCGTGCGAGCCGGAAAACACTAGAACGGGATGAGCGCCGCGGCGACGCGGCGGCCTTCGGCAAGCAGCACGTTGTAGGTACGGCAGGCCGAGCCGGTGTCGACGACCTCGAGCGCCATGCCGGCGGCCTTGAGGACGGCCTTCACGTCCGGTGCGATGAAGAGCGAGCGCGGGCCGCAGCCCAGCACGAGGAACTCGATGGGCGCTGGCGCGTTCTTGAGGCCGGCGAGATTGGCCGGCGCCACTTCATCGGCGCGCGTCACCGGCCAGGGGACCGTGAAGGTCTGCGTCACCAGCACCGGTTCGCGCCAGTCGTGGTTGGCGATCTTGAAATGGCCGGGCCCGTAGCTGCGGATGAGCTGGACCTGCGGGTCGTCGGGAGTGGGAAGGCTTTTGTCGCCAAGCTTCGGAGCGGCCAATAGTGGGCCGGGCGGTGGGACGGGCGGGATCA
>JBBRFD010000146.1:0-12451 GCA_038224985.1 Reyranellales bacterium
CGTACTGCCCGAGGGCGAGATCCCGCACGACTTGGTGAACCGCCTCGCCGACGAAGCGGCCGAGGTTGCCGGCTCGATTCTGGAGATCTGCATCCGGGCACTGGACTACAGTCCGCCGGTCGATCTTACCTTCGGCGAGTATTTGCGCGCGCTGATCACCGCCGATCGCGACCTGGTTCCCGACGACCGCAACGGCTATCGCATAGCGTTCATCTCGGCCTTCCGCGAACGCGGCATCTTTCCCCAAGGCGTTCCGGCCCTGTCGGTAAACGCGCTGATCTGGCAAAAGCCGGACTTCACGATGTCGGTCCTGCCCGAGGCCATCAAGAGGATGGATGTCGAGTGGCGCCGCACCCTCAATCGCCATGAATCCTTTCTCAAATGGAACGACGCCGCGCACGATCTGCACAAGACCATCTTCGAAAAGACGCCGCTGCCGCCGGCGGAGCTGGACGGGCTGGGCTTCTGCATGGGTGACGGGGCGGGAAGAGCCTACATCGACGGCATCAAGGGAACGGTGTCGAAAGTCGAAATCCATTCGATCCGGCCGGCGCGGCGCGTCAACAACGACGGCGTGATCCATTCGGATATCGTCATCGAGATGACGCAGCGCTGGAAACCCGACGACGAGAACGGAATGCCCGGCAACCGGTGGTACCGGGGCGGTTGCACCGTCGTTTGCGACTTCGACACCGGCGACGTCCGCTACCTGATCCGCAAGCGCATCGGACACAAGGGCCGTACCGCCAGCGAGCAGAAGTTCCATGCGGGCATGGCGGGAGACCCCAGCCATGCGGCGTTCTTCAAGGAGAAGGCCGGCGGGCACTCCGAGCCTTTCGCCATGTTGCATCGAAGCATCTGAGGAGGCCCACGATGGCAAGCAAACCGAAGGCGAAGGCCGCCGTGAAAGCCAAACCCGCATCGAAGGGCACGTCGAAGAAGACTTCGCCCCCGACCTGGCGGGCGCGCATCCGGATGTATCGTCTGGGCGTCGGCGACTGCTTCCTGGTGAGCTTGCCGCGCGATGGCGGCGATTTCCGAATGCTCATCGATTGCGGCGTGCATCAGGCGCAAAAAGGTGGAAGTGACACCATAAAGGCGGTGATTCAGGATCTGCTCGAGGTCACCAAAGGCAAGATCGACGTGGTGGTCGGAACGCACGAACACCAGGACCATCTGTCGGGATTTCCCGCGCTGCGCGACGCGCTCAAGGCTGCCAGCGGCAACGACAGCATCGGCGGCATCGGCGGCATCGGCGCGATCTGGGCAGCCTGGACCGAAGACGCCAACGACGATGTGGCCAAGGGGCTGCGCGACAAGAAATACCAGGCACTGACGGCCCTCACCGGCGCCGGCATCCGCATGGTCGGCGCCCGCCAATCCGACGAAGTAGCGAAGCTCGATTCGCTGCTCGGCTTCTTTGGCGACGGCTCGGGCCCCAGACTCAAGAAGTTCGGCGATGCCCTGAAGGAACTCGCGCCCGACAAGATCAGGTATCACACGCCGGGTGAAGAGCCGATCGAACTGGACGGTCTGGAAGCGCGTGTGTTCGTGCTCGGGCCGCCGCGCGACAAGGAGTTGCTCGGCCGCTCCGCGCCGAGCAAGGCCGACGATACCGAGGTCTACAAGTTTGGTGCCCGGGCCGAGCTGATCGACGAGATCGCAGTGGCGCTGCGCGAGAAATCCGCGCCGGGTGGATCTGCGGACCGTTCAGGCTACAGGTTCGGGGCCTATGCGGAACTGCACGAGCAGATTGCACCGGCCTTTGCCGAGGAGGAGCCGCTCGGACCGTTCGACGACCGTTACTGCCTGAAGCTGGGCGATACGCAGACCATGGCGTTTTTTCAGAAGCGGTATTGGGACACCGTCAACGGCGAAAAGGCCGACTGGCGCGTCGACAATACCCAGGACTGGCGGCGCATCGACAACGACTGGATGAGCGGCGGCACCGCCCTGGCGATCAAGCTGAACGAAGACACCAACAACACCAGCCTCGTGCTGGCCATCGAACTGGGACCGAAGGAAAAGAATGGGCCCGTACTGCTGTTCGCCGCCGACGCCCAGGTCGGCAACTGGCTGTCGTGGCAGACCCTCAAATGGACTTGGGGAGGCCGTACGATCACGGCGAACGATCTGCTCAAGCGCACGATCCTCTACAAGGTCGGCCATCATGCCAGCCACAACGCCACGCTCAACAAGCTCGGCCTCGAACTGATGACGTCGCTCGATCTGGCGCTGGTGCCGACCGATTCGGTGATGGCCGACAACGTGGGGTGGGGCACCTTGCCCTGGGAACCGCTGCTCAAGCGGTTGAAGGAAACAGCCAAGTCCGGCGTTATTCGCACCGACCAGGCCTTCGGCGACAAGACCTTCGCCAATGCCATCGTGAAGGAAGATCCGCTCTACTACGAAGTCACGATCTAGCGCGCTTGCGCGCGGCGGTGGGCCGGGGGAAGGTCGGCCAATGTCCCTGGCCAGCGCTTCCGGCCGCCTGACGGCGGTCCTCGGGCCCACCAATACCGGCAAGACCTATCTCGCCATCGAGCGCATGCTGGGTCATGAATCCGGCATGATCGGCTTTCCGCTGCGCCTGCTGGCGCGCGAGAACTACGATCGCATCGTGGCGCTGAAGGGCGCCGGCCGCGTCGCCCTGATCACCGGCGAGGAGAAGATCGTCCCGCCCGGCGCGCGCTATTTCGTCTGCACCGTCGAATCCATGCCGATCGACCGGCCGGTCTCCTTCCTCGCCGTCGACGAGGTGCAGATGGCGGCCGATCCCGAGCGTGGCCATTTCTTCACCGACCGCCTGCTGCACGCGAGCGGCCGCTACGAGACCATGCTGCTGGGCGCCGACACGATCCGGCCGATACTCAACAAGCTGCTGCCCAATATCGATGTCGTGGCGCGTCCGCGCTTCTCCAGCCTCGCCTATGTCGGACAGAAGAAAGCCACGCGGCTGCCGCGCCGCTCGGCCGTGGTCGGCTTCTCGGCCAACGAGGTCTATGCCATCGCCGAGCTGATCCGCCGCCAGCGCGGCGGCACCGCCATCGTCATGGGCGCCATGAGCCCGCGCACGCGCAACGCCCAGGTCGAGATGTTCCAGTCGGGCGAGGTCGATTACCTCGTCGCGACAGACGCCATCGGCATGGGCCTCAACATGGACGTGAACCATGTCTGGTTCGCCTCCCTGCGCAAATTCGACGGCCGCACCGTGCGGCCGCTGCGCAATGTCGAGTTGGCGCAGATCGCCGGCCGTGCCGGCCGCTATATGAACGACGGCACCTTCGGCACCACGGCCGACGCCGGCGGGCTGGAGCCGGAAGTCGTCGAGGCCATCGAGAATCACCGTTTCGATCCGCTACGCGACATCCAGTGGCGCAACTCGGATCTCGATTTCCGCTCGGTGCCTGCATTGTTGGCGGCGCTGAACCAGGCACCCCCGCATATCGTATTGCAACGCGTTCGCGAGCAGGACGACCAGCTCGCGTTGCAGACGCTGTCGCAGCAATCGGCCTTCCTGCCGCGCCTGCACACCCGCGAGCGCGTGAAGCTGCTGTGGGAGGTCTGCCAGGTTCCCGACTTCCGCAAGACCATGACCGAGGAGCATACGACGCTGCTCGGCCAACTTTTCGAGCACCTGACCCAGGGCG
Organism: Reyranellales bacterium; assembly: GCA_038224985.1. Taxonomy (GTDB): domain Bacteria; phylum Pseudomonadota; class Alphaproteobacteria; order Reyranellales; family Reyranellaceae; genus Reyranella. The sequence goes on from JBBRFD010000146.1 coordinate 3,651, forward strand.
GCGAGCGCCTGCCCGAGGACTGGATCGAAACCCACGTGAAGCGCCTGGAACATTTCGACGGCGACATCGATACCTTGATGGCGCGCATCGCCCATGTCCGGACCTGGACCTATATTTCCAATCGGCCGGACTGGATTCAGCGCTCCATGCATTGGCAGGAGCGCACGCGTGCCATAGAGGACAGGCTGTCGGACGCGCTGCACCAGCGCCTGACACAAAGGTTTGTGGATAGACGGCACGCTTTGCTGGTAAGAAGAATGCGCGATGAGGGGGATATGACGACATCGGTCGCTGAAGCGGGCGAGGTCACTGTCGAGGGCGAGAAACTCGGTCGCATCGAAGGCTTTCGATTCGTCCCCGACACGACCGACGCCGAATCCGACCAGAAGGCTGTGCTGACAGCCGCGTTGCGTGCGTTGAGGCAGGATCTGCCGGCGCGGCTCGCGGCGTTCGCGGCATGCCCGGACGGCGAGATCGTGTTCGACGGCCAGCTCCGCGTGTGCTGGGGCGGCGGCCCGGTCGCGCGCCTGCTGCCGAGCGGCGATATCCTGGCGCCCAAGATCGAGGCCCTGCCCTCCGACCTGCTCGACGGTCCGGCCCGTGAGGACGTGCGCAAGCGCGCCGCCACCTGGGTCGAAACCCGCATCCGCCTCGGCCTGTCCGAATTGATGGACGCCCGCGCCACCGCCGAACTGCCGGCCGGCGCCCGCGGCATCGTCTTCCAGCTGAGCGAGGCCTTGGGCGTCCTGCAGCGCAAGCCGGTCGAACAGCAGATCACCGAATTGAACGACGAGGACCGCAAGGTCCTGGCCCGCCTCGGTGTGCGTGTCGGCGTCTTCTCGCTCTACTTCCCGACCATGCTGAAGCCGGTGCCGATCCGCCTGCGCGCCGGGCTCTGGATGGTGGCGAAGAACCGCGAGACCATTCCGCCGCTGCCGCCCGAGGGCCGCACCTCGATGGATCTGCCGCCCGGTGCGGAGCGCGATTTCTATGCCGTGCTTGGCTACATGCCGCTGGGCGATCACGCCATCCGCGCCGACATGGTCGAGCGTCTGGCCGCCATGGCGCGCGCCGCCGTACGCGAGAGCCGCGAGGCTTCGCGCCGCGCCCAGCAGGAAAGTAAAGCCCAGAGCAAAACAGAAGAAAAGCCCGCCGAATCGGCATCCGAGGCCCCTGCCGCCACGGCGCTCACAAGCGAGATCAGCGAATGGGCGATCGTTTCCGCGTCCTTCGGTGAAGCCGAACCGGCACCGCAAGCAGCGCCGGAGCCTGAAGCCACGCCGGAGCCTGTCGTCGAAGCGGTCGCAGTAGAGACGCCCGCGGTCGAAGAGTCGAAGCCGGAAGAAACGGGTGCCGAAGAAGCGGGTGCCGAAGAAGCGAAGCCTGAAGAGACAAAGGCCAGCGAGACCAGCACTGAAGAGACGAAGAGCGAAGAGGCCACGCCGTCGGAAGCAAAGCCTGCCGGACCGAAGCCGCTGCTGCCGGGTTACTTCCGCGCGACGCCGCAGATGATGTCGCTGGTCGGCTGCTCGGAACCCGAGATGGCCAATGTCATGCGCGCGCTCGGCTATCGCGTGCATCCGCCGTCGGAAGAGAACGGCCCGCTGCACACCTTCTCGATCAAGCCGCGTTTCGTGCGCGAGCGCGAGGAACAGCGCGAGCGCCAGCGCCTCGACCAGATCAAGCAGCGCGAGGAGCGCGAGAAGCGCCGCCGCGAGCGTCCCGAGAAGCCCAACGAGCGCCAGTTTTTCGCCGGCGCGCAGAAGCCCGGCCAATCGCAGGACAGGGGGCCGCCCGGCAATCGTCCGCACAGCACCGCGCCGACCGGTGGCAAGCCTTCCGGCGACCGCCCGCAGGGCAACCGTCCGCCCAACCAGGGTCAGGGTCCGCGCGGCGATCGCCGCGACGGTCCGCGTCCGCCGCGCCGCGATTCGGGCGGTCCGGCGCTGCGCCTCTATGCCACCACCGAGAAGGCCGGTGACGCCGAGGCCAATTCGCCCTTCGCCAAGCTGCTCGAGCTCAAGCTCGGCGGGAAGAAGTAGTCCTTCCCGGATATGAGGCTCGACAAGTGGCTCTGGCAGGCCCGCTTCTTCAAATCCCGTTCGCTCGCCTCGACCTACATTGAAAAATCGCGCTGCCGCATCGACGGACGCACCGTCGACAGGCCGCATGCGGCGGTGGCGCCGGGCATGGTGCTGACCTTCGCCCTCGGATCGCGCGTGCGCGTGATCCGCGTCGTGGCACTGGGCGAGCGCCGCGGACCGGCCACCGAGGCCCGCGCGTTGTATGAAGAAATCGACCGGATATGATTTCATGTGGGGCGCGCCTTCGCCGCCTTGCGCCTGCTCCCGGCGCGCGTTAAGCACGCGCCGCCTGCCGACCGGAGCCCGTGATGACCTACGTCGTTGTCGAAGCCTGCATCAAGTGCAAGTACATGGACTGTGTTGAAGTCTGCCCCGTGGATTGCTTCTACGAGGGCGACAACATGCTGGTCATCAACCCCGACGAATGCATCGATTGCGGCGTTTGCGAGCCCGAATGCCCAGTCGAGGCCATCCTGCCCGACACCGAGAAGGGCATGGAGCGCTGGGTCGAGATCAATCGCAGCCTGTCGGCCGCCTGGCCCAATATCACCCGCAAGGGCGAGCAGCCGGCCGATGCCGACGATTTCAAAGACGAAAAAGACAAGTACAACAAATACTTCAGCGATAAGCCGGCAAAGCGCTGATCCAGGCTGTTTGCACCTCACCGAACGGTTTGTGCCCCAGCTATGCAGTCTTCGCATGGCCAGACCGTTGCTTAAATGCCACATGACCCGCGACTCGGGCCCAAAGCTGTGATATAAGTTACGGGCTCGAAGCGGTCCGGGTCAGGTCCGCCGCAAAGCTCGGTGGCCAGTCGGTATCCGAAAGAAACTTACGATACCAGGCATCGAGCGTTGCACGCAGGGGAGCGTGCGCGGCAGGCCTCGGTATCGCTGAAAGCGGGGTTTGAAGTGAAGGGACTGGAAGATATGGCTAAGCCAGTGAAGAAGGCAGCGACGCCTAAGGCGAAGGAATTTGCCTTCGAGAAGGGTGATTTCGTCGTCTACCCGACCCATGGCGTCGGCCGCGTGGTCGATATCGAGGCGAAGGAAATCGCTGGCCACAAGCTCGACCTTTTCGTCATCTCCTTCGAACAGGAGCGCATGATGCTGCGCGTCCCCGTGATGAAGGCCAAGCTGTCGGGCCTGCGCAAGCTCAGCTCGCGCAAGATCATGGAAAACGCGCTCGTGACCCTCAAGGGCCGCAGCCGCATCAGCCGCGCCATGTGGAACCGCCGCGCCCAAGAATACGAAGCCAAGATCAATTCGGGCGATCCGGTGTCGATCGCCGAAGTCGTGCGCGACCTGCATCGCAATGCCGGCCAGCCCGACCAGTCCTACAGCGAACGCCAGATCTACGAGGCTGCCCTCGACCGCCTGGCGCGCGAACTCGCCGCCGTCGAGCGCATCGACAAGGATGTGGCGACGCAGAAGCTCAACAGCGTCCTGCAGAAGGTAGCCTAAGGGCGTCCGGTACAATAATCGCTGAAAAGGCGGCCGACGAGCTTCGTCGTGCCGCCTTTTTCTTGTTCCCATCCAGGACCATGTCCGCACCTTCGATCAGCCAACTCCGACCCGGTGGACGCATCTGGGCCCTGGGCGCCCTGTTCGGCGATGACGAGGCGCTGACCGTTCTCGGTCGCGAGCTGTTCCAGCGCTGGCAAGGCGGCGACAAGCTCGTGGTGCTGGGCAATGTCATCGGCCCGCGCGGCAATCCTTCACTCGCGCTCGACTGGACACTGGCGCTGCGCCGCCGCCTGCTGGCGGCGCGCGGCGCGCGCGCCTGCGACGTCGTCTTCCTGCGCGGCGCCCAGGAAGAGATGTGGCACAAGGCGCTGCGCCTGCAGTTTGCGCTGACGCCGTTGCAGGTCCTCGACTGGATGCTCGAGCGCGGCCTCGCCACGACGATCGAGGCCTATGGCCTGTCGATTGCCGAGGCACGCGGCGCCTGCCGCAACGGCCCCTCCGCCATCGCCCGCTGGACGGCCAATTTGCGCACGCGCCAGGCCACGCATGGCGGTCACACCGAGCTGCTGAATGCCCTGGCCCGCGCCGCGCGCAACGCCCAGGGCACGCTGTTCATGAGCGCCGCCGGCATCGATCCGACGAAGAGGATCGAGGATCAGGCCGATGCCTTCTGGTGGAATGTCACCACCGACCGCGCCCTGGCCGCCGCTCTGCGCCGCAACGCCGCCAGCGACTGGCGGACCATCACCCGCATCGTCCGCGGCGCCGGCCCCGCCGGGGACGACACCGAGGAAGCCAGCGTGCTCACCGTGACGCGCGCCGCGCCGGCGCTGGTGATGCTCGACGAAAAGGGCGCGGTGCTGGAGCGGTTTGAGCCTTAAGGCTCGACCGTCTTGACCATGGGCTTGCGGGCGAATTCGGCGGCGTTGTCGACGCCGTTCAGAGTGAGCAGGCGCTCCATCCGGTAATCGACATAGGGCAGGCGCGCCGCGAGCTGTGCCGCCGAGGCGCCTTCGCCGGGCAGGACGCGCAGGCGCCAGGGCCGCAGCGCGGCGGCTTCGCCATCGCCCAGCGTGCGGAAGCTGCGCGCCGCCGACACCAGGGCCTCGATGCGCCGCTCGGCATCGGCGCCATCGCTGCGCAGATTGAAGAAGCACACGCCACTGGGGCGGCGGATCAGCACATAACGGACATTGGCCAGACCGGTGTCCGAGCCGCGCGGCCGCTGGCCGATCGCAGCCTCGGCGCCGCCGATCTCGATCGACTGGATGTCCGACGGCGTCGGCTTGATCTGGTTGCGCATCCAGTCCGACAGCCGGCCCGTCACCTTGTCGGGGGCGCAGGAAAAATAGATCAGCGAGCGGTCGCGGCCGACCGCGAGCACGCCGTCATGGTCGTTGAACATGCGGAAGTCGCGCGGCACCTCGAAGCCGAACTTCAGGGTCGGATGCAGGAAGGACGTGCCGCGCACGAAGCCTTCCTCGGGCGCGTCCTCGACCGGCATGCCGTTGATCGCCGCGAGGAAGGTATCGCGCCCCGACTCGCCACCGCTGTCGGAGTCGCGAGCGCGCAGCGCGTTCAGGCGGTCGTCCGAGGCGGGATGCGTCGAGGTCGTGCTGCGCCGCTCGGTGGCCTCGGCCGCCACGCCGAAGAACAGACCTTCCAATTGCGTGTCGCGTTTCAGCTTCTCGATCAGGGTCGCCATGGCATCGCCGCGATAGCCGGCCTTGCGGATGAAGCCGAGGCCGACGCGGTCGGCCTCCAGCTCCTGCTCGCGCGAATAGCGGCGCAGCGCCAGCAACCCGTCGCGCGCCACCGATTGGCCGATCGCAGCCGATCCGGTGCTGCGCGCGGCGTCGACCGCCGCCGTCATGGCGCCCTGGTAGGCGCGCTCGCGCTGCGCGGCATGGCGCTGCGCCAGGTGGCCCAGTTCATGGGCGAGGGCGGCGGCCAGTTCGGCCTCGTCGTCGAGCATCGCCAGCAGGCCGCGCGTGATGAAGACATAGCCCGACGACAGGGCATGGGCATTGGGGCTGGGCTGATCGAGCACGAAGAAGCGGAAGCCAGCGCCCGGCACGCCGCCCTGCTGTACGACCCGGTGTCCGACGCGTTCGACATAGGCATGCAACGGCAGGGCGCCATAGGCCTTGCCGCCGACCACCCGCTCGACCTCGCGCGGCAGCACCGGTCCCGGGCCGGACTGCGGGGCTGTACCCGTACGCGAAGCGGCGGCGGTCTGCGGCGGATTGCCATCGGGCGTACAGGCGGCAGCGACGGCGACAAGCGCCGCCAGCGCCAGAATATGCTTTAGAATCACCAACCCTCCTCGCGACACGGCGGACCTTAGACGCTCGCGCGCCGGGCCGGCAAATGCGGGGCGAGGCTGGAATGAAGCGCGTCCCTGTGGCACTCATAGCGACAGGACTTTTGGCATGCCCCGTTCCGAAACCCCGCTGCGTTCCGACCTGTTTCCCGAGCTCTCGCCGTATTCCAGCGGCATGCTCGCGGTCGATGGCCGCCATAGGATCTATTGGGAGCAGAGCGGCAACCCCGAAGGCATTGCCGTACTCTTCCTGCACGGCGGCCCGGGGGCGGGCTCGGCTCCGGTCCATCGCCGCTTCTTCGATCCGCAATTCTATCGCATCGTCGTTTTCGACCAGCGCGGTTGCGGCCGCTCGATGCCGCTGGGCGACCTGCAGGACAACACCACGCCGCATCTCGTGGCCGACATGGAAATGCTGCGCGAGCATCTGGGCATCGGCCGCTGGCTGCTGTTCGGCGGCTCGTGGGGCAGCACGCTGGCGCTGGCCTATGGCCTCAGCCATCCCGGGCGCGTGCTGGCCTTCATCCTGCGCGGCATCTTTCTCGGCGCCCGTCCCGAGATCGAATGGTTTCTCGATGGCATGCGCACGATCTTCCCCGAGGCCTGGCGCGATTTCTCCGATCATCTGCCGGCCGACGAGCGCCGCGATATCCTGGGCAACTATTACCGCCGCCTGACCAGCCGCGATCCCGATCTGCATCGCCCGGCGGCGCGCGCCTGGAGCCGCTACGAGGCGGCCTGCTCGACGCTCTATCCGACCGCGCGGGCGCCCTTCGAATCCGATCACGGCGGCTTTGCCTTGGCATTGTCGCGCATCGAGGCCCATTACTTCGTCCACGGCACCTTCGTGCCCGAGGGCTGGCCGTGGAACGAGCTCGACCGCGTGCGCCAGATTCCGGCGACCATCGTGCAGGGACGCTACGACATCGTCTGCCCGCCCGTCACCGCCGATGCGCTGGCCCGCGCCTGGCCCGAGGCGCGCTATGTCATCGTGCCCGATGCCGGCCATAGTGCGCTCGAACCCGGCATCCGCGCCGCCCTCGTCAACGCCACCGAGAGTTTCCGGCTGTCGATGAACGAGGACGATCTCTTCGCACCGCGCTTCCCTTGGGAAACCTGAAAGAGCCAAACGCCATGACGTTCGAGCTGCCGCCGGAGCAGACAGGTGCCGCCGCCTGGTATGGCCCCGACATGACAAAGCGTTCCCCGGAATGGCTGATGACCTTTACGCCGGCCCAGATCGCCGAGGTCGAAGCCGTGACCAAACCGCTGGCGGCGCGCGAGGCCGATATTGCGGCAATCACCGCCGCCGATTTTGCGCTGCCGACGCTCGGCGCCAAGATCAAGGCACGCACCGAACAGGAAGTGCTGAACGGCCGCGGCTTCCTGCTGATGCGCGGCTTGCCGGTCGAGCGCTGGACGACACGCGAGGCCGCCACCGCCTATTACGGTCTGGGCGCCCATCTCGGCAGCGCGCGCTCGCAGAACGGCAAGGGCCATGTGCTGGGCCACGTCCAGGATCTCGGCCTCGACGTGCAGGATCCCAATGTCCGCATCTACCAGACCAATGTGCGGCAGACCTATCACACCGATTCCTGCGACATCGTCGGTCTGCTCTGCCTCAAGACGGCGCAATCGGGCGGGCTCTCGGCGCTGGTTTCCTCGACCACGATCTTCAACGAGATCCGCCGCCGCCGGCCCGACCTGCTGAAGCACCTGTTCGAGCCGATCGCCACCGACCGGCGCGGCGAGGTGCCGGAAGGGCAAAAGCCCTATTTCGAAATTCCGGTCTTCAACTGGTATCGCGGCCAGCTGACGGCGATTTACCAGCGCCAGTACATCGACTCGGCGCAGCGCTTCGTCGAGGCGCCGCGCCTGACGCCGGCCCATGTCGAGGCGCTCGACCTGTTCGATGCGCTGGCCAACGATCCCACGCTCAACATGTTCATGGAGTTCAAGCCGGGCGACGTTCAGCTCGTGCATAACCACACCATGCTGCACGACCGCACCGGCTTCCTCGACTGGCCCGAACCGGAACGGCGCCGCCACCTGCTGCGGCTCTGGCTGGCCGCGCCCAATGCCCGGCCGCTGCCGGAAATCTTCGCGCAGCGCTACGGCTCGGTGGCGCTGGGCGATCGCGGCGGCATCATCGTGCGCGGCACCAAGCTGCACGCGCCCCTTGCAGCCGCTTAGCCCCTTGCAGTCGCTTAATTGAGGCGAGCGGTTGACCTTGGGCGGCGTGGTCCCTAAGTCAGGGGCCGCCCAAACCGGGCAGAAATAAGGGACACCCATGGCCAGCGACTCCACCGCGGGCGGCGCCCTGGCGGCAACGCCGGACCAGACGCCCGACCACAACGACGATCTCGACATTCCCCGCAAGCCGGTCCGCGGCCCGGGCGACGAGACCGCGACCCTGATCGCCGATCTCGAAAAGCGCCGCCTCGAACTCGAAAGCGAAAAGGCCGATCTGCAGGACAAACTGCTGCGTGCCCTGGCCGATGCCCAGAATATCCGCCGCCGCGGCCAACAGGACGTCGAGCGCGAGCGCAAGTTTGGCATCGAACGCTTCGGCAAGGACGTGCTGTCGGTGGCCGACAATATCGGCCGCGCCCTGGCGGCCCTGCCCTCCAATCCCGAGACGCTCGACGCCGCCGTGCGCAACGTCCTCGTTGGCGTGCAGGCGACCGAGCGCGAGTTGCAGTCGGTGCTCGAACGCCATGGCGTCACCCGCATCGAGTCACTGGGTCAGCCGTTCAATGCCGAATTCCATCAGGCCATGATGGAAGTCGAGGATGCTTCCAAGCCGGCCGGTACGGTCGTGCAGGAGATGGTCCCCGGCTACCTTCTGGCCGGCCGCCTGTTACGCCCCGCCATGGTGGCGGTTTCCAAGGGCGGCCCGCTGCGCGTCGTGACACCGACCCCAGCCCC
>JBBRFD010000147.1:0-12434 GCA_038224985.1 Reyranellales bacterium
ATCGCCTGCCGCTGAACGAGGTGGTGTTCGATTTCTACGACCGCCTGAAATCGGTGACGCGCGGCTATGCCAGCTTCGACTACGAGATGGATAGCTACGTCGAGAGCGACCTGGTGAAGCTCTCGATCCTGGTCAATGCCGAGCCGGTCGATGCGCTCTCGATGATCGTGCACAAGGCCGCCGCCGAAACCCGCGGCCGCGCGCTCTGCGAGCGGCTGAAGGAGCTGATCCCGCGCCAGCTCTTCAAGATCGCCATCCAGGCCGCGATCGGTGGCCGGGTCGTTGCTCGCGAAACCATCAGCCCGATGCGCAAGGACGTGCTGGCCAAGTGCTACGGCGGCGACATCAGCCGCAAGAAGAAGCTCCTGGAGAAGCAGAAGAAGGGCAAGAAGCGCATGCGCCAGATCGGCGAGGTCGAGATCCCGCAGTCGGCGTTCATCGCGGCGCTGAAGATGGATGATCGGTAGGGCGGCGAGCCGGACCTATCGTGGCAAAGATCGCCACCGGCCGATAACGCCCCGCCGTCACGGGCACACTCCCACCAACGGTACCCAACGTCGGTTGGGTGACAGTTGGGGTTGGCTTCCTGGGATTGATCTTTCTAAGCGCGGCATCGACATGCGCCTCGCCGAGCGAGACGAAGGTTACATCAAGTTTCCAAACGAGAAGAGAGTCAGGATGTTCAAAAACGTCAACGACCTCGACGACGAACTGAAAAGCATCGCCGACTTACTCGATCAGGTGCGCGGTAAGCTGGGCGATCGATTCCTACGCCTTGAACTAGCCGACCGCTTGGCGCCCAAGATGACTGCCTTCAGGGTGCCGTCGGGGCTAGGCGTCGCCATCGATAAGCGGATTGCTCCTGCAGGGATGGATGCCCTGCACCTCTACCAGGCAATACGAAACGTCAACAAAGACGTGCCTGACAATCCCGATAAACTCGATACTGTCATGGCCGAGCTTACCAAGCTAAAGCGCTCGATGATTCCGTTGGTGGCGGAGGTCGCCATGCAGATCGGGTTCAAATAATGTCGCAGCTCTTCAGGTTTCGATCGTCCACTCGCCCGACCTGGCACGTTCGCGGAAGAGCCTGTCTAAAATAGCACTTCCCCCTCGGCACACTTCTGCAATCCGTAGGGCGCCTTCAACATAGACGAAGCTGTTGTTCAATTCCAATTCGTGACCCCTGGTCGACCCTTATCGTCGAGCTTTCAATGCCCGATGGCGCCCGAACGATGAGTACGAACTCGTGCTCGTCGCCTCGGCGAAAGCCTATAGGCCGCGTCGCCGGTACTCTGTGGGGCTGATACCAGTCCAGTGGCGAAACGCGCGCGCGAACTGGCTCGATCCGCCAAAACCCGAGGCGAGCGCCACGTCGGTGGTCGTCAGGCGATGATTGTCTAGCAGTTCGCGGGATTTCTCGATCCTGTTACGGATGAGCCAGCGATGCGGCGGCAGTCCGGTCGATTGCTTGAAGGCCCGGCAAAAATGCCAAGGGCTGAGACCGACGAGTCGAGCGAGATCGGTTAGGCCAATGTCTTCGTCTATGTGCTCGTGCATGAACGCCACGACCAGCCGGAGCTGGCGTAGCGCGAGCCCGCCCACGGCTCGCGACGTCAAACTGTTGTCGCTACGCAGGGTGCGAGCGAGTTCGATCCCGAGCACCGAGGCTAGGCTTTCGCCATAAAGCTGGGCGTGCGGGGCGACCGTGCCGACGCATTGCCTCAGCTTACGCAGGGTCGCCACGAGCGCCTGATCCTCAAAGTCAGCACGTGGTTCAAAATCTTGGCAGGCCGATTGCAGCTTCGACGACAGCAGCGGGCTACGCGGATCGAAGTAGATATAGATGTAGTTGTGGGGTGCTGTTGCGTCTGCGGCTCCGGCGACGTCGATGCCGTTGGGCGCGAAAAAGAGCCGGTTCGCAGGCTCGCTGAATCGTGACTGTCGACCGGCCAAAGAAAGCTCACCGTCGCGGCGCCGTCCGTCCTCACAATAACAAAGGAAGTGCCTCGACGTCTTCAGATGAAACTCGCGCCGGCTGAGTTCGCGAATCGAGCAGGTCTCAACGGTGAGACCGTTCCAATCGCGCTGCTGCCGGTCGCCGATGCTCGGCGAAATCACCACCTTGGACGCGTTGCCGATAATCCTCAGCCTCCTCGGGGACGACCTTGCGCCCGCGAGTAAAGTCACAGGCCCCAGGGGCCTAAACAAGCGCAATTTGCGTCTATCCGGCGCAAGAGCTGTCAATCAACGAAGGAACCGTCGCGGTAGCGTCAGTGCGCGTAATTGCTAGGCACACAGCTGTAACGGGTCGGATGCAGGGCTCCACCAGCCCTCTACCGGAAGCCGATCATACGCGCGGCGACCCTCGTCGAAATCGACCGCGAGCACCGCGGCGAGCGGCAGAGCCCGTCAGAAAAGGAAAGCCCGATGTATCGCAGCAGCATCAATCTGTCACTTCGCAGCCGCGAGAAGGCGGCGCGCCTCCTCAATTCGCGCCTAGCCGACGCCATCGATCTTGCTATGCAAATCAAGCACGCCCACTGGAACGTGCGCGGACCGAACTTTATCGCATTGCACGACATGTTCGACCGCCTACATGTCGAATTTCTCGGCCATGCGGACACGCTGGCGGAGCGGGCAACCTCGCTCGGCGCAACGGCCGACGGTCGATTGGTCAGCGTGACCAAACGCACAACGTTGCCGGCATACCCCAATAATGCTGAAGGGGATGCCGATCATCTCGCCGCGATCGCCGCCGGATTGGCCCAATTCGGCGGTCTTGTCCGCGTGGCGATCGGCGAGACGGCGCGTCTCGAAGATATCGACACATCCGACGTCTTCACGGAGATCAGCCGAGCGGCCGACAAGGCGTTGTGGCTGATCGAGGCGCACCTCCAGCCATCGGCGAACCACTTCAACTCATACAGCAAAGGAGCAGACTCGTGATCAAGCATACATCCATCGCCCTACTTACAGCCGCCACGCTGCTTGGTGTCGCGGCAGCTCCGGCCGTCGCCGTCGATCCGCCCGACCGCCCGGGCTTATCGCAGACGCCGCTGCCGGCACAGCTCGTCAAGGATCTCCATGGCGCGTTCGGCGAGCACCGCGCCCGCGCCATCCATGCCAAGGGGATCGTCCTTCAGGGAAAATTCGAGCCAAGCGTCGAGGCAAAAACTTTGAGCCGGGCTTCAGTCTTCGGCGGGCCTATACCCATCGTTGTCCGCTTCTCGGATTTCACCGGTATCCCGAACATCCCCGACACGGCCCAAGACGCCAGCCCGCGCGGACTCGCCCTCAAGTTCCAGATGGCCGATGGCTCCGACCTCGACATCGTAAGCCATAGTTTCAACGGCTTTCCCGTCGCTTCGGTGGCCGAGTTCGGCCTGTTGCTCAGGGCGATCGCCGCCAGCGGTCCGAACGCGGCGAAACCCTCAACGCTCGATTCCTTCTTGGCGGCCCATCCGATTGCCAAGACGTTTCTGACCGCCCAGAAGCCGCCGCCAGAAAGTTACGCAACAGCGGCATATTACGGGGTCAACGCCTTTCTGTTCATCGACGCTTCGGGTTCCAGTCGGCCTGTGCGATACAGATTCGTTCCCGAAGCCGGTGAGCACTACCTGGACGACGCGGCGTTGAAGACGAAGTCTCCCGACTATCTCAGCCGCGAGATCGAAACCCGCGTTGCTGGAAAGCCGGTGCGGTTCACCTGGTATGCCCAGCTCGCAGAGCCCGGTGACAAGATCGAGGATCCGTCGGTGGCATGGCCTGATAACCGCAGACTGGTCGCGCTGGGTGTCGTGACCATAGATCGGATCGGCCCAAATACGCCGCAGGCTGACAAGGCCCTCCTGTTCCTGCCCGGCACCTTGCCTCCCGGCATCGGAATTGCCGACCCCATGGTAACGGTGCGCAACGCCGCCTATCCCGTGTCCGCTCAGGAGCGCCAGTAGCGGTCTTTTCGACACAGTCAGCCTTCTTCGAGAGCAGAGGGCTCCTACTTGACGTCAAATCCCGCGATCTCAGCCTCGAACCAAACTCGGTCAAGCAACGAGAACAAGTTGAGGACCCAGGCGGTTTCCTCGAGGCTCGCGGTGCCGTGACCGATGACGATGCCGGCAAGATCGGGATGATCGATCACGAGGCGATGGCAAAGTGCCGCCATCTCACGCCACTCCGGGAAGTAGATCTCCGGGCTCGGCACATTACGGAAATCGACCGGGATGACCTCGGCGATCTCCTCGACCACCGGGAAGCGGGCGACGATCTGGCTGGCATGCTTACGGTTGTTGTGGATGCCGTAGTCATGCAATTCGAGCGGATGGACGCCCAGCGAGGAGATGGTGCCGCCGGTGCCGATGAAGGCCACTTTGGGCCGGCTGTTGCTGCTCACGGGGGGCTTCTCGATGATTGAGGGAGCTGCAGCAACTCCTGTGCCATGGACTGAGCGCTTTCCTCCCCATTCAGATGGGAGGTGCCGCATCTTAAGGGGCGGTGGGGTCAGAAAAATCGCGCGCGGTGCTCGTGATCCCTCCGTCGTCGCAGGACGACGCCACCTCCCCATTTGAATCGCATTATTATACTTCCCGTACCCACAGGCGGGGAGTAACCTGTGACCGCGCTCCGCAGGGTCTATCTGGACGGCACCGATCTTGAGCGCGACTGTGAGGCGCTCATGCGATTCCGGCTGACCTATGATGGGCCACTCAAATCCAGCCAACCCACTCACAAATCGGAGGACGCGAACGGCCAGTTTCGCGACCGTCGCGCTGAGCATAAGCACGACATCCGCCGGAAGATGCACGAGCAACTGAAGCAACTTTGGGCGACCAATAAGTTTCTTCAGATATTGATCGCTCCCAATTCGCACATAACCCAATTACCCCCTTCAGCGGGCATGGTTTGGGGTGAAGATCCCTCAATACGCCGCCCAATGGCGACGGTGCTGAGCGAGGCTTATTCGCACCATAGAGAGCACGGGTACGGATACGTCCCGCTCGCGCGAGAGGAGATTTACCTAGAGTGCTCCCTGCGTGTGCTTTGCTTGCGTCGCGATCATCACGACGCCGTACTTCCAGCTCGCGACATAGACAATCGGATCAAAACCCTGATCGACGCGCTCACCATGCCATCGCTCCGGCAGGGCGTGCCTCTTAAGGACGGCAAGCCTCGAATCGCGAGCGACGATGAAAAGCCCTTCTTCGTCTTGATGGACGATGATCGCCGCGTCACACACTTGGAAGTGGAAACGGGTATAGACCTCGCGCCGCCACCCGCCGATGCAGACGAAAGCTTCGTAAGGCTCGTTATTTCGGTCGAACTGCGAACCTACTACACGACGATGTTCAACCTGGGCTTCGCTTAGATGGCTTCTCCGGAGGCTTCACCACCTTGGCAAACGCCGCGTCAAAATCGGACGCGGTTTCGGAGGCGCCAGCGTTGCGCGCGGCGGTTACGAACCTTTGGCTTTGTGGAATCTCGTTTTTCTTTGGAGGTTTTTTCTTCGGCATTAGGCACCAGCGGCTTTGTAGGTCAGGCGCTTGCCGACAACGCCCTTGAGGGCCTTGTCGGCGCGCATGGCGTCATCAACGCCCAGCTTCTCGCGAGCACTGTACCGGAAATCGAACTCGGCAAGGTAGCGGTGAAGATGCCGTTCGCTGCAATGCTGGTAAACACCGCGCATGCCGCGCTTGAAGATCGAATAGAAGCCTTCGACGGTATTGGTATGGGTTTCACCGCGCACGTACTCACCCGCCGTATGACGGACAACCTCATGGCTGTTCGGCATATCGCGAGCGAGGAAACGGTACTGGCCCGCTTCGTCGGTCATGATCTTCGTATCCTTCGCGATGTTGGCACGAAGGATCGGCATCACGTCTTTGGCCGAAGTGTTCTCGACGTGGAAGCTACGCGAGCCCCCGTCGCGGGAAACCAGCGTGAGCACGGCGCGCTTGTGGCCGGTGCCGCGACGAACGGGTTTGCCGGCTTTACGGCCAATGTAGGTCTCGTCCACTTCGACAATCTCGCCCGCACCGCCCATCGGAGCCGCGCCAGTGCTCTTCATGGAATGTCGGATGCGATGCGACAGGAACCACGCGCTCTTCAGCGTGATGCCCAAGATGCGGTGAAGCTGATTGCTGCTCATTCCCTTCTTGCTGGCACAAATCAGGTGGATCGCCTGAAGCCACAGATGCAGGGGGACGTGGCTGCTCTCAAAAATGGTCCCAACCTTGACGCTGAAAGGCTTGCGGCAGGCGTAGCACTTGCGGACGCCGGGGCGGGTAGACGCGCCCTTCAGCGTGCCGATCTTCGCCGCATCCGCGTTGCCGCAATGCGGGCACGTCGGGCCGTTCGGCCAGATGCGCGCCTCGACATAGGCCAGCGCGGCGACTTCGTCGTGAAAGCGGGGGTCGGTGAGAATGGACTTCGACATGGCCTAACCTCGTTTGATGCCCTGAAACTAGGGCCTGAGGCTGGGTACGTCAAGTATAATATCGCGATTTGAATGGGGAGGGCATGAGTCTTTCGCTACCGCGCCGCTCTCTACGTTGGAAGATGCGATTTGAAGAACCTGCGCACGCGGTTGATCGTGCGGGCCTTGAGTTCCGGCGGATCGCGCCACGGGAAGACCGTGATCTCGGCGTTGGGGGCCAAGGACGCTACGTCGATCGAGGTCGGCAGCGGATGCGACGAGGTGTCGTCCGGCAGGACCAGGATCGGCGCCGGGCAGTTGGCGATGAACGCGCGCGACACGCTGTAGAGGAAATCGGGCTGCACGCTCCACAGGCTGTGCTGGTATTTCTCGATGGTTTCCGCCGAGACCTCGGGCCGCCGCGCGCGGAAACCCGGCAGCCAATTCTCAGCACTGTGCCGGATCATGACGCCCGGGTCCTCGGGCCGATGGCCGACGGTCTGGCAGAACACGGCGGCGACGACGCGCTCGGGCGCCCGTTGCAGCAGCTTGCCGGCGAAGCAGCCGCCGATGCAGTAGCCCATGAAGAGGAATTCGCGGATCCCGAGATGGTCCATCAGCCCGAGCTGGTCGTCGGCGAACGCGTCCCACGCATTCTCGACCGGCACTGGGCCGGCGGACTCGCCGCCATTGGCGTTGCGCTGGTCCATGGTGATGCAGCGGAAGTCGTTCTTGAACTCCTCCATCGCATTGATGACGGCGTTCGGCCAGTTGGCGATGCGCGAGTTCAATCCGCCGCCGGGAATGACCAGCAGCGGGAAGCCGGAGCCGGTCTCCTCGTAGCGCAGGCGAACGTCGCCTCTTTGATAAATCGGCATCGAATTTCCCTCAAATGACCGGAAGCTGTTTACGCGGGTCTCACAGCGCCGTCATGCCGCCGTCGACGAACAGCAGGGCGCCGGTGACGTAGGACGCATCGTCGGACGCCAGGAACAGGATGGCGGCGGCAACCTCCTCGGCCCGGCCCGGGCGCTTCAGCATGGTGCCGCTGGCGGCCTGGGCGTTGTATTGCTCCACGGTCTCGCCGGCCGCCGCGATGCGGCGTTGATGGAACGGCGTGAAGATCGGGCCCGGACCGACGGCGTTGACGCGAATGCCTTCCGGCGAGTGGTCGGCCGCGAGTGCCCTCGTCAGGCCGGCGATGGCGGCCTTGGTCGTGTCGTATTGCAGGTTACCGCCGCCCGACATGACGGAGCGGACGGAAGCGACGTTGACGATGGCGCCCCCCTTGTTGTGGCGCATCAGCGGAACGGCCGCCTTGGCGCAGAAGACGTAGCTCATCAGGTTGACGCTGAGGATCTCGTTCCAGCTCGCCCCGCTCGCCTCGTCGACCTTCTCGTATTTGCGGATGCCGGCATTGTTGACGAGGATGTCGAGGCGCCCGAATTTCCGCGCGGCGCCGTCGACGAAGGCGAGGCAGGCAGCCTCGGTACCGACATCGGCCTGCGTGAAGGCGACTTTGGCGCCGGCGGCCGCCAGTTCGGCCGCCACGCGCTGGCCGCGCTCGCCGTCGCGGTCGCAGAACGCCACGCTGGCACCCTCGGCCGCGAAACGCCGGACCGTCGCCTCGCCGATCCCCGATGCCCCGCCCGTCACCGCCGCGACCTTGCCGTCGAGCCTTGCCATCTGCGTTCTCCCTTTTCTTTGCGTTGCGGGGAGAATGCCGCCGATCATCCGACCGGTCAAAACAGCGCTTCCTCCCCATTCAGATGGGGAGGTGTCGACCTCATAGGTCGACGGAGGGGTCAGAGAAATCGCGCGCGGTGCTTATGACCCCTCCGCCCGTATGACGGGCACCTCCCCATCTGAATGGGGAGGACATGACTCTTCATCGGGAGGGCATGACTCTCGATTGGGAGGGCATGACTCTTCATCGGGCGGGCCATTCGCCTCCAGCACGTCCATCAGCAGCCGCAGCGCCGCGAGCTTGTTGAGGCTGCGGAACTTGAGCGCGGCGCGGCGGTGGCGCGGCGCGATCTCGATCATGGCGAAGACGGCGCGCGCATCGTCGTCGAGGTCGTGGATGGTGCGCGGCAGGCAGCCGTCGCGAACGAGGCACCGCATGTCGAAGAAGGCGATGCGCGCGATCTCGCGCAGCACGCGCTCGGCCGAAAGCGCGGAACGGGCGAAGCGGCTGTGCGCGCGGGCAGCGATAGCGGCCTGGACCGCCGGTTCGAGCAGGAGCTTGTAGCCCCGGTTCTGCGCCCATTTCGCCGCATAGCCGGCGCGGATCGCAGCCTTGGTGGCGTTGAAATCGACCGTGAATTCGGCGGCGAAGCGCGCCTGGCGGGGCAGCAGCGGCGGCGGTTCGTTGGCGGCCTCTTCGCGGGCCTCCTCTTGCGAAGCGAACACATCCGCCCCGGGCGTCATGAAATGGAGATAGCGCGCCAGCAGTGCCAGCGCCGCCAGCTTGCCGTGGCGCAGCAGGCGCACCCCGCCCTGGCGGGTCTCCTCGACGCGGGAGACCGCGGCCAGGCAGTCGCCGCTCATCTCGGGCACCGGCTTCAGCCGTCCCTTCGCATCGAACAGGCCGGCGGGATCGGCGAAGGCGATGCGCGCCGCCTCGGCCAGCACGCGGCCGGCCTGCCGCTCGATTGTCTGGAATTCGCCCTCGGCATGGGCGGCCAACGCCGCCTGGACCTCCGGCCTTTGCAGCATGTGGTAGCCGAGGTCGCCGGCCGAGCGCGGCGCGTAGCCGGCCTGGAGCGCCGCCTCGCGGATATGGGGTTTGGCCGTGTAGGCGGCGACGAAACGGGCGATGCGGGCGGGATCGATGGGCATCCCGCCATATGGGGAAATAGTGACTTACGATTGCAAGCAGTGTGACTTTGAAAAATGCACGCCGGCGCAAAAATTTTGGCTGAGCCCGCCCTAGCTGAGCCCACCGCGCCGGCGGCGCCGCGACGGCCGCGAGCCCATCACGAAGCCGGGTTCCGCCTGGCCTTCGCCCTGGCCGCCCAGCCACAGGGCCAGCAGGCCGAAGCCCAGGAAGACGGGCAGCGCCGGCGTCGCCAGGACGGGCCGGGCGAGCCAGTTCCACAGGCTGGCATTGGCGAAGCGCTGGACGGAGCTCTGCGCCGAGCCCAGCGAGCCTGAATCGAGCTTGCTCCAGAGGTCGCCCAGGCCGCTGAGGTGGAAGCCGCCTTCCGACCACCAGGCCAGCGCGTCGTTCACCGATACCGCCACGGCGAGTGCCAGCAAAAACCAGCCGAGGCCCCGAACCAGCACCATTTGTCCCCCGAATACGGCGCGCACCCTAGCCAAGCGAGACCGCCGGGGGAAGCCGTTGCGGCAGCCGCCGATCCCGCTATAAGAGCGGCGAAACCACGCTCTGGGGACAGGTGGCCGAGTGGTTTAAGGCACACGCTTGGAAAGCGTGCGTGGTGTAACAGCCACCGCGGGTTCGAATCCCGCCCTGTCCGCCAGCGAGTCTTTTTCAAGACTTTCCACTTACGAGAGTATCGGCAAGTGCCTCAAAATTCAGGCATTTACCGGCTCTGGTGAGGTGCTCGATGTGCTGGTCGAGGCGAAGCGGAACAAGAATGCCGCGCTGAAACTCGTGCGCAAGCTCTTGAAGAAATACGACTTCGTGCCAGGGACTTTCGTGACGGACAACCTGCGGTCATATGGTGCCCTCGCAGGCCCTGTCGACGGCTGGGTAGCGCGAATAATTCATCAGTTTATCTCTTTAAAAATAATAAGTTAACTGATTTACTTCATCTAATAATTTAAGTATGTTTTGGAACTCATTCGTACGCCATCAGTTATCGGGGCCGCCTGAGAGCATTTGCGGCTTCCACCTTTCAATGGCAAAGCGCGGGCATCCCATGAAACATCGACCGACCTTGGCGACTTGGGCTCGTTTGGCGATCTCGCTTGCGACCGCACTGGCGCTGGCCTCACCGGCGCAGGCGCAGATACCGGATAGCGCCGCTACTCCAACGGCCAAGGCAGCACCTGCGGCGCAAGCCGCGCCGGTCAAGAAGCAGTCGCGCAAGCAGCCCAACGACACCGTTTCCGACGATCTCAACCGTCGCGAGTCGGAACGGGTCGAGAAAATGATGCAGTCCATGACGGCCTCTTTGACGCCCGGCGTTGCAACCGGCGAAGCCGCGCCGGCTGCGGGCCTGGCCCCGATGGCGCCGGCCGTCGCCACACCCGCCGCTCCTCCGCTGGCGACACCGGCGGCACCTCCGCCCTCCGCCGACGGCCAGATGCCAAAAATCCTGGCACAGGCCGTGCCACCACGGCCGATACCGGCGCCCGTGCCGATCCAGCCGCCGGTGGCGGGATCGCCGGCTGCGCCTCCGACCATCGTCGGCGGCGGTGCGCCTGGCCGTTCCTTCGGACAAAGCCAGGTGGTCTCGCCGCAATCGCCGATACTCACTCTCGAGATCAACAAGGGGACGGCCATCCGCCTGCCCAGCGCCGCCGCTACTGTATTCGTCGCGGCGCCCGATATCGCCGACGTCCAGGTGCGGTCGCCGACCATGGTCTATGTCTTCGCCAAGAAGCCGGGCGAGACCGTGCTCTACGCGGTGGATGCACAGGACAACGTGCTGCTGAACACTATCGTCCGCGTCACCTCACCGGTCAGCCGGATGAAAGACGCGCTCGAGGCGCAGCATCCAGCCAATGGCATCACCTACGGCAATCAGGGCGAGAGCATCGTGTTGAGCGGCACCGTTCGCTCGGCCGTGATGGCGGAGGATGCTCGGCGCCTGGCGCTTCAACACGTCAACGGCAACGCCACCAAGGTGATCAACAACATCCGCGTCGACGCGCCCAACCAGGTGCAGCTGCGCGTCAAGGTAGCCGAAGTCCGGCGCGACGCGCTGAAGCGCGTCGGTATCAACTGGCAGAACATCAACAATGTCGCCTTGTTCGGCCTCGGCGGTGTCACTGCCGGCGCCGCCGTGCGTACCGTGCAGAGCATCGGCGGCCAGGCCTCGGGAATCGCCGCCTTTGCCAACAGCGACAACAGCCTGAACGGCTTCATCGACTTCCTCGCGACGCAAAGTCAGGCAACCATCCTGGCCGAGCCCAACCTGATCGCCATGTCGGGCGAGACGGCGAGCTTCCTCGCGGGCGGCGAAATTCCGATCGTCGTGCCGCAGGGCGGCACCAGTGGCGCGATCTCCATCACCTACAAACAGGTCGGCGTCAGCCTTGCCTTCACGCCGACCATCGTCGGCGACCGCATCAACCTCAAGGTCGCACCCGAAGTCAGCCAGCTCTCGGCGACCGGCTCGATCACCGTGCCGCTGACCGCCACCGCCGTCGTCACCGTGCCCGGCATCCAGACGCGCCGCGCCTCGACCACGATCGAGCTGGGCAGCGGCCAGAGCTTCGCCATCGCTGGCCTCCTGCAGGCGAGCTCGCAACAGGACGTCGTCAAGCTTCCGTGGCTCGGCGACATCCCGGTCCTCGGATCGCTGTTCAAGTCGGACGCCTACCAGCGCTCGGAAACCGAACTGGTCATCATCATCACGCCCTACTTCGTCGAACCGACCAGCGGCCGGCTGCGCACGCCGCTCACCGATCGGGTGCCGCCGACGGATGCCGACCGCCTGGTCCTCCAGCGCCTCAACCACCCGACGCCGCCTCGCCGTGTCGCCGTCGGCTCGCCCGGCGCCAGCGCCGGCTTCCGCCTCGATTGACGAACGCAACGGCCTCGGAGTGACCCTATCCATGCGATTCGCCGTTCTGGTCCTCATCGCCGCCCTGCTGGGCGCCTGCGCCAACCCCGTGGCGCAACAGGCCGCCGTCGATACGCGCTACGACCCCTCGCGCTCGGACAGCATGCTGGCGATAACCTGGCAAACCGGCGACGGCGCGCTCTCGCCAGCGCAAGCCGGCGACCTCAGGGCCATGGTCTCGGCGGGCCGCCGCGCCCAGCGCGACGAGTTCGTCGTCGTGAGCGACGGCTCGGGCGGGCCGATGCAGCAGATGCGCGCCGCCC
>JBBRFD010000148.1:0-12414 GCA_038224985.1 Reyranellales bacterium
CAGCAAGGGCCGCATGCGCTTGCCGCCGGCGCCGACCAGATGGTTGGCCAGTTCCGGGATCATGGCGACGGGCGAACGCATGCGCGCCAGGATCTCGCGATCGATCCGCACCATTTCATCAGCGCAGAGCGCCAGCAGCGGTTCGAGGCTGGGCGATTTGCGTTTGTTTTCGAGGGTTACGATGGTGGCCATGTCGACAGCATAGATAGCATCGCCGTCCAGAGGTTGCGACACGATGTCGTGAGATGGTCTAGTGCCCCACATATGGTGGAGGACCTGACCGAGGACGGACTGCTGGGGGGCCGCGTGCGGCTGCTGCAACCCCGGCGCGGCTATCGCGTCGCCGTCGATGCCGTGCTGCTGGCCGCCGCGGTGGATGCCAAGGCGGGCCAGCGCGTGCTCGATCTCGGCGCCGGCGTCGGTTCGGTCGGCCTTTGTCTGGCGGCGCGCGTGCCCGCCATCGACGTCACGGGAATCGAGCTGCAGCAGGCCTTTGCCCTGCTGGCCGAGCGCAATGCCCGGCTGAATGGCGTCGAGGATAGCGTCCGCACGGTCGTTCACGATCTCGCATATCCCTTGCCGGAAAACCTCACCGGGAATTCGGCGGGCTTCGACCATGTCGCGACCAACCCGCCCTATCTTGCCGCCGCCGTGGCCGACCCTTCGCCTGATTTGAGCAAGGCGCTGGCCACCGTCGAATCGAGCGCCGGTCTGGCCCGGTGGCTCGCAATCGCCGCCGGCGCCGTGAAACCGGAGGGCACGCTCACGCTCATCCATCGCAGCGATCGGTTGGAGGAGATCGTGGCCCTGTTCGTGGGTCTCGGCTGGGGCGATCTCGCGATCAAGAAGCTGCCCCCCGCCACCCGCGTCCTCGTACGTGCCCGCAAGGGCGCGCCCCGACGCTACGAGTCGGAGCCGCTACGGCTGCATCGCGAGGAAGGTGGCTACACCGAGGCCGCCGAAGCGGTGTTGCGTCACGCCGCCCCGCTTGCGTTCTGAGGCCCGCGCCGCGACAGTGATTGCCATGTTCAACTGGATCAAAGAGCGCTTCAGCCGCAAGCCCACCGTGCCGGTCGTATCGCTGTCGGGTGTCATCATGGCGGGCTCCCGCCTCGGTTCGCGCGGGCTGTCGATGGAGTCGACGGCGGCCATCCTGCGCCGCGCCTTCAACACCAAGGGCGCCAAGGCCGTGGCGCTGTCGATCAATTCGCCCGGCGGCTCGCCGGTGCAGTCGGCGCTGATCGCCGCCCGTATCCGCCTGCTGGCGGCGGAGAAGAAACTGCCGGTCATCGCCTTCGTCGAGGACGTGGCGGCTTCCGGCGGCTATTGGCTGGCCTGCGCCGCCGACGAGATCGTGGCCCAGCCCTCCTCCATCGTCGGCTCGATCGGCGTCGTCAGCGCGGGCTTCGGCTTCCAGGACCTGATTGCGCGCATCGGCGTCGAGCGGCGCATGCATACCTCGGGCGAGAACAAATCGATGCTCGACCCCTTTCAGCCCGAGAAGGCCGAGGATGTGGAGCGCCTGAAGCGCCTGCAGTCGGAAATCCACGACGACTTCAAGGCATGGGTGCGCGAGCGCCGTGGCGCGCGGCTGACGGCCGCCGAATCGCTGCTCTTCACCGGCGAGTTCTGGACCGGCCGTCGCGGCCTCGAATACGGCCTCGTCGATTCACTGGGCGACCTGCGCTCGACCCTGCAGGCACGCTATGGCGAAAAGGTCCGCCTGCCGGTGATCGCGGCCCGTCGCGGATTGCTGTCACGCTTCGGCATTGGATCACGCATCGAAGACATCGGCCCCGCGACGGTCGCTGCCGTCGAGGACCGCCTGCACTGGCAACGTTTTGGACTGTGAGGACCGACGACGATGAATCTCCGTAGCGCCCCGCCTGCCGACGATCTTGCCGCCATCCGCAGCTGGTTCGAGGCACTGGCCACGCATTGTCGCGCCATCGACTACGAGGGCGCGCGGCCGATCTGCGCCGACGACATGATCGCCTTCGGCACCTTCACCGACTTCATGATCGGCCAGGAGATCGCCGAGAAGCAGCAGTGGCGCAACGTCTGGGGCACCATCCGCAACTTCGCCTTCAAGCTCGAGAGCATGGAAGGCATCGTCTCGGCCGACCGGCTGACGGCCATCGGTATGGCAGTCTGGACCTCGGACGGCTTCCATCCCAATGGCGATCGCTTCGACCGCGGCGGCCGCGCCACCGTGGGCCTGGGACGAAAAAAAGTGGGTGACGCTTTCGTCGCAACCCACACCCATTTGTCGCTCAACCGCGGCACGCCGGAGCGCAGCTACGGCAAATTCGGCTGATGCACTCGGCTAAGCCGCCTTCGCGAGCTCGGCCTCCGACTTGCGCGGATTCCAACGCCACGGCGGTGCACCCGGCACAACCACGACACCGCCGACCCAGCGGTCGAGCGGTTCGGTCGCCTGCCAGTCGGCCTTGGCCTCGAGCAGCGCCTTGCCGGAAGCGGTGAGCTTTAGCACGCGCTTGGGCCAGGCGAGCCGGCGCGTCGCCGTCGATACCGAGACTGGTGGCACCGGCGCTTCTATCAGGTCGCGCACGACCGACCAGAAGAAGAGGTCGCCCATGAAGTGCTGCGGATCGCGCTTGGCGACGGCTGCGTAAATCGCCGATACCGCAAGCGGTCCCTTGACGAGAGCCTGCAGGATCTGACGCTCGGTCAGCGACAATCCGTCGTTGGTCCATGGCAGTTCCTGCAGGTGGCGCACCAGCGCCGCCTTCATGAACGGCAAGTCACGCACGCCCTTCTTCACCAACTGGGTCAGCGGTTCCGGCGTCTCGGCACAAAGCGCCGACCACACGGCCTTGGCTTGCGTCATCTGGGCTGCCGTCACCCGCTTGCGCTTGGGCCAGAGCTTGAGCAGTTGCTCGGAGGTAAGATCGCCGAGGGCGCCTTCGACCTGGATCAACTCGACCGGCGGCAACTTGGCGCGCGTGGCGAAGCTCGCCAGCACGCGGGCAAGGGCTGCCTGATCGTAGAGGTCGTGTTCGAACCACAGGACGATGCGCTTGTATTCCTTGGGTGCGCGCGCCAGCCGCCAATAGGAATCGCCCAGTTCCTCGCGCACCTTGGCGCGCGGCAGGCCGGTGCGCTCGGAAATGAGCTGAGCCCGGCCGGCGACCCAGGCGTTGAACTGCGGCGGTGGTCCGAGCCAGGCCGGATCGGCGAAGCAGAGATATTGACCCTCGATACCGGCTTCGATCAGCTTGGCCTCTATATCGTGGCCACAACGAATATGAAGTGTGTTCAAAACGCTTTTACTCTCTCTTTTGCTCATGATGGTTCCACTGCACCTTTGCGCTCGACGATCATCTTGTATTGATCGGGTTGACGGTGGACGGCGAAATTGAATGTGGTCCTCTTGTAGCTCTTGCCGGCGTCGAGATCGCAGCGATGCACCACGAGTTCGTCGTCCTCTCCGGCCGCGCGCGCCACGACCTTGCCGGACGGTGCCACGATCATGCTATCCGCCAACGATGGAACCCCCTCTTCGGTTCCCCCCTTGGCGACTCCTACCACCCAGGCGCCATTCTGGTAGGCGCCGGCTTGCATCGACAACTGGTTGTGGAACCACGAATGTTCGTCGTGATCGGGCGACGGCGGATTGTGCAACGGCGTGTTGTAGCCGAGCGTGACCATCTCTACGCCCTGCAACCCCATCACACGATAGGTTTCGGGCCAGCGCCGGTCGTTGCAGATGCACATGCCCATGATGGCGTCGAAGGCGCGGAACACCGGGAAACCCAGGTTGCCGACCTCGAAGTAGCGTTTCTCGAGGTGCTGGAACTCGCGATAAGGCTCGTGCTCGACATGGCCCGGCAGATGGACCTTGCGGTACTTGCCGACAATGCGGCCGTCACGCTCGACCAGGATCGAGGTATTGAAACGGCGCACGCGGCCGTCTTCCTTCACGAGTTCGGCATAGCCCAGCGAAAAGCCCATACCCAGACGCTTGGCCTCGTTGAACAGCGGCGCCGTCTCGTTCGACGGCATCTCCTGTTCGAAGAAGCCATCGACTTCGGCCTGGTCGGACATCCACCAGCGCGGGAAGAAAGTAGTGAGCGTCAATTCAGGGAAGATCACCAGCTCGCAACCCATGCGCTTGGCTTCGCGTAGTTGCACCAGAAGGCGCTCGACGACCGCGCGGCGCGAATCGGCACGCTGGATGGGACCCATCTGGGCTGCCCCAACGGTCAGGTAACGAGACATGTACGACCTCCTGCCGGGATTATTGCGCTTCAAGGTGCAAGATCAATGGCGCGCGAATTGTCTCAGTGTGTGCGCATACCAAGCGCCGAGGTTTCAAATCTCATATTGGGTATTCGAAACGCAGACGCGTTAAGGGCCGGCGCGCTTTACATCGTTGGTGAATTCCATCGAACAGAAAGCACCGCCTTGAAAGACGTCGCCGACGGCATCGGGACCGACCTTCTTCTGCTCGGCCTCGGCATGGGCGCGGTGATCCTCACTCTTGCTCACGGGACGGTACCCTAGCTTACGGGCATTGGAGTTATCCCACCACGACGAGGCGTTGTCCGACGCGCCGTACATGATCTCGAAGCGGATATCGGGATGATCGAGGCCGATGCCGATCAGCTGCACGAGATCCTCGGGCGAGACCCAGATGGCCAGACGCCGGACATCGAGCGCGGTCGTGCCGACATTGCCGATGCGCAGGCAGGTGACGGAGAGGCCGTGCTTGTCGGCGTACATCGCACCCAGCGCTTCACCGAAGGCCTTGCTCACGCCATAGCGGCTGTCGGGACGCGTCGTGACGTCGGTGCGGATCTTCTGGCTTCGGCGATAGAAACCGACAGCGTGGTTCGACGAGGCGAAGATCACGCGCTTCACGCCGGCCTTCTGCGCTGCATCGAAGAGGTTGTAGCAGCCGATGATATTGGCCTGCAGGATCGTTTCCCACGGTCCCTCGACGGAAAAGCCACCGAAATGGATGACCGAATGGGCACCCTTCACCGCAGCGGCGACTTCTTCCGGCTTGGTGAGGTCGGCGGCCACGAAGGTCTCGCCCGGCAACAGGTTCGCGGGTTTGACCATGTCGCTCAGCACCAGGCCGGCGTAGCGCGCCGCCAGCAGCGGCCGGATCATGGTACCGATGCCGCCGGATGCGCCGGTGAAAACGATCTTCCTGTTCTTATCGCCGGACATTGCCGCTTCTCCCTGCAAGTGTTCTATAGCGTTCGAGCGAGCGCGTCAGGTGCTCGCGCATGGCGCGGCGCGCCTCGGCGGGATCCTCATCGGAGATCCCCGCGACGATGCGGCCGTGTTCGTGCTGGATGCGCTCGAGATAGCTGCGCCGCTCGGCCGGCGTATCGACGGTGAGCCGCACGCTCTGGCGTGGAATGACGTGACTGCCGAGAAATTCGAGGAAGCTCCAGAACTGACCGTTGCCCGTGGCGTCGGCGATGGCGCGGTGGAAGGCGAAATCCTCAGCCACGGCACCCTCGCCCTTCTTCAGCGCGCTATCGATGGCGCGCCAGGCGGAGCGGATGGTGGCGACCTGCTTGCGCGTCGCGCGTTCGGCCGCGAGTGCTGCCGCCTCGACCTCGACAGCGAGGCGCAACTCCATGACGTCGAGAATGTCGATGATCGAGGGCTTCCGCGGACCGACGATGCGAAAGGGCCGTGCCGCGGCATCGGCGACGTAAGCGCCGGAACCCCGCCGCGTCACCACCAGGCCGTCGGCGCGCAGGGCGGCGACAGCCTCGCGCACCACGGCGCGGCTTACCCCGAGTGTCGATGTCAGGCTCTGCTCGGTTGGCAGCCGGGCGCCGGGCGCGAGCCGTCCGGCGCGAATATCGCTGCCCAGCCGCGAAATGATCCGCTCGGCAAGATTGGCTGTGGGGCGCGGTTTCGGCATGGACCTGGGTGCTGCAGAGCTTGTCGGAGAGGGGAAACCGGTGATGGCGACCGATCAAAGGTTGTCGGACAACTTAGAACAATGAACGCGGGAAGGAAACCACGCGTTCCACCATACTGCCAGCGGCTCACGCCGTCTTCACCGGAGCTTCGGCTCAGGCCAGGGAATTCCGCTCCTCCGACGTCAAACCGCTGGATTAGATCCCGATCGCGGCGCCGATTCTGGCCGGCATCATTCCGGCTGCGCCGCCGATGACCTGCACGTTCTATCGTGCCGCTGCTGATCGGCATCCTGCACCAACCAGCCATCCTACGGCGCGCTGATCGCTGCCCTCTTCCCTGTCACTTACGTGCCGGCCTTACGCTGGCTTTGCTCGCGTTCTTCCTCGGCACGGTCGATTGCAGACCCACAGCAGGGAACCACGCCAGAAAGGTCCCGTTTAACCCGCGCTCCAGCCCGGCATCACCCAACATGGGGCCGGCACGGGAAGGCGGAAAAGATGTAATCGGGATCTGATCGCGCGTCGTTCGCCATCGTCGGTCTGGGGAAGATGGGCGGCAACCTTGCCCGTCAGGCCCTGGCCAAGAAGCTGTCGGTGGTGGGCTTTACGCAGGGCGCTGCACCACCCAACCTCATAACCGCCGGACTGGTGTCGATCGCCAGGCTCGACGAGCTGGCAACCGCACTGCCGTCGCCCCGCATCGTTTTTCTCTACATCCCGGCAGGTGCCGCCGTCGACGCGACGCTCGAAAGCCTCGCCGCGATCCTGTCGCCGGGCGACATCGTGGTCGATGGCGGTAACTCCTATTGGGGCGATTCGATCCGCCGCCACGCCCGCCTCAAGGCAAAGGGTATCGATTTCATCGATCTCGGGACCAGCGGCGGACCGGGCGGCGCTTTGGCCGGCGCCTGCTTCATGGCGGGGGGCGACGAGGCTCCCAACAAGCTGATCGAACCCCTGCTGCGCCTTCTCGCGGTCGAGGGCGGCTATGTCTATGCCGGGCCGGCCGGCTCCGGCCATTTCGTTAAGCTGGTCCATAACGGCATCGAGTTCGGCATGCTGCAGGCGATTGCCGAAGGCATGGACCTGCTCGAACGCTTCCGCCAGCCGCTGCCCATCGGGCCGGTGCTCGACTGCTGGATGAACGGCTCGGTGGTGCGCTCCTGGCTGGTCCAACTGATGGCCAAGAGCTACCGCGAGCATCCGCATCTCGAAGGCGTCGAGCCCTATGTCGGCGACACCGGCGAAGTGAACTGGCTGGTCGACGACGCGCTGCACATGGACGTGCCGATCCCCGTCATCACCCAGTCGGTGATCCAGCTCGTGGCCTCGCGCGACAGCCGCCGCAACTGGGCGCGCGCCATCGCCATGATGCGGCACGGCTTCGGCGGCCATCCTTTCGGCGCCGACGCCGGCGTTGCCGCCGAACGCAAGACCGGCCGCGTCGGCGGCTTCTTCAGCGAACAGGCCTGAGGACGCATGCCCGCACAATTCACCTGTGACCTTGGCACGCCGTCTCAAGCCTTTCCGCATTTCTGGGAGCACACCATCGGCAGCGGCCACGCGCCGCTGGCCTTGCGCGCCGATTATCAGCAGCAGTTGACCCGCGCCCACAAGGAGCTGGGATTCAAATACGTCCGTTTCCACGGCCTGCTGTCCGACGACATGGGCACCATGACCATCCAGATGAACCAGCCGCTCTATTCGTTCTTCAACATCGACCAGGTTTTTGACTTCCTGCTGTCGATCGGCATGAAGCCCTTCGTCGAGCTGAGTTTCATGCCGACGGGCCTGTCCTCGGGCGACCAGATCGTCTTTCACTACCGCGCCAACGTCACGCTGCCGCGCGACTACGAAAAATGGGCGCTGCTGATTTCCAGGCTGACCGCGCATTGGATCGACCGCTACGGCCTGGCCGAAGTGCGTACGTGGTTCTTCGAGGTCTGGAACGAGCCGAACCTGACGGCCTTCGGCGATGGCAGGAAAGAGACGTATTTCGAGCTCTACCGGCATACCGTGGCCGCCATCAATGCCATCGACAGCCAGTTGCGCGTCGGCGGCCCGGCTACGGCGACCAACGACTGGATCGAGGAATTCATTGCCTTCTGCACGCAGAACGGCCTGCCCGCCGACTTCATCAGCACGCATCACTATCCGACGGATGCCTTCGGCAAGCCCGGTGACGATACTGAGACGCAGCTATCGCTGAGCAAGCGCAGCGTCTTGCGCGAGCAGACCGCGAAAGCAAGGCAGCAGGCCGCAGGCCGGCCGCTCTACTACACGGAGTGGAGCAGTTCCTCCAACCCTCGCGACGCCTTGCACGACGAACCCTATGCCGCTTCCTTCCTCGCCAAGACCATCATGGAAGCAACCGGACTGGTCGAGGCCTATAGCTATTGGACCTTCTCCGACATCTTCGAGGAGAACTACTTCCCCTCGGTGCCGTTCCATGGCGGCTTCGGCCTGTTGAACCTGCACGGCATCGCCAAACCGGCCTATCGCACTTACGAATTGTTGCATGCGCTGGGTAACGAGCAGCTGCCGGTCGAGGGCACGCATGCCACGGTCGATGCCTGGGTAGTGCGCGGCGAGCGCGAGGTCACGGTCTTCCTGACGAATTTCCAGGCGCCGCGCCGGCCCATTGCCAGCGAGACCGTGAAGATCAAGTTGCTCGGCGCCGGCACGCCGCGCAGCGCCACGCTGAAACGTATCGACGAGGGCCATGCCAATGCAAAGCCCGGCTGGCTTGCCCTGGGCTCGCCCGACTATCTCAGCCCCGCCCAGGTTGCCGAACTGCAGGCCCGATCGACGATACAGAGCGAGACGCAGTCCTTTACCTGCACCGGCGGACAGATCGAATTAACCGCCACGCTGGAGCCGATGTCGGTGAACGCGATTACCTTCTCTTACGCCGCGCTGGCGCCGGCCTCGCTCCGTGCCTGACACGTTGCCTGCTGCCAAAGAAGCGCTGGACGACCCATTGCTGGAGCAGCTTCAGAAGGCGGCCTTCGACTATTTCCTCGAGTATGTCGATGCCGGGACCGGCCTGGTCGCCGATACCTCGCGCCCCAACTCACCCGCCAGCATCTCTGTCGTGGGTTTCGCACTGTCCTGCTATCCCATCGGTGTCGAACGCGGCTGGATCGCTCGCGCCGAGGCCGCCGCCATAGTCCTCAAGGTGCTGTGCTTCTTTGCCGGCAGTGCTCAGAGCGAAGCGGCCGACGCTACAGGCTACAAGGGCTTCTACTACCACTTCCTCGACATGCGTACGGGACGGCGCGTCTGGCAGTGCGAGCTCTCGATGATCGACAGCACCCTGCTCTTCGCCGGCTTCCTCACCGCCGCCACATATTTCTCCGGCGCGACGCCCGACGAGACGGAAATCCGCGCCCTCGCCGACCAGCTCTATCGCCGCGTCGACTGGCAATGGGCCCAGAACAAGTCGACCACGGTGGCGCAAGGCTGGAAGCCGGAATGCGGCTTTCTCCGGGTGGCATGGGAGGGCTACAGCGAAGCCACGATGCTCTATGTGCTGGGCCTCGCCTCGCCCGGCTTTCCCCTGCCCGACAGCAGCTTCACCGGCTGGACGGCGACCTATCAGTGGGAAAACATCTACGGCTACGAATACCTCTACGCCGGCCCGCTGTTCATTCACCTGTTCTCGCACGCCTGGATCGACTTCCGCGGCATCCAAGACCGCTTCATGCGCGAGAAGGGCTGCGACTATTTCGAGAACAGTCGTCGCGCCGTTGCCATCCAGCGCGAATACGCGGCGCGCAATCCCTACGGCTTCATCAGCTACGGCCCCAACCTCTGGGGCATCACCGCCGGCGACGGGCCGGGCAACAGCGAGTTGCGCGAGAGCGGCCGCGACCGCCGCTTCTTCGGCTACACCGACCGCGGCGTACCCTATGGCCGCGACGACGGCACGCTGGCGCCCTGGGCGATGGTGGCCGCACTGCCCTTCTCGCCTCCCGGCGCAGTGGCCGCCGTCCGCCGCGTGCTGATGGAAAATCCCGCCATCGCCGCCGGCAACCGCCTGTCGAGCGCCTTCAATCCCAGCGTCATCGACCGCGGCGGCTGGATCTCAGAAGGCCATGACGGCCTCGACCAGGGCATCGTGGCCATGATGATCGAGAACTACCGCTCCGGCTTCTTCTGGCAGTTGATGCGGTCCTGTCCCTATATCGCGGCCGGCCTCAAGCGCGCGGGCTTCGACGGCGGCTGGCTGGCGCCATGAAGACCGAACAGAGCGCGCGTCCGCCCGACGTCAACCGCCGCGACCTGCTACTCTACGCGCGGCCGCCCGGCTGGGTGAACCCGGTGCCGGCGGCGCCCTACGATCTCATCGTGCTGGGCGCCGGCCCGGCCGGCCTGACGGCGGCCAGCATGGCCGCGCAACGCGGTGCGAAGGTGGCACTGGTCGAACGCAACCTGCTGGGTGGCGTCTCGCTACAGACCGGCTCGGTACCGTCCAAGGCGCTGATCAGCGCCGCGCATTTCTACACGACCATGCAAAACGCGGAGAAGATGGGCGCGGTGTTGCCGGATGTCATTCAGAAGGGCTTTGGCGGCGCCATGGAGCGCATGCGCCGACTGCGCACGCGGCTGGCCCAATACCAGTCGGCCGAACGCCTGACGCTGGCCGGCATCGATCTCTATTTCGGCGCCGCGCGGTTTACCGGCCGCGACGCCCTGATGGTCGACGCAACGCCCCTGCGCTTCGCCAAGATGCTGATCGCCACCGGCGCGCGGCCCAAGCCCAATGTGATTCCGGGCATCGAGGAAGCGGGCTATTGCACCACCGAGAACATCTTTGATCTCGAGGAGCGGCCCCGGCGCCTGCTGGTGATCGGCGGCGGCCCGACCGGCTGCGAGTTGGCGCAGACCTTTTGCCGCCTGGGCTCGCATGTCGTCATTGCCCAAGACGAACCCAAGTTCCTGCCGCGCGAGGAGCGCGACGCAGCACAGATCCTCTCCGAATCGCTGGCGCGCGACGGCGTCGAGATCCATCTCAATACCAGGGTCGTCGCCGTGCGCGCCGGAGCCGGCGGCGAGAAGCTTGCCGACCTGCTGGCCGACGAACAGCTCAATACCCTCACGGTCGATCACATCCTGGCCGGAGTCGGACGCACGCCCAATGTCGAGGACCTCGGCCTCGGGACGGCGGGCATCGATTGCGACGGCCAGGGCATCCGCGTCGACGATTTCCAGTGCACGGCCAACCCGCTGGTCTATGCCGCGGGCGACGTCTGCCTCGAACACCGTTTCGCCCATGTCGCCGAGGCCTCGGCGCGCGTCGCCGTCGCCAATGCCTTGTTCGGCGGGCAGGAACGCATGAGCGCGCTCACCATTCCCTGGTGCACCTACACCGATCCCGAAATCGCCCATGTCGGCCTTTATGTCAGCGAAGCACGCGACCGCTCGATCCCGGTGCGCACCTTTACGGTGATGATGCAGGACACCGACCGCGCCATGCTCGACGGCCAGGAACAGGGTTTCGTGAAGGTCCATGTCCGCGATGGCAGCGACGAAGTGATCGGCGCCACCATCGTGGCCGCCCATGCCGGCGAGATGATCAACGAGATCACGCTGGCGATCGACGCCCGCATCGGCCTGTCGACGCTGGCCAAGATCATCCACGCGTACCCGACGCAGGCCAGCGCCATCAAAATGGCGGCCGACGCCTATGTCCGCTGGAAGACGAGACTGACCCATGACATCGCACGGCCGCCCTGGCCGACGGAATAGCTGAAGGAGATTCCCGCATGGCAACCAAAATCCTGTCGGGCCAGAAGGCGATCGTCACCGGCGCCAATTCCGGCATCGGCCGCGCCGTCGCCCTGGCGATGGGCGCCGCCGGCGCCGATGTCGTGGTGAACTATGTCACCGACGATGCCGCCGCCGCGGAGGTCGTGGTCGCCATCGAGGCGCAAGGCAGCGCCGCCTACGCGCACAAGGCCGATGTCTCGAAGGAAGACGAAGTGCAGGCGATGTTCGCCGCCATGATCGCGAAATTCGGCACGGTCGACATTCTCGTCGCCAATGCCGGACTGCAGCGCGACGCGGCCTTCCACGACATGACGCTGGCGCAATGGAACATGGTGATCGGCGTCAATCTGACCGGCCAGTTCCTCTGCACACGCGAGGCGGTGCGCGAATTTCGCCGCCGCGGGATCGTCGAGGCCGTGTCGCGCGCCGCCGGCAAGATCATCTGCATGAGCTCGGTGCACCAGGAGATTCCCTGGGCCGGCCACGTCAACTACGCCTCGTCCAAGGGCGGCATCGCCATGATGATGAAGAGCATCGCGCAGGAAGTGGCGCCACAGCGCATCCGCGTGAACGCCATCGCACCCGGCGCCATCCGTACGCCGATCAACACGGCGGCATGGCAAACGCCGGAGGCCTATGCCGGCCTGATGAAGCTGGTGCCCTACAAGCGCATCGGCGAAGCCGACGATATCGCGCGCGCCGCGGTCTGGCTGGCTTCGGACGATTCCGA
>JBBRFD010000149.1:0-12334 GCA_038224985.1 Reyranellales bacterium
GTGTCAACCAGGACGACCTGGGCGCGCGTGCCGTCGGACAGGTCCGCCATGGCAATTCCAATAACGCGCATGCGCGTTGTCTGCACCTTGGGCGACACGATGCTGACCTTGGAGCCGACCAGCGCATTGACCAGCGTCGACTTGCCGGCGTTGGGCGCGCCGACGATGGCGACGAAACCCGCCCGCGTCTTCTGTTCGCTCATGTGCCGTTCAGCCTTTCGAATAATGCCAGCGCCGCCAATCGTTCGGCCTCGCGCTTGCTGCCGGCCCGCCCCCGCTCGGGAGACTGGCCCTTCACCGTGACCTCGACCACGAAGACCGGTGCATGCGCCGGACCCTCGCGGCCCACTTCAGTATACGCCGGCAGCGGCAGGCGGCGCGCCTGCACCCATTCCTGCAGAGCCGTTTTGGGATCGCGCGGCGCCGTCACCTGGGCGTTGAGGCGGCTGCCGAATATCCGCTCGACGACACCCGCGGCAACCGCGAAGCCGGCATCGAGGAAAATCGCCCCCAGCAAGGCCTCGAAGGCATCGGCCAGGATCGCGGGCTTCACGCCCTCCGTACTCTTCTCCGACGTGCCCAGCGACAGATAGACGCCAAGTCCCAGGGATTCGGCCACTTCGGCCAGCGTCGGTGCGCTCACCATTGCATTGTGCCGCCGTGCCAGCTCACCTTCCCGCTCGTGCGGATAGCGCCGGAGCAGGAAATCGGCCATGGCGAGCGACAAGACGCGGTCGCCCAGAAATTCGAGCCGCTCGTTGCCGTTGGGGAAGCGCACCTTGAGGCCGGGCTGGCCGTCCAGCGCGCTGCGATGCGTCAGCGCCTCGGCCGCGAGCTCGGCGTTTTGGAAGGTGTGGCCCACGACGGCCGCCAGCGCGGCCAGATCGACGGCGACAGTGTTCAGTGGATGCCCATGAAGAAGCGGCTGAAGCGGATCGCGCTCGGCCACTTCCAGGGTTCGAGCCAGCCCGCCACCATCGGGTCGTGCGAGAAGAAAATGAACTCGGCGCGGCCGACGAGGTTCTCGAAGGGCACGTACCAGCCGAGCTGGTCGCGGTCGCGTGGCATGCCGAAGCCGTCACGCAGCATCAGGCGCGTGCGGCTGTCGAGCGAGTCGTCGCGATTGTCGCCCATCATGAAGTAGTTGCCGGCCGGCACGGTGAATTCCGGCGTGTTGTCGGACGTGCCGTTGTCGAAGTACTCGAGCACTGTGTAGCGCCGGCTGTTGGGCAGAACCTCGCTGTAGAGAGTGCCCTTCTGGTATTGGCCGTTGGTGCCCCGCACATAGTCGCCAATGCGCAGGCGCTCGGCCGGCTTGCCATTGATATAGACCGTGCCACCGATCACCTGGATGCGGTCGCCCGGCAGGCCGACAATACGCTTGATGTAATCGGTGCGGTTGACGCCCTGGCCCTGGTCGCCGGGATACTTGAAAACGGCGACGTCGCCGCGCTCGGGCTCATGGCCGAAGACTCGACCGGAGAAGAAGCCCATCGAGAACGGGAAGGAGTGCTTGCTGTATCCATAGGAGTATTTCGAGACGAAGAGATAGTCGCCGACCAGCAGGGTCGGGATCATCGAGCCGCTCGGGATATTGAAGGGCTCAATCGCGAAGGTGCGGACGACCAGTGCGATCAGGACAGCGTAAACCACCGTGCGGACGGTCTCTGCCCATCCGCCCGATTTTTC
This sequence comes from Reyranellales bacterium, assembly GCA_038224985.1. Taxonomy (GTDB): domain Bacteria; phylum Pseudomonadota; class Alphaproteobacteria; order Reyranellales; family Reyranellaceae; genus Reyranella. The sequence continues at coordinate 1,690 of JBBRFD010000149.1, forward strand.
CTGTCCGCGCTTGCGACGCTCAGCCACGTCCGTCATCGCCATACCGGTTGAAACGAGCCGGGCGTATAGCAGGGCAAAGCCCCCCTGTCTCGCACTGTAGCCGCCTTGCCCTTAGCCATTGGAGGCTCCTGGCGCGGGTCCTGCGGGCACCGCCGAAATGATCACAATGGCCTGCGCCAGCGGGTATTCGTCCGTCAAAGACAGGTCTATCTGCGCCACCATGCCGGCCGGCGTAATCGCTTCGAGTTGGGCCAGGGCGCCGCCGGTCAGGGCCAGCGTCGGTTTGCCGCTCCTCATATTGATGACGCCCATGTCGCGCATGAAGACGCCGCGGCGGAAACCGGTGCCCAGCGCCTTGGAGCAGGCTTCCTTGGCGGCGAAGCGCTTGGCGTAGCTGCTGGCGCGCGTCGCCCGGCCCTCGGAGCGCTTGCGCTCGGTTTCGGTGAAGACGCGCTGGATGAAGCGCTCGCCGAATCGCTCCAGCGACTTCTCGATGCGCCGGATATCGCAAAGATCGTTGCCGATGCCGAGGATCACGCCGTGGTGCCCCGCGCCGTGTCCATCAACTTGCGCATTCCGCGGATGGCCTGTTCGAGACCGACGAAGATCGCCTCGCCGATCAGGAAGTGGCCGATGTTGAGTTCGCGGACATTGGGAATCGCGGCGATCGGCGCCACGTTCTGGTAGTTGAGGCCATGGCCGGCATGGCATTCGAGCCCGAGCTTCTCGCAGAACGCCGCGGCCTTCTGCAGCCGCATCAGCTCCGCTTTCTGCGCCTCGCCTTCGATCTCGCAGTAGCGGCCGGTATGCAGCTCGACGACCGGAGCGCCCAGCGAGACCGCCGCCTCGAGCTGACGCGGGTCGGCCTCGATGAACAGCGACACGCGAATGCCGGCATCGCGCAGGCGAGCGATCATCGGCTTCAGATGATTGTGCTGGCCGACGGCGTCGAGACCGCCTTCAGTCGTCCGCTCCTCGCGCTTCTCGGGGACGATACAGGCGGCGTGTGGGCGGTACTTAAGCGCAATCGCCACCATCTCCTCGGTGGCCGCCATCTCGAAGTTGAGCGGCAGCTTGATTTTGTCCATCAGGTTGGCGATGTCGGCGTCGACGATGTGGCGGCGATCCTCGCGCAGATGCGCGGTGATACCGTCGGCGCCGGCGGCGGCGGCGAGTTGCGCCGCACGCAAGGGATCGGGCGTCGTAGTGCCACGCGCGTTACGCACGGTGGCGACGTGATCGATATTCACACCCAGACGCAGCTTGGACAACGCAGCAGACATACGCGGATCTTTCGAAAGAAGGGTTGCTGGGATTAGCTGCGCGCGCGTTCGACGGCATTGATCGCGGGCGTGGCGCGCAGCGCCGCGGTGATGTCGGCCAGATGCTTGACGCCGGAGACCTCGACATCGATCACCATGTCGAAGAAATCCATCGAACGGTTGACGATGCGCAAGTTGGAGATATTGCCCTCGTGCCGGGCGATAACCGTCGACAGGCTCGACAGGCTGCCCGGCTGGTTGGCCACCGTGACCTTGAGCCGGCCGGTATAGGCGGTGTTGCCCTCGTTGACCGCATCCCAGCCGACATCGATCCAGCGGTCCTGCGAGTCGGCGAAGCTTTCCAGCGTGGCGCAGTCAATGGTGTGGATGGTGACACCCTTGCCGGTGGTGATGATGCCGACGATGCGGTCGCCCGGCAGCGGATGGCAGCAGCGCGCGAAATGCACCGCCATGCCGGGGATGAGACCGCGAATGGCGATCTGGCCACCGTCGCCGTTGCGGCGTTCGTTGTCGGCGGTCTTGGCGACCTTGGCGCGCGCCCGCGCGATCGGCACCACATCGGCGCCCACCCCCTTGGCATTGGACCGCTGCTGCTTGAGACCCGGATAGACGGCCATCAGCACTTCGCGCGCGCCGGTCAGGCCGGCGCCAACGGCTGCGATCAGGTCGTCGGTGCTGGTGTGCTTGAAATTGGCCTTCACGCCATCGAGGCCCTTCGCCGTCGCCTCGTAGCCTTCCTCATGGAAGGCCTTGTCGAGCAACGACTTGCCGAGCTGTATGTACTGCTCGCGCTGGCGCGTGCGGATGAAGCGGCGGATCGCGGCCTTGGCCTTGCCGGTGATGGCGAAGCGTTCCCAGGTCGGCGACGGCGTCTGCGCCTTGGACGTCACGATCTCGATCTGGTCGCCGTTGGAGAGCTGCGTGCGCAGCGGCAGCATGCGGCCGTTGATCTTGGCGCCGACGCAGGTGTCGCCGACCTGGCTGTGAACCGCATAGGCGAAGTCGATCGGCGTGGCGCCGCGCGGCAGGGCGATCAACTTGCCCTTGGGCGTGAAGCAGAACACCTGGTCCTGAAACATCTCGAGCTTGGTGTGCTCGAGGAACTCCTCGGCATTGGGCGCCTTGTCGAGGATGTCGACAAGGCTGCGCAGCCACGCATATTGTGGCGCGTCGGTCGACGGTCCGCCTTCCTTGTAGATCCAGTGGGCGGCCACGCCGCGCTCGGCCTCGTCCTGCATCTCGCGCGTGCGAATCTGGATTTCGATGCGCTGTCCCAGCGGGCCGATGACGCCGCTGTGGAGCGAGCGGTAGCCGTTGGGCTTGGGCACCGAGATGTAATCTTTGAAGCGCACCGGTACGACCTGGTATTTGCCGTGCAGGAGGCCAAGCGCCTGGTAACAATCGGCGATGCTGTCGACGATGATGCGGAAGGCCATGATGTCCGAGAGCTGCTCGAACGACACGTTCTTCTTCTGCATCTTGCGCCAGATCGAATAGGGCGTCTTCTCGCGACCCGAAACATCGGCCACGAGCCCGCCGTCCTTCAGCGTCTTGATCAGCTCGCCCTCGATCTGCGGCACCAGCTGCTCGCCCTGCTCGCGCAGGTAGCCCTGGCGCGCCAGTACCGAGGACCGGCCATCGGGATTGAGCTGGGCGAAAGAAAGCTCTTCCAGCTCGCGCTTGACGTTCTCCATGCCGATGCGCGAGGCGAGCGGCGCATAGAGGTCCATGGTCTCGCGAGCGATGCGGGTGCGGCGCGTCGCATCCTTGATGTGGTGCAGCGTGCGCATGTTGTGCAGCCGGTCGGCCAGCTTCACCAGCAGCACGCGGATGTCCGAGGACATGGCCAGCACCAGCTTGCGCAGGTTCTCGGCTTCCTTGGTGCTCTCCGACTGGACTTCGAGCCGCGACAGCTTGGTGACGCCGTCGACCAGGCGGGCGATGTCCTCGCCGAACATGCCGGCGATCTCGTCGCGTGTGGCGTCGGTATCCTCCAGCGTGTCGTGCAGCAGGCCGGTCACGATCGAGGCGGTGTCGAGCTTCATCTCCGACAGGATGCCGGCCACCTCGACGGGATGGGAGAAATACGGGTCGCCCGAGGCGCGCAGCTGGTTGCCGTGCTTCTTCAGGCCATAGACATAGGCGCGGTTCAGCACGTCCTCATCCGCATTCGGATCGTAGGACTGTACGCGCTCGACGAGTTCAAACTGACGAATCATGGCAATCGCACATTATATGGTGCGATTGGCGTCTTCTCCACGCTGTTTGCGCGAATAGCAGGGCTGAGCCCTGCTCGGCCTTGCTCCAAGGCGCCTTATTCGGCGACGTCGTCTTCCTCGGCCATCGGCAGGGCCTTGGGCTGGGCGGCTTCCGCGCCACCCTGGGCCAGCGCGGCGGCCAGCTCCTGCTCCAGCTCGGCCATCTCGTTGACCTCTTCCGGCTTGTCGATATCGGCATGCTTTTGCATGCTCGAGATCAGCGCGTCCCGCAGAACGGTATGGTCGAGCTTGGTCTCGGCGATTTCCCGCAGCGCCACGACCGGGTTTTTGTCGCGATCGCGATCGACCAGGATCGACGCGCCGGCCGATACATCGCGCGCCCGCTGGGACGCCAGCATGACGAGATCGAAGCGGTTGGGGACCTGCAGAATGCAGTCTTCGACGGTGACGCGCGCCATGAAAACCTCGGGGTTCCGGAGAGCGGCGGTTTATACGCGCTCGGGCCCAAAACGCAAGGCCGGCCAAGGGGCTGGCTGGGGGTCCAGAAGTTCCGTGACCTGACCGGGCGGCAGCGCCGCCAGAAGCGCCTGGACGGCCTTTCCCGTTACCGGATGATGCCAATCGGGAGCCAGATCGGCCAGCGGCCTCAAGACGAAGGCCCGTTCGGCCAGGCGCGGATGGGGCAAGGTGGCTCTTCCCGGGGCTTCGAAAGCAATTTCCCCGCGATGATCCAGCAGGTCGAGATCGATCAGCCGGGCGGCGTTGCGCTCGCCCCTCACCCTGCCGAATTCAGCCTCCACGGCATGAAGTTCTTTCAACATCTCGTCTGCAGATAGTACCGTTTCGACCTCGGCAACGGCATTGATGTACCACGGTTGATCGGAGGCCGGGACGGGTGCGGAGCGATAGAAAGGTGAAAGTCGAACAGTGATAATCTCATTTTTAAACAAAGCACTAAGCGCGGCTTTCAGAGTTATCGGTGAAGGGCCATGTTTTGGGTGTGGGAGATTGGCCCCGAGCGCAATGTAGCTCTGTGCGGAGGGCGTCTTTTTCACCGGCCAACCCCTTGTGACTATTGGGCTATTAACTTACACTCGAAATACGGTCGGACAGCACTCAGCCTTACCGACCATTGAATTAATTATTAACGCCCCCTCAGGCGCATATCGCGAAAAAGGATTATGCCATGAAAGGCAACTTTTACGAGAACGAGCGCGTAGCGCTTTTCATAGACGGAGCAAACCTCTACTCGGCGGCCCGCGCTCTCGGCTTCGATATCGACTATCGCCGGCTGCTCAAGGTGTTCCGTGAGAAGGGCCGTCTGGTCCGCGCCTACTATTACACCGCCCTCGTCGAGGACCAGGAATACTCACCGATCCGTCCGCTGATCGATTGGCTGGACTACAACGGCTACACCATGGTCACCAAGCCGACCAAGGAATTCACCGATGCCATGGGCCGCCGCAAGATCAAGGGCAACATGGACATCGAGCTGGCCATCGACGTGCTCGAAATGGCCGAACATCTCGATCATGTGATTCTCTTCTCCGGCGACGGCGACTTCCGCCGGCTGGTCGAGGCCGTGCAGCGCCGCGGACTGCGGGTTTCCGTGGTCAGCACCATCAAGTCCTCGCCGCCGATGGTGGCCGACGAACTGCGCCGCCAGGCCGATGACTTCATCGAGCTGGCCGAGCTGGCCGCCATGATCGCCCGCAACCCGTCGGAGCGCGCCGCGCGCCCGGCGACCATGGCGCCGTCCCTCACCAACCGTGACGATGACGGCCAGGAAGACGACGCGCCGCAAGAGCAGCTGATCCGCTCGGCCTAACACCGGTCTGGCGTGACGGCGTCGCCTTTCGAGGAACCACCACGAGATTGCCCGCGATGCCCCCGGCTCGCGGGCTTTCTACGTGACCTGCGGGCCAAGTTTCCCGACTGGCACAACGCCCCGGTCAAATCCTTCGGCAACCTCGACGCCCGCCTGCTGATCGTGGGCCTTGCGCCCGGCATGAAGGGCGCCAACCGCACCGGCCGGCCCTTCACCGGCGACTATGCCGGCGAGCTGCTCTATTCCACCCTGATCAAGTTCGGCTTCGCCAAGGGCGTCTTCAAGGCCGATCCCAACGACGGCCTGACGCTGGTCGACGCCCGCATAGCCAACGCCGTGCGCTGCCTGCCGCCCGAGAACAAGCCCCTGCCCGCCGAGTTCACGGCCTGCCGGCCCTTCCTGCAGTCCGAACTGCCAGCCATGCCCAACCTCAAGATCATCCTGGCGCTCGGGAAGGGCGCCCACGACCAGGTGTTGCGGGCGCTGGCGGTGAGGCCCGCCGGCAAGTACCCCTTCATCCATGCCCGCCTGCATGAGCTGCCCAACGGCTTCCTGCTGGCCGACAGCTATCACTGCTCGCGCTACAACACGAATACCGGCCGGCTGACGACGGAGATGTTCCACAACGTCTTCACCGGCGTTCGTCGCGTGCTCGCGCCCTGATGCGCCTGTTCGCGCATCGGACACTGGTGCATGCCGCGCGCCTGCATTACGCCCAACCGCACCGCGGCTATCACAATGCCGGACACCTCGACGAGTTGATCGTGCTGGCGCGCAGGCACATGCCCGATCTCGACGACGCCGAGCAACTGGCGATCCTGTTTCACGATGCTGTCTATGTTCCCGGCGCCGCCAAGGTCGAAAACGAGCGTCTCTCCGCTCGTCTGATGGAAGCCACGGTGGCGGCACTCGAACGCGAGCAGGCCGGCATCGCCGTCTCGGCCGGCGACCTCGGCCGGGCCGCCCGCATCATCGAGGCGACCGCGCATGCCGAGCCGCCGCCGGCTGAAGCCGCACGCGTCTGCGATCTCGATTTGTGGCGGCTGGCCTCACCCTGGGAAGAATTCCAGCAGCATTCGCTCGGCATCCGCCACGAATACCTACATCTCACCGGCAGCGAGGATGCCTTCTGGGCAGCGCGCCACGCCTTCTATCGCTCGATGCTCGCCAAGCCGCGGATCTTCGCCACGGCCGATTTTCACGCTCGCTTCGAACCGGCGGCGCGCGCCAACATGGAGCGGGCGCTACGCGAGCGCTGACTCGATGGCTTTCTTGACCTCGGGCGCCGCCGGTGACGTGCGGCTGCCGAAGGTCTCCAGCAACTCACCGTCCTTGCCGATCAGGTACTTGTGGAAGTTCCACTTCGGCACCGCGTCCTCGCCGACCTTGCCGGCGATCCATTTGTAGAGCGGATGGGCCCCCTCACCGATCACCTTCTCCTTTGAGGCCAGCGGAAACTTCACGCCGTAGAGGCTCTCGCAGAACTTGGCGATCTCGCCCTCGCTGCGCGGCTCCTGCGCGCCAAAGTCGTTGCAGGGTACGCCCAACACGACCAGCCCCTTGGGCCCGTAGGTCTCGTGCAGCTTCTCGAGATCGGTGTATTGCGGCGTCAGCCCGCAATAGGACGCGACATTGACCACCAGCACCGGCTTGCCGGCGAAATCCTTCATCGCCAGCGGCTTGCCATCGATCGTCTTCAGCGAAAAGTCATGGGCGTTCATGTCGGATCTCCCTCTCATATTTCGTCGTCGTAGCGTTGCTCACGCCACGGATCGCCGTAGTTGTGATAGCCGCGCACTTCCCAGAAGCCCGGCTTGTCGAGCACCGAGAACTCGACGCGCTTGATCCACTTGGCGCTCTTCCAGAAGTAGAGCTTGGGAATGACCACGCGCAGCGGTCCGCCATGCTCGACGCTTATAGCCTCGCCGTTCCAGCTCCAGGCCAGCATCACATCCTCGGCCGAGAAATCCTCGATCGGCACATTGGTCGTGTAGTTGTCGTAGGAGTGGAAGATGACGTGCCTGGCCTCCGCCTTGGGCTTGACCAGCGCCAGCAGGTCGCGGGCAGCAACACCTTCCCATTTGTTGTCGTAGCGCGACCAGGCGGTCACGCAATGGATGTCGGTGGTGAGATTCGTTTTCGGCAGGTCGGTGAACTCGCCCCATTTCAGGGTCGTCGGGTTCTCGACCTCGCCGTCGACGAACAGCCGCCAAGCATGCAGCGGGATCTCCGGCTTCACCCCGAGATCGAGCACCGGCCAGTTCTCGACCTGACGCTGACCCGGCGGCAGGCGCACCGAATGGGCTGCCGTCTTGCCGGTCAGCAGCCGACCTTCGTCGGCCCACTTCTGCTTGCTGTCGATCAGCTTGCTCTTGATCTTGCCGAACAGGGTGACGCCGTCGTCTGACATGCCTCGGTTGGCCTTTCCTGGCTGAAGCCCCTTGTACCGCGCCGCCGCGACCCGTCGCTATTTCTTCTTGATCGTCTTCGGCTTGGGCGGCGGCTTCGACAGGGCGCCGCGCAGCGCCATCATGCCCTGGAACTGTGCCAGTGCCTTGTAGTCAGGGCCGTGCTTCAGCATGCCGGACTGGTGCAACATGACGATGCCGTGCAGGGCCGCCCACATGGTGTAGCCGAAGAGCTGCGGATCGAAGTCGATGAGGCCCGCCTCGGCCAGCGTCTCCGCACCTGCCGTGATGTAACGCGCCGCTCGCTCCGCCTGCCGGCCGAGCTCAGGATGGGAATCGTCGATCGGCGCATCGATGTCGAACATGATGCGATAGGCATGCGGGTTGGCGAGCGCGAAGCCGATATAGGCCTGCCCGCTGATCCGGCCGCGGTCCCAGGGGTTGGCGGCGCCGGCCGTCGCCTTTTCCAGCGCATCGGCAAAGCCGGCGAAGGCCTGCGCCCTCACCGTCGCAAGTATATCGGCCTTGTCCTTGAAATAGCGGTAGGGCGTCTTGGGGCTGCAGCCCAGCGCATCGGCCAGCTGGCGCATGGTGACGCCCTCATAGCCGAAACGCGCGAAGCGCTCGGTGGCGACACGGCACAGCTCCGCGCGAAAGTCGGCGATGTCCTGTTCGGTGAGATAGCGTGGCATGATATTCAATACACTGTGTGTATCGAAGGCTGGTTCAGGTCAATTGCCATGTCGGGCAAGCACCGCCGGCAAAAGCTTCGCAAGCTGCTCGTAATCGGCCATCTCGTTGTAGGCACAGGCCGAAAGCCTGAGCCACATCCCTCCGGCCAAAGGGTGCACGGGACTGTCGACACCGGCGGCATAGAGAGCCTGCCGCACCGCGACGGCCTCGGACCTTTTCGACTCCAGGCTGATCGGCAGGCGAACCGTTGCCATGCTGCCCGTCATCTCGAACGAACCGCCGACTTCCGTTCCCAATCGCGAAGCCAGCAAGGTTGCGGCCTCCGCGGCCAGGCGCCTGTTGCGCTCCATCAACGCGGTGCCGCCCAGCTTCTGAAAGAAATCGAGCGCGGGCGGCAGCGCCAGGAAGGCCGTCGGGTCCACGGTCCCCGTCCAGTCGAACTCCGCGGTGAAGCCTTGGCCATAGCCATGCGAGATGGTCGCCGGATGCAGCTCGGCCTGCCGGTCGCGGCGTGCATGCAGGAACGCGCAGCCCTTTGGCGCCGACAACCACTTGTGACAGTTGCCAACGTACCAGTCGGCATCGAGCATCGCCAAATCCAGAGGCACCTGGCCAGGTCCATGCGCCCCGTCGACCAGGACGGGGACACCGGCTGCATGGCAAATCCGGACGATGTCGTGGATCGGCAGCACCAGACCACTGGACGACGTGATGTGGTCGATGACGGCGATCCGGGTCCTCTTGGTGATCGACTTCTCGATGTTCGTCAGAATCGCCGAGGCTTGCGGCCGGGGAAACGGCACATCGGCCACCACGACGCTGGCGCCTGCGCGCTCCCCCGTGTGGCCAATGGTGTTGCGCACCGCGTTGTAGACGTGGCTCGCATGAAGGATTTCGTCGCCCGCCTGAAGCCGCAGGGAGTGCAGCACGGCATTGCAGCCCGTCGTCGCATTGGGCACGAACGCGACGTCCTGGGCTTCGGCGCCAAGGTAGCGTGCCAACACCGCCGCAGCCGCCCTCAGGGCCGGCGGCAGCTCGAGGACGAAGAAGCGCGTGGGCTGCGCTTCCATTCGTTTGCGCCAGCCGTCCTGAGCGGCCAGCACGGTGCGCGGCGTCGCGCCGAAGGAACCGTGATTGACGGTCAGGAAATCCGGATCGAGGTCCCATTCGTGCCGAATGGCCGCACCGAGGCCGCCAGGTACCGCAGACACCGATCAGGCCTAAGCCGACTCCGCGAAAAGCTCGCGGCCGATCAGCATGCGGCGGATCTCGCTGGTGCCGGCCCCGATCTCGTAGAGTTTGGCGTCGCGCAGCAGGCGGCCCGCCGGATAGTCGTTGATATAGCCATTGCCGCCCAGCAACTGGATGGCGTCGAGCGCGATCAGCGTCGCTTTCTCGGCGGCATAGAGGATCGCACCGGCGGAATCCTTGCGCGTGGTCTGGCCGCGGTCGCAGGATTTGGCCACGGAATACACATAGGCCTTGCAGGCGTTCATGGTCGTGTACATGTCGGCCAGCTTGCCTTGCACCAGCTGGAATTCGCCGATCGCCTGGCCGAACTGCTTGCGCTCGTGGACATAGGGTATGACGAGATCCATCGCCGACTGCATGATGCCGAGCGGGCCTGCCGCCAGCACCGCACGTTCGTAGTCGAGGCCGCTCATCAGCACGTTCACGCCCTTGCCGACCGGGCCCAGCACGTTCTCCTCCGGTACTTCGCAATCCTCGAAGACCAGCTCGCCGGTCGAGGAGCCGCGCATTCCCATCTTGTCGAGCTTCTGCGCCACCTTGAAGCCCTTGCTGTCGGTCGGCACGATGAACGTCGTGATGCCGCGCGACCCCGCCGCCGGATCGGTCTTGGCATAGACCACGACAACCTGCGCATCGGGGCTGTTGGTGATCCACATCTTGGTGCCGTTGAGGACGTAGCGATCGCCCTTCTTGTCGGCCCTGAGCTTCATCGACACGACATCGGAACCGGCGCCCGATTCGCTCATGGCGAGGCTGCCGACATGCTCGCCGGAAATCAGCTTGGGCAGGAAGCGCTTCTTCTGGTCGTCGCTGCCGTTGCGGCTGATCTGGTTGATGCAGAGGTTGGAATGGGCGCCGTAGCTCAGGCCGACGGCGGCCGAGGCGCGACTGAGCTCCTCGACGGCCACGACATGCTCAAGATAGCCCAGCCCGGCGCCGCCGTATTCCTCCGCCACCGTGATG
>JBBRFD010000150.1:0-12225 GCA_038224985.1 Reyranellales bacterium
CTTGTAGGTGTAAGGCACCATCGAGGAATCTTCGATGATCATGTAGTCGAAGCAGCCGCGCTCGAGGCCCTTGGCAAGATCGACGAAGATGTCGGGCATCATCCAGCGCGCCGTGTCGCTGCCTGGCCACATCGAGCGCCAGCTCTTGGGGCCGTAGCCCTGCGACAAGAACCAGGCGAGATGGAAATGATCCTTGGCCATTGAGCCTAAAACTCCAGCAGATTGTCCTTCAGGTACTTGTGCGCATAGGCTTTGCGCGTAAGTCCCCGGCGCTGCAACTCGGGCACCAGCCCGTCGCAGACCTCCATGACGTAGCGCCGGTCAAAGTAGCTGTTGAAGAACAGGAAGCCGTCGCCGCCCACCTCCTGCATCACGTCCCGCATTATCCCCGCGACATGGTCGGGCGTGCCCGTGAAGTCGATGCCGCCCTTGCGGGCATAGCTTTGCACGACCGTGCGCGGCGTCTTGCCGATCCATTTGGCGAGCGCCGACTGGTGGCCGTTGGTGGTGAGGTTGTCGGGGATCGGTTCGTCGAGCGGATACTTGCCGAAGTCGATGCCGGTGAGCCGCGACATGCTGGAAAGCTGCATGTCCATATGCTCCTCGGCCGCGACCTGCTCCAGCCGCGCGCGTTCGCGGGCCGCTTCCATCGTCGTGTCGACGATCGGGTGGCACAGGAACAGCAGCTTGATGTCGTCCGGGTTGCGGCCGATCGCCTTGGCCTGCGCGCGCACGGTCTCTCGATAGGCCTTCATCGAGGCGATGCTGCCGCCCCCTTCGGTGATGATCGTGTCGGCCCAGCGCGAGGCGAACTGCTGGCCGCGCGGCGAGCCGCCGGCCTGGCAGATCGGCACGCGGCCCTGCGGCGAGCGTGGCGCGTTGATCGGACCGCGCACCTTGAAGTACTTGCCCGCGTGATTGATCGGCCGAACTTTCGAGCCGTCGGCGAACATCGGGATCGTGGGATCCAGCACCATCGCGTCCTCGTCCCAAGCCTCCCACAGGCGCGTCACGACGTCGGCGAATTCGTCGGCCACGTCGTAGCGCTCGTCATGCGGCCGGTGCTTGTCGTGACCGTAATTCTGGGCAGCGCCGTCGTTGCTGCCGGTGACGCAGTTCCAGCCGATGCGGCCCTCGGTGACGTGGTCGAGCGAGTTCACCAGGCGCGCCAGCAGATATGGCGGGTACTCCGACACCGAGAGCGTCGGCACCAAACCCACCGTTTTGGTGGCCTGCGCGAGATAGGGCACGAGCACGGCGGGGTCGAGCTTGGGCGCGCTGGCGGCGTACTTGAGATAGGTGTCGTGGCTGCCTTTGTAGGTATAGGGGATGTTCGAGCTGTCCTCGATGATCATGTAGTCCATGCATGCCCGGTCCATGCCCTGGGCGAGATCGACGAACAGGTCGGGCATCATCCAGCGTGCGGCGTCGCTGGCGCTGCCGGGCCATTGCGACCGCCAGCTCTTCGGGCCGTAGCCCTGCGACAGGAACCAGGCGAGATGAAAGTGGTCTTTTGCCATTGTCGCGGGCCCTCGCCAGTGCAGTCGTTCGTTGTTTTTACCTAATTAGCAAAAGGTCTGCCATCGGCAGCCTCTTGCATCTCTAAATCCGGCCTCGGCGCAGTATTTATCGTGAGGGAGCATGACCCTGAGCGGCTGAAATCGACCTGAGGCGACGGCTCAGTCCGAGGCCATCCGGCTCCGGTCTAGCTCGACCTGCTTCACGTCGTAGGCCAGCAGCGACTTCCAGTGCCTTTCCAGATCCCCGGCGAAGAGCCCGCGCGTGACGCCGGCCGCCACCTTCGGCACCGCTGCCGTCATGGCATTGATGCTGCTGCCCGAGGGACCGAAGCTGACAGTCGAGCCGATGCCGAAGACATGGATATCGGCCAACCAAGGCGCCTCGCCCGGCCTGCGCTCGAGCAGGGCATAATCCGGCCCGAGATAGGGATAGGCAGCGAGTTGCGCGTCCTGCTCTTCCACAGGCGGCGTATAGCGGTCGCTCCAGCGCGCGACCTTGTCGGCGAAGGAGGCGAGTTCGGGACGCAGGCTCAGATCCTGGCGGATGCCCGTGCCGCAGATCGCGTAGTCGGCATGAAACGGTCCGCGCGCCGTCTCGATGCGGATGCGTCCGTCTTCCATGCGCGCACCGGTCCAGGCGCCGCCAACCTGCATGGTGAAGGCCGGGAAGGCCAGCACGCGCTTGTAGGTGTCGATCGGGAAGCCTTCGCGCGCCGTCAGGATGTTGTGCATCACCCGCCAGCGCCATTCGTCGGGCATCTCGCCCAGATGCTTCAGGAAGCCGGCGAAGGTCAGCCAGCGGTAGCGTTGCACCACGTTGGGCTCGGCGCGGCGGCAGAACAGATGGACCGTGGCGCCGTGTTCGAGCGCCACGGCGGCATTGTCCATTGCCGAGGCGCCGGCGCCCAGCACGGCGACGGTGCGGCCACGCAACGGCTCGAAGTCGATCATCTCGCAGGTATGCGCGCGACGGTCGACCGGCAGGTCGCGGATGAAGTCGGGCATCCACCACTCGCCGGTGCCGTCCTGTCCCGTTGCCAGTACCAGCTTACGTGCCGCCAGCACCTCGCCGGTCGACAGCGTTACCAGCAGGCAGCGCCCGCCATCGTCGAGCTGGCCCGGCTCGATCGCCATCGCCGCCACGCCGTTGCGCACCGGCAGCTTGAGTACGCGGCGATACCATTGCAGATAATCGTGCCACGCCCCGCTCGGGATCAGCCCGAGGCCGGCGAAGCTGCCGGCGCCGTTCAGGGCGTCGTACCAGGCCTCGAAGGTCAGGCTGGCGATGCCGAGATCGGGGCCGGTCTGGTCCTTGGGGCTGCGCAGCGTCGGCATGCGGGCGAAGGTGACCCAGGGCCCCTCCCGGCCCTCGGGCGCGCGGTCGATCAGCAGGATGTTGCGCACGCGGTCGCGCGTCAGGGCAAAGCCGATGCAGAGCCCGGACTGCCCGGCGCCCACGATCAGAACATCGAGCGCCGATTGGCCCCGGTAGAGCCGGGGCACCATCCATTCGGCTCGCGGATGCGCCGTCATCTCGATGTCGCGCGCGACCCGGGCTTCGAGTGCCGCCATATCGGTTGCACTCATGGCCTGAGGGTCAGCAAGTCGTGTGCCATTGGCATGCCTGTCGCGACCCTGGCAGCCGGCCGAGTCTCACCGGAGTCTCACAGGCTGAGACACCTCAGATACCCATGACATAAGGAATTTATCGTATTGTCTCACTTCTCAGCTCACCTCCCGAATCTGGTACTATGATACCGCAGACCGGGTCTTTTAGTATTCCGACGCCTTGTCCGGTTGCCCCTTCGACGGCCACACCCGGCTATAGAGATAGAGCAGCGCCTCGCCCGACTTCATGGTCTCGAACTTCGGCGGATGATCGGCATCGACGCAGGTCGGTAGCGGCTTGATCACCGTGTCGTAGTCAGGATTGGCGAAGACGCCGATCGAATAGCGCTCGCGGCCGTAGTTGTTGACCACGCGATGCAGGGTCGAGGCGAAGCGGTGGTTGGTCCACATCTTCATCGAGTCGCCGATATTGACCACGAAGCTGTTCTCGACTGGCGGCACGACCAGCCATTCGCCGGAGCGCGTCTGGATCTCGAGGCCGCCGACATCGTCCTGCTGCAGCATGGTGAAGCCGCCGGCATCGACATGGGCGCGGCTGTCGCCGCCTTCGAGTGCGGCCTGCGTTTCCTGCGGCAGGTAATGCAGCATGCGCACCTGGATCAGCGGCTTTTTGTAGAACTGCGCGAAGTAATCCTTCTCGAGCCCCAATCCGCGCGCGAAGACCGAGGCCATGAGGGCAGCGAAGTCGGTCATGGTGCGGTGATAGTCGAGCACGGCCTCGCGGAAGCCCGGCAGGTTGTCCGGCCATTGGTTGGCGCCGTGCAGCGGCTTGCCGGCCAGCACATCGGGATCGTCGCCCGGCAGTTCCAGCGAGGCCTGGAAGGCCTCGTTGAGATGCGGCTTGCGCGCCTTCATCTTGGCCGGATCGAGATGAGGCTGGAAGCCCTCCACTGCCTTGCCGCGAAAAGCCTTCTGCTTGCCCGCCTCGTCCATCGGCAGGTAACCGCGGAACAGATCGGAGTTTCCCATATAGGTCGTCATCTTCTCCGGCAGCGGCAAAGCGAAGAAGCGCTCGGCCTGGCGGAAGATCTCGCGGATCTTGGCCCGCGGCACCGGGTGATTGACAACCGTGAGAAAGCCGATGTCGCGGCAGGCGTCATGCACTTGCCGGGCGACCCGTTCGATCGCCGCATCGGATTTGCCCGTCAGCGGTGCGAAGTCGATGATCGGCAATTCGTTGGCATTGGCCCAGCGCGCCAAAGCGGGCGCCTGAAGGACGGATGCGGTGGAGGGTTGGGCGGAGGGCTCCATGGTCTTACCTTTCCAACGTCAGACGATGACCTCAGCATACTATCGCAGACCGCCGCAAATCAGCCCGGCATTAATGGCCGGACCGCCATGCATGGCTGTGGCAGCCGGGAGCTTTCAGGCAAGGAAAACCTGGCGCTTTTCGTCGGCGATCGCGTCATCATGGCAACTTCTGGCAGCGGCGATTACGGCAAGGAGTGACGGTCATGTCGGATACGGAAACCATTCCCGTCATCGATCTCGGCCCCTACCTGGCGGGCGAGGCGGGGGCGCTCGACCGCACGGCACAGGACATGCGCTTTGCGCTGACGCAAATCGGCTTCTATTTCATCGTCAATCATGGCGTGCCGCGCGAGCTGATCCGCGAGGTATTCCGCCAAGCCGCCACCTTCCACGGCCAGCCGCTGGAAAAAAAGATGGAGCTGCGGCTCGATCTCCACAACACCGGCTACTTGCCGATGAAGGGCGACACGCTGCGCACCTCGACGGTGCAGACCGTCACCAAGCCCAATCTCAACGAAGCCTTCTTTTCCGCCCGCGACCTGTCGGCCGATCATCCCGATGCCAAGGTCGACCGGCGCTTTCGCGGCGCCATGCGCTGGCCCGAGCTGCCTGGCTTCCGCGAGACCGTCGTGGCCTATAGCGACACGCTGGAAGTCCTCGTGTGCAAGCTGGTGCGTCTCTATGCCCGTGCGCTCGACCTGCCGGCCGAATTCTTCGACACGCCCTTCCGAGACTTCCAGTACAAGCTGCGGATGTCGCATTATCCGCCGCAGCCCGGCTCGGCGGAGGACGAATTCGGCATCGCGCCGCATACCGACACCAGCTTCCTCACGCTGCTGGCGCCCAACGAAGTACCGGGTCTGTCGATCCGCTCGCAGGGTGGCAAGTGGATCGACATGCCCGCCATCCCCGATGCCTTCGTGGTCAATGGCGGCCAGATGCTGCAGCGCTGGACCAACGACCATTTCCTGGCGACGCCGCATCGCGCCATCAATCGCTCGGGCGGCGAGCGCTACGCCCTGGCCTTCTTCTGCGACAGCAACATCGACTGGCCGATCGCCTCGGTGCCGACCACCGTCGGACCGGACAGGCCACCCAAGTACCCGACGACCTACTACACCGACTATATGACATGGTATCAGAAGCGCAGTTACGACCTGTTGAATGACCAAAAAGCAGTAGAATGAGCGTTTTTGAATGGCACACTTCGTGCAATTTCGGCAGGGCGTGAAGGTCCAGACAGGGAGCCGGCAATTCTGGAAGAAGCGACAGCGTCCTATCAGAAGGACGGCGTGGTGATCCTGCGCCAGGTCTTCGGGCCGTGGATGGAGACGCTGCGCGCCGGCGTCACCTCCCTGATGGCGAACCCGAGCCCGCTCGAACGCACGGTCAAGCCGGCCGACGGCTCGGCGCCCTTCTTCCAGGATCTCTGCAACTGGCAGCGCATACCCGAATTCCAGTCCTTCGTCCTCGAATCGAATGCCGCCGAGATTGCCGCGCGCCTCATGCGCTCCAAGACGGCGCGCTTCTTCCACGATCATGTGCTGGTCAAGCAACCCGGTGGCAGCACGGTTACGCCGTGGCACCAGGACCAGCCCTATTACTGCGTCGAGGGCCAGCAGAGCGTCAGCTTCTGGATCCCGCTCGATCCGGTGTCGCGCGACGTCGTCATGGAATGCGTTGCCGGTTCCCACACCTGGGGCAACGGCTTCCGTCCCATGCGCTTCGACGGCACGCGGCTCTACGAGAACGACGATTTCGAGGTCATGCCCGATATCGAGGCGATGAAGGACAAGCTCGATATCGCCGGCTGGGAGATGGAGCCGGGCGACGCCATCGCCTTCAGCTTCCACACCGTGCACGGCGCACCGGCCAACAACTCGCCGCGCCAGCGCCGTGTCTTCTCCGCCCGCTGGGTCGGCGACGACGCCGTCTTTGCAAAGCGTGCCGGAAGGACCTCACCGCCCTTCCCCGGTCTTACCCTGGCCGATGGCGCTGCCCTCGATCTGCCGCTCTTTCCCGTCGTCTATCCGCCGGCAAGCTGAGTTTCCCGTTCACCATTCAGACCGTGGCCACCCCGACACCACCCGCATGAAAGCGGCGCGCGCCGCAAAGCTTCGCTAGAGTCCCTTCGGGCACGGAATTTGCAGCTCACGGGGGAGTGGCAGTGAAGCGGAAAATGCATCTGGCAGCCTATCTCAAGACGGGGCCCACCGCGAGCTATGCCAGCGCCTGGCGACACCCTTCGGCGCCCTTGCACGACATCTGGGACGCCGAGCGCTATGAGCATCTGGCGCGCACGCTGGAAGAGGCGCGCTTCGACGCCGGCTTCTTCGCCGACGGCCTTGGCCTGCCCGATGTCTACAAGAACAGCTTTGCCGACTATATCGGCCGCGGCGGGCAAACCAGCCTGATCGATCCGATGACGGTACTGCCGCTGATGGCGCGGGTGACCAGGCACCTCGGCCTCGGCAACACCGTCTCGACCACCTTCAACCAGCCCTATCAGATTGCCCGCAGCCTGGGTTCGCTCGACCTTTTAAGCAAAGGCCGCGCGGCCTGGAATGTCGTCACCTCCTCCACCGATTACGAGGCGCGCAATTGCGGCATGGATGGCGTGCCGCCCAAGGGCGACCGCTACGACCGCGCCGACGACGTGCTCGACGCCTGTTACAAGCTCTGGGACTGCTGGGATGCCGATGCATTGGTGATGGACCGCGAGAGCGGCGTCTTCGCCGATGCCAGCAAGATCCGCTATGCCAACCATGTCGGACCCTATGTGCGCACGCGCGGGCCGATGTCGATCCCGCGCAGCCCGCAGGGCCGGCCGCTGATCCTGCAGGCCGGCTCCTCGCCGCGCGGCCGTGAATGCGCGGCACGCTGGGCCGACATGATCTTCTGCACGCCGGCCACCAAGGCCGACGGCATCGTCTTCCGCACCGACATGCACAAGCGGCTGGAGGCCATCGGCCGCAATCCGGCGGACTGCGCGGTCATGCCGACGCTCTCGGTCGTCATCGGTGAAACCGAATCGATCGCCCGCGAGAAGGCCGAATTTCTCGACAGCCTGATCGATCCCGAACTGGTGTTGGCCTCGTCTTCTACCTTGCTGGGCGTCGACTTGAGTCGCATCGAGACAGCGGAAGAGGCCGAGGTCGCCGCCGGCAACCAGGGCATCGCCGGCTCGCGCGACCGCATGAGCCAGGTCGCCAAGGCGCAGGGCATCAGTTTCGCCCAGGCGGTGCGCAAGCCGCGTGGCCTGCTGGCCGGCACGCCGGCGATGATCGCAGACGTCATGGAGGACTGGTTCACCAACGGCGCCTGCGACGGCTTCGTGCTGCCGCCGACGGTGTTTCCCGGAACCTACGAGGAATTCGGCCGCATGGTGACGCCGGAGCTGCAGCGCCGCGGCCTGCTGCGCCGCGAATATGCCGGCAAAACCTTGCGCGAGAATCTTGCCAATCCCGGCTGAGCCGCTGGCATCTCTCCTCTTGAA
Source organism: Reyranellales bacterium (assembly GCA_038224985.1). Lineage (GTDB taxonomy): Bacteria > Pseudomonadota > Alphaproteobacteria > Reyranellales > Reyranellaceae > Reyranella. The sequence goes on from JBBRFD010000150.1 coordinate 7,897, forward strand.
AGGCCCATCATGCCGATTTCCCGCAGAACGCTGATCGGGTCTGTCGCCATGTGGCCGGCGCATTGCCGGTGGCTCCGTTCCTCGCATGACTTTCGATAGAGGAGAATGCTCGTGGACGAACCCCTGATCCGCCGCGCCGGCGACTGCCGGGTCTCACGCATCTCATCCGCCGACACCAACAAGTTTGTCCTGACGGTCGACCCGCTGGCCGATCGCACGCCTTTCGTCTCGGCGGTCGAGATCTTCGATGTCGGCGGCAAGACGCCGCTCCATTCCCACAGCCACGCCCACGAAATGTTTTACGTGCTGAGCGGACGCGGCCGCCGTTCCTGCAACGGCAAGAACTACGACCTCGCTCAGGGCGACACGCTGGTGTTGCTTCCGGGCATGGAGCATGTCGTCGAGAATACCGGCACGGAAAAGCTTTATTGCCTCACCGTCATGGCGCCCAACGAAAGCTTCGCCGAGATGATCCGCGACGGCCAACCGATGGCGCTCGATGACGCCGACCGCACGGTGATCGCCGGCACTTAGGCGGTCGTCAGGCCGTGCCCTTGACCGCCATTTCATCAAGGCTTTCGCGCAGCGCCTTGTCGAGAATTTCGACGGCGCGATCGATCTCGTCGGTCGAGACCGTCAGCGGCGGCGCGATACGCCAGACCGAACCGCGCTCGGGCCGGCGGCGGATGTTCATGCTGAGGCCCTTCTCGAAGCACTTGGTCGTGGTCAGCGCACCGAGTTCATGCGCCGGCGCGCGCGACTCGCGATCGCGCACCAGTTCGATGCCCATCAGCAGGCCGAGGCCGCGCACGTCGCCGATCACCTCGTGACGCTGCTGCAGCTCCTCGAAGCGGCTGCGCATATAGGCGCCCATCGTTTGTGCCCGCGCGATCAGCTTCTCGTCGGCGATCACCTTCAGCACGGCCAGGCCCACTTCCGCCGTCAACGGGTCGGAAACGTGGCTCGTATAGAAGGTGAAGTGCCTGTCATGCAGGACTTCCTCGATCTTGGCCGTCGTGGCGACGGCGGCCAGCGGCAGGCCACCGCCCAGCGTCTTGGACATCGTCATGATGTCGGGAACGACACCGTGGAACTCCGAGCCGGTGCGCGTACCAATGCGGCCGAAGGCGGTCTGCGCCTCGTCGAAGATCAGCAGCATGCCGCGGTCGTCGGCAGCCTTGCGCAGCGCCTGCATAAACGATTTGGGCGGCACCAGCACGCCACCGGCGCTGATCACCGGCTCGACGATGATGGCAGCACCTCGGCCAGCCGATTGCATGTCGAACATCTTGAGCGCAATATCAAGCGTGGCGAGCGCCGACTGCTCCTCCGTCGCGCCGGGAATATACGGCCGGTAGGAATTGGGCTCGGGAATGACGAAGACGCCCGGCGCCGGTACGCCATAGCCCTTACGGTCGCTCGCCATCGAGACCGAGCTCGCGCCGCCTGTGATGCCATGCCAGGAGCCGCCGAGTGCCAGGATCTCATAGCCGTCGGTGTACATCTTGGCCATGCGCAGGGCGACTTCGGTTGCTTCGGAGCCGGTATTGATGAAGATCGTGCGCTTGATGTCGCCGGGCAGCCAGTCACGCGCCAGGGTCTGCGCCAGTTCGGCCACGACCTCGGGGATCATGCCGCTGAAAAAATGGAAGGCCTTCTGCCCGGCGCGATTGACGGCGTCGACGATGGCAGGGTGATTGTGGCCGATGGTGGCGCACATCTGGCCCGAGGTGAAATCGAGATACTCGCGGCCGTCGCTGTCGGTGACGATCGTGCCCTTGGCCGAACGGAAGAGGTTGGGAAAGGCGTCGCCGCCATAACGGACGAGGTATTCCTTGGCCGCGTGACGAAGGTCTTCGCTCATGTCGCTCTCCCCTGTACCCTTGGTGCGCATTATGGCGGCGGCGGGACCGGCGGCCAGAGCGAAAACTCAACACCCGTTCGACGTGGCCTCCCGCGACGGCAATTTCGCCCAGCGCGATTCCGGCCGTGCGGTCCTGACTGGTACAGGGCGCAACGATGCGGGCGAGATCTGGCACGCATGGCCGTGATCGCCGAGGCGGCCACCCTGGGGACGCAGCAATCCCGCTCCGGCCATCTCGTCATCGACGCACGCCCGGGTTTTTCTTCTGCGGTCACCCGCATCGCGCGGCGACGCACAGATCGCCGTTTTCGAAAAGTGGCTGCGGGCCGCCATCGCGACGGCTAACCTGACCATCAAGGTATAGGGGGACATATGACCTTTTCCATCGCAGGGCGTTGCGCCCGGACCGGCATGCTGGGCGCCGTCGTCACCACCTCCTCCATGGGCGTCGGCAGCCGCTGCCCCTGGGCTAAACCCGGTGTTGGCGCCATACTGACGCAGCACCGCACCGACCCGCGCCTCGGGCCGCTCATTCTGCAACGTCTCGAGCAAGGTATGGCGCCCGACGCGATCCTCAAGGATCTGGAAGCGAGCGACCCCAACCTGAAATGGCGGCAGCTCGCCGTGCTCCCAGCCAAGGGCAAGGGCGCCTTCTTCAACGGCGCCAAGATCCTGTCGACCAAGAAGGGCAAGGTCGGCCGCGATTGCGTCGCCATCGGCAATATCATCCGCACGACCGATGTCGTCGACGCCATGGTCGAGAATTTCGAAGGCAGCGCCGACCAGCCGCTGGCCGAGCGCCTGATGCGCGCCATCGAGGCCGGCGCGGCAGCCGGCGGTGAGTGGAAGCAGACCAAGTCGGCCGGCCTCGTCGTCGTCGACAAAGAGAGCTTCCCCTTCGTCGACCTGCGCGTCGAGCTCAACCCGCAGCCGCTGGTCGAGCTGCGCTTCCTTTGGGAGCTCTACCAGCCCTCGGCCGAGCTCTATGTCGTGCGCGCCGTCGATCCCGACAGCGCGCCGGGCGGCTAGCGCGGCAACACGAAGCGCACGCCGGCGCGCGCAAGTCCGCCGCCCAGGCCGACCGCCGAACCGTCGGCGCGCCAGCAGGCGGCGCCGGTCATGTTGCCGTCGGCGTGGAACTGGATGGCGTTCATGCCGCCCGCCACCGTCGGCATGATCTGCAGCTTGTGACCGCGTTCTTCGAGGCCCTTGCGGATCGCCTCGGGAATGCCGTGCTCGACTTCGAGCACCGGGCCTTCGGTCCAGATGCGCGGCGCTTCGACGGCTTCCTGCAGGCTCATGCCGTGGTCGATGAGATTGACCAGCGCCTGGAAGGCGGAGGGGAAGATCTTGCGGCCGCCCGGCAGGCCCAGCGCATAGACGACCTTGCCGTCGCGCAGCGCCATCATCGGCGACATCGAGGTGGTAACGCGCTTGCCCGGCGCGATCGACAACGCATTGCCCGGCCGCGGATCGAACGTCCCCATGTAGTCGTTGGGCACCATGCCAGTGCCCGGCACGATGAAGCGCGCGCCGAACAGGCTGTTGATGGTCTGCGTCGTTGTGACGACATTGCCCTTGCCGTCGGCCACGGTGAGATGCGTCGTGTCGGCGCCTTCCTTGCCAACGAGCCCGCTCGACCAGCGCTGGGCCTTGGTCATGTCGATGCCGGCGCGGCGTTGCTCGGCATAGGCCTTGGAAACGATGCGCTCGACCGGGACCTTCACGAAATCCGGGTCGCCACTGGCTTCGGCGCGATCGGCAAAAGCGATCTTCAACACTTCGGCCAGCAGATGCAGCGTCTCGACGGTACCGAAGCCCATGGCGCCGATGTCGTAGCCTTCGAGGATGTTGAGCATCTGCGTGATATGCACGCCCGAGGCGGCGGGCGGTGGCGGGCCGACAATCTCCCAGCCGCGATACTGGCCGCGGATCGGCTGGCGCTCGACCACCTTGTAGCCGGTGAGATCGGCGCGGCCGACGAAGCCGCCGTTCTTTTCCATGCAGTCGACCATCGCATCGCCCAGAGGGCCGCCATGCAGTGCGCCCTCGCCTTGCTGCGCGATCAACGTCAGTGCCTCGGCATAGTCACCCTGGACCAGACGGTCGCCCGCCTTGAGCGGCGTGCCGTCGGGCAGCAGGCGGGCGGCGGCAAGCTTGTCCTGCAGCAGGTCGGGCGCGGCGCTGAAGATGCAGTCGGACAGATAAGGTGTGACGGCGAAGCCGCGCGCGGCATGACGGATCGCCGGCTGCATCACATCGGCCAGCGACAGCGTGCCATAGCGCTGCAGAGCGAGGCACCAGGCGCGCAACGAACCGGGAGCGGCCACCGCCTTGGGACCGACCTGGTTTTCCTTGCCCTCGACATCGTAGATTTCCGGCGCGGCACCGGCGATCGGGCGATACATGTTGGGACGACCCGAAGCCGGCACGGCGCTCATGCCGTCGAGGATGCGGTGGCTGCC
>JBBRFD010000151.1:0-12114 GCA_038224985.1 Reyranellales bacterium
CTCGATGTCTCCTTCGACGGCGCGGAGCTGTTCAGCGTCACCGATCGCAGCCTGCCGCAGCCCGGCGCGATCGGCGTCTGGAGCCAGGCCGACAGCGTCACTCATTTCGGCGCAATTACGCTCAAGGACCCTTCGCCGCGATGAGCGCGCGCGCCAGTTCGGCGAAGCCCGCGCCCGAGCGCGCCGCCGTGATCCAGGGCGGGAAGGCCGCCATCTTCGCGAAGTCGCGGACATTGGCCACGCCCACGGCATTGGGAAAGTAGCCGAACATCGGCGCGTCGTTGGGCGAGTCGCCGGCGAAGACGTAATGCGCCTTGTCTTTTTCGAGATCGACGCCGAACAGTTCCGACATCATCGTCCGGCTGGTCGTGAGCTTGTCGTAGTCGCCGAACCAGCCGTTGACGTGGATCGAACTCACCTTGGCATGGGCGCCGTGTTTCTCGAAGATCGCGACGATGCGATCGATATCGGCCGGCGGCAGCGGCGGTACGTCCTCACGGAAATCGACGGCGAGGTCGGCGGCGCGATAGGGCTGGTCCGAGGCAATGGCAGCACCCGGCACCTCGCGCAGCACTTCGGCGCGGACAGCTTCCAGCCGGTGCCGACCATCGGCGCGCTTGGATTCGGACTGGATGAAGCGGGTCTTCAGCTTGCCGGCAGCTTTATCGGGCCACATCCAGAAGGCGCCGTTCTCGCCGACCACGGCGTCCACCGGCCAGAAGCGGGCGATCTGATCGCACCAGCCGGCCGGGCGACCGGTCACCGCAATCACCCCAAACCCGGCCTGTTTCAGCGCTTCCAGCGCGCCATAGGCCTCGGCAGTGAGCACGCCGTCGGTCGACACGGTCTCGTCGATATCGGTCAGCACGCCCTTGATGGCAGCCAGGGTTGCGCGCGGGCAGTCGGACAGCGGCTTCATGCGCCACTTCTTAACATGGCGTCGCGCCGCGTCCGGGGCTAAAAGCCCGCACATGATCCCTCGCTATTCCCGGCCACAAATGGCGGCCATCTGGGCCCCCGCCAACCGCTTCCGAATCTGGTTCGAGATCGAGGCGCATGCCTGCGACGCCATGGCCGACCTCGGCATCATCCCGCGCGAGGCCGCCGACGCCATCTGGAAGGGCGGCGCCAAAGCGATGGCGGCGCTCAAATCGGATCCGGTGGGCGAGGTCGAGAAGATCGACGCCATCGAGCGTGTGACCAAGCACGACATCATAGCCTTCCTGACTTGGCTCGGCTCCTTCATCGGCCCTGAGTCGCGCTTCGTGCACCAGGGCCTGACCTCGTCCGACATACTCGACACCACCTTCGCCGTGCAGCTGACGCAGGCCGCCGACATTCTGCTCGAGGACACCGACGAGCTGCTGGCGGCGCTGAAGAAGCGCGCCCTGGAGCACAAGGACACCCTGACCATCGGCCGCAGCCACGCCATCCATGCCGAGCCCACGACCTTTGGCGTGAAGCTCGCCGGCCATTACGCCGCCTTCACGCGCAACCGGGCGCGGCTGGTGGCGGCGCGGGCCGAGATCGCGACCTGCGCCATCTCCGGCCCCGTCGGCACCTTCGCCAATGTCGATCCACGCATCGAAGAGCACGTCGCCCGCAAGCTCGGCCTGGCGCCTGAGCCGGTATCGACGCAGGTCATTCCGCGCGACCGCCACGCCGCCTTCTTCGCCGCACTCGGCGTTGTCGCCTCCTCGATCGAGAACCTGGCGACCGAAATCCGCCACCTGCAGCGCACCGAAGTGCGCGAGGCCGAAGAGTTCTTCTCCGAGGGCCAAAAGGGCTCCTCGTCGATGCCGCACAAGCGCAACCCGGTGCTGTCGGAAAACCTCACCGGCCTCGCCCGCGTCGTGCGCAGCGCCGTGGTGCCGGCTCTGGAGAACGTCACGCTGTGGCACGAGCGCGACATCTCGCATTCCTCGACCGAGCGCTATATCGCACCAGACGCCACGGTGACGCTCGACTTCGCGCTCGCCCGCCTCGCCGGTGTTATCGAGCAGCTCGTGGTCTATGCCGACCGCATGAAGGCCAATCTCGATTCGCTGGGCGGCATCGTCTTCTCGCAGCGCATCCTGCTGGCCCTGACGCAGAAGGGCATGAGCCGCGAGGCGTCCTATGCCGCCGTCCAGCGCAACGCCATGGAAGCCTGGCGCGGCAATGCCTCGCTGCTGGCGCTGTGCCGCGCCGACAAGGAGATTCGCGAATTCCTGGCCGACGACGAACTAACCGCCCTGTTCGACATGGGCTACCACACCAAACAGGTCGACACGATCTTCAAGCGGGTGTTCGGCTAACGCAGACGGGAGTGGCCTATTCGGCCATCAACTGCTTCTTGGCCTCGACCATCAGGAGACTGGACTGCTTGCGGACGGCGGCGGCGTCCGTGGCCTTGCCGCCGGCCGTCAGATCGCCGACCACCTTGCCGATCACGTCGTCGTCGCCCGGCTTCTCGAAGTCCGACATGACCACATCCTTGGCATAGGCCTCGGCATCGGCGCCCGACTTGCCCAGCAGGCCGGCGGCCCACAGGCCCAGGAGCTTGTTCTTGCGGGCGGTGACCCTGAATTGCAGCTCCTGGTCCTTCTCGTACTTTGCCTCGAAGGCCTTTTCGCGATCGTTGAACGTGTTCATACAGGAGCTCCCGGTGCAAAAGCGTCGCGCCGGTATATAGCTATCCCGGTGCGCTCTTTCCACCCCGGGCAAGTGGTGGCAAAATCGCCGATGAGCAGGGGAAAATAGAGACATGTCGTTCGACAGGCTGCGCGAATGGGTCGGCAAGACCCAGACGATGGAGGATTTCGCCGCCCCCTTTCCCGTGCGCGCGCTGGCCGCCACTTTCGACGAGGCCGACCCCGATCCGCGTATGGGCGACGTGCTGCCGCCGCTCTGGCACTGGCTCTACTTCCTCGACGTGGCGCCGCAGTCCAGGATCGGCCCCGACGGTCATGCGGAACGCGGCGATTTCCTGCCGCCGGTGCCGCTGCCGCGCCGCATGTGGGCAGGCAGCCGCTTCAGCTTCGACGGCCCGCCGCTCAAGCTCGGCGAGACGATCCTGAAGAAATCCGAGATCAAGTCGGTCGAGCCCAAGACCGGCTCGACGGGTTCCATGGTCTTCGTCACCGTGAAGCACAGCATCTCGGGGCCGGCGGGTCCCTCGTTTGTCGAGGAGCACGACATCGTCTATCGCGAAGCCGCCAAGCCGGGCGAAGCGGCGCGCGATCCCAAGCCGGCACCGGCCGACGCCACCTGGTCGAAGACGATCATGGCCGACCCGGTACTGCTGTTCCGTTTCTCGGCGCTGACCTTCAACGGCCACCGCATCCACTACGACCATCCCTATGTCACCGGTACCGAGGGCTATCCCGGCCTGATCGTGCACGGCCCGCTGATGGGCATGGTGCAGATCGAGCTGGCGCGCCGCGCCAATCCGGGCCGGACGGCCAAGGCCTTCGAATTCCGCGCCCTTTCGCCGGTCTATGCCGGCGCCCCCTTCACCGTGCATGGCCGGCGCGAGACGGACGGCACCGTGAGTACATGGATCGCCAATTCAACGGGCGGTCTTGCCCAACAAGGAAAGGTTACCTTCCAATGAAACAGCATTTCCATCATGGCGGCTGCGGCTGCCTGCCCTCGATCTCCGGCCCCTCTATCTCTGGCCCGTCGCTCTCGCGGCGTGGCGTTCTCGGCCTCGGCGTTGCCGGAGCTGCGCTCGCGGCCTTTCCGGCGCTGGCCGCCGGCGGCAAATACGAGGCCATGCTGATGAACTGCATCGATCCGCGCGTCGCCACCGGTAGCTGGGCGTATATGGCCGGTCGCGGCTACAAGGACCTCTACAGCCACTTCGTCATCGCCGGCGGTCCGATCGGCGTCGTCTCGCCCAAGTTCGCCGAATGGCAGAAGACATTCTGGGACAATCTCGAGATCACCGTGATGCTGCACGACATCAAGCGCGTGGTCGGCCTCACCCATCGCGATTGCGGCGCCGCAGCCGTTGCCTATGGCGATGCGATCAAGACGGACCGAAACCTCGAGACCAGGAATCATCTCGAAGCCTTGGCCGCCTTCCGCGCCGCCGTGAACAAGCGCCAGCCCAAGCTGGCCGTCGATACCGGCATCATGGCGCTCGACGGCACCGTCGAAATCATGGGCTGAGGGCGCGTGCCCAACCAGCCCGTCGTCCCCGTCCCTCCGGAGAACGATCCGCCCAGCAGGGCCGTCGAGCGTCAGCTCGCCGGCCAGCGGGCGCGCCGGCCGGCCGACCCGTTGCTCTCGCTGGTCGTGCCGGTGTTCAACGAGGAAGAGGCCGTCGATCTGTTCGTCGAGGCGGTGACGCGCGTGCTGGACGCGGCAAAACTGCGCTTCGAGATCGTCTTCGTGAACGACGGCTCGCGCGACAATACGCTGGTTCACCTGCTCGACTGCGGCGAGCGCGACCGGCGCCTGCGCACCGTCAACCTGTCGCGCAACTTCGGCAAGGAAGCAGCCCTGACCGCCGGCATCGACAATGCCCGCGGCGACGTGCTGATCCCGATGGACATCGACCTGCAGGATCCACCCGAGCTGATCGCCGCTTTCGTCGCCAAATGGCGCGACGGCTATGACGTGGTCTACGGCGTGCGCACGGAGCGCTCCTCCGACACCCACGCCAAGCGTCTCTCGGCCGCCGGCTTCTACCGCATCTTCAACCTGGTCTCGCCGGTGCGCATTCCCGCCCATGCCGGCGACTTCCGGCTGGTCGACCGCCGCGCCGTCGAGGTGCTGCGCCAATTGCCCGAGCGCAACCGCTTCATGAAGGGCCTCTTCGCCTGGGTCGGATTCAATGCCGTGGGCGTGCCCTACGAACGGCCGGCGCGCAGCGCCGGCGACAGCAAGTTCAATCTCTGGCGGTTGTGGAACTTCGCCGTCGACGGGCTCGTCAGCTTCTCGACCACGCCGCTGCGCGCCTGGTTCTATGTCGGCGTCGTCATCGCCGGCATCGCCTTCGTCTACGCCTTGTTCATCATCACCCGCGTGCTGCTGCTCGGCATCGACACGCCGGGTTATGCCTCGCTGCTCATCGTCGTGCTGCTGATGGGCGGCATTCAGCTGCTGTCGCTGGGCATCATCGGCGAATATCTCGGCCGCCTCTTCCTCGAGGTGAAGGCCAGGCCGATCTATGTCGTCGAGGGCGTCTACGAGGACGGCGCGCTGAAGCCTCCGCCTCCGGTCTGATGGATCTCAAGGAAGAGGACATCCTGGGCGCCGGTATCGGCTCCCATTGGTATTACCGCTCCAAGGCCGCCGCCCTGCGCGGCGCTGTCCGGGCACTGGCACCACGCCGCCTGCTCGACGTCGGCGCGGGTTCGGGCTTTTTCTCGAAGCATCTGCTCAGTCATGGCGATGCCAAGAGCGCGCTCTGCGTCGATACCGGCTACGCTGGCGACCGCGACGAGACGATTGCCGGCAAGCCGGTGCAGTACCGGCGCGACTGCGGCCAGACCGATTGCGACCTCGTGCTGATGATGGACGTGCTGGAGCATGTCGACGACGACCGCGCGCTGGTCCGCCACTACGCCGAGCGCGTGCCCGCCGGCGCGCATTTCCTGGTGACAGTGCCGGCCTTCCGCTTCCTGTGGAGCGGCCACGACGTCTTCCTCGAACACAAGCGCCGCTACCGGCTGCCGGAGATCGAGACGGTGATGCGCGACGCCGGCCTCACGGTCGCTTTCGGCGCCTATTACTTCGGCGCGATCTTTCCGCTGGCGGCGGCGGCGCGACTGGCCACGCGCAGCGACACGCAGCCGAAGAGCAGCCTCAAGAAACACGGTGCGCTCGTGAACGGCTTGCTGACGGCGGCCTGCCGAATCGAGCTGCCGTTCTTCCCGATCAACCGGATCGCCGGCCTGTCGGCCTTCGTGCTGGCGAGAAAGTCCTAGGCCGCCGCCGAGATCCGGCGGCGCTTCGCATTGATCTCGCGCAGGACCACCAGCATCTCCTCGGCGACGATGTCGCCTGGAATGCCGTCGCCCTCGGCTTCGAGTTCCTTCATGTCGACCCACACCGCATAGAGCGGCGCGGTGCGTGAGGTGATGATGCCGGCATGGAGCAGTGTCTTGATCAGCACGCGGAAAATATTGGTGCTTTCCTTCAGCGCGGCGCGGCGCTCCTCGTCGCCGAAGACTTCGCGGATGGCGTCGCGCACCCACTCCCAGTCGAGGCCGTACTTTGCGTAGATGTCTTTCTTCTGCTCGGTGTTGATCAGGTTGAACAGCAGCATCTGGAAGAGCTGCGCCGCCCAGTCCTCGACCTTCCTGTGCTCGTCTTGGCTGAGATGCTTGATCGTCCGCGAAGCCCAGATGCGGCCGAAGCGGTGATGGAAGGCCTCGTCGCTCATCACGAGCTGCACCAGCCGGCGCAGCACCGGATCGTTGGTCTTGGCGTTGTAGGTGGCGAAGGAGCCCATCGCGAGCCCCTCGATCAGCATCTGCATGCCGACGATCTTCTTGTAGACCTCGGGCGTGCTCACCAGATCGCCCAGCACAGTCGCGATGGTCTTGCCGGCCGGCAGCGGCGCGCCCCAGCGCTTGGCGATGTATTTGGTAAAGCCGGTGACGTGACGGGCTTCCTCGCGCGTCTGGTTGGCGGCGTATTCCTGGGCGCCCGGATCGACCAGGATGTGGCAGAGGCTGGCCGAGAGCGAGAGGGCGCCCTGCTCGCCATGCAGCAGATTGGAGATCGACCAGTGGTTCACGTCGTTGACGAGCTGGATCTTCTGGCCCTCGTCGAGCCGGTCGGCCACGGCGCTCTTCAGCTCGACCACGGCGTCGAGCGGCAGGATCGGCACCTTGGTCATGTCGAAGGGGGCGTCGAAATCGATATAGGTCTTGTCCAGCGGGTCCCAGAAATGGTCGTGGGTGGCCGAAATGATCTTGTCGAAGGCGTCGGTTCGCCGGCCATAGCGCGGGACGTCCAGCATGGCGGCGAAATCGCCCGGGGCGACAGCGTCATAGGCTTGGTCGTAGGTGATCTGGTCGGCCATTTTGCATCCTCCGGGGGCGTTCAATATGACGACCCCGTCACCTTTTTCAATGGATTTTTCCCCAGTACCAGCGCATGGGACTTCCGCCATATTCCGCCCAAGCGGCGGGCGGGATATAGCCCTGCTCAGGAGTAGTGAAAATGTCCCGCCGCCGCCGCATTTACGAGGGTAAGGCCAAGACCCTCTTCGAGGGCCCCGAGCCCGGAACCATCGTCCAGTACTTCAAGGACGACGCGACCGCCTTCAACAACCAGAAGAAGGGTACGATCACCGGTAAAGGGGTGATCAACAACCGCATCTCCGAGTTTCTGATGACGAAACTCGGCGAGATCGGCGTGCCCACCCATTTCATCCGCCGCCTCAACATGCGCGAGCAGCTGATCCGCCAACTCGAGATCATCCCGCTCGAGGTCGTGGTGCGCAACGTCGCCGCCGGCTCCTTCGCCAAGCGCTTCGGCGTCGAGGAAGGAACGCAGCTGCCGCGCTCGATCATGGAGTTCTTCCACAAGAACGACGCGCTGGGCCATCCCATGGTGACGGAGGAACACATCACCGCCTTCGGCTGGGCCTCGCCGCAGGACCTCGACGACATCGTGGCGCTGACGCTGCGGGTCAACGACTTCCTCTTTGGCCTCTTCCTCGGCTGCGGCATCAAGCTGATCGATTTCAAGATCGAGTTCGGCCGCCTCTACGAGGACGATATGGTGCGCATCGTGCTGGCCGACGAGATCAGCCCCGACTCGTGCCGGCTGTGGGATCTGCGCACCAACGAGAAGATGGACAAGGACCGCTTCCGCCGCGACCTCGGCAAGGTCGAGGAAGCCTATCAGGAAGTGGCGCGCCGTCTCGGCATTCTCATCGACCAGGGCCCGGGCGACGTGCGCGGACCGACAACGCTTCAGTAAAAGCCACACTTCAGTAAAAATACGAGGCGAAATGGAAGCCCCTCATGAAAGCTAGAGTTCATGTCACGCTGAAGAACGGCGTGCTCGACCCCCAGGGCAAGGCCATCGGTCACTCGCTCAACCGCCTGGGCTTCCCCGAAGTGGGCGATGTCCGCCAGGGCAAGTTCATCGAGTTGGAACTGGCCGAGACCGACAAGGCCAAGGCCAAGGCCCGCCTCGAGGATATGTGCAAGAAGCTGCTCGCCAATACGGTGATCGAGAACTACTCGATCGAACTGGTGGGCTGATGAAGGCGGCGGTTCTGGTTTTCCCCGGCTCCAATCGCGAAGTCGATGTGGCGCAGGCGATCGAGCTGGTGACGGGCCGCAAGCCCGCCATGGTCTGGCACGGCGACGGCGATTTCGAGAAGACCGACCTGATCGTCGTCCCCGGCGGCTTTTCCTACGGCGACGATCTGCGCTGCGGCGCCATGGCGGCGCAGTCGCCGGTGATGGCCGAGGTCAAGAAGCGCGCCGCCCAGGGCGTGCCGGTGCTGGCGATCTGCAACGGCTTCCAGATCGTGACGGAAGCCGGCCTGCTGCCCGGCACGCTGATGCGCAATTCGCACCTCAAGTTCGTCTGCTCCGACGTCCATCTCAAGGTCGAGACCAGCCAGAATATCTTCACCAACCGCTATCAGGCGGGCCAGGTGATCAAGGTCCCGATCGCCCACGCCGAAGGCAACTACTTCGCCGACGACGAGACGCTGAAGCAGATAGAAGACCGTGGCCAGGTGGCGTTCCGCTACTGCGCGCCCGACGGCACGGTCGACGGCCTCCTTGGCAAAAAGTCCAATCCCAACGGTTCGATCCGCAACATCGCCGGCGTCTTCAACGAAACCAAGACAGTGCTGGGCCTGATGCCGCATCCGGAGAACGCCATCGAGCCGGTCTTTGGCGGCACGGATGGCAAGGCGTTGTTCGAAGGTCTGGTGGAGTCGCTGTCGTGAGGAAGCCGTCGTGACGATCGCTGTCGAGAAGAACCCGCCGGTCAAACTGCCGAACGAACCCACTATCACCCCACAGATCGTGGCCGAGCACGGCCTGGCGCCGGACGAATACGAGCGGCTGCTCAAGATCATGGGCCGCACGCCGACCATGGTGGAGCTGGGCATCTTCTCGGCGATGTGGAGCGAGCATTGCTCCTACAAGTCGTCCAAGGTCTGGCTGAAAAAGCTGCCGACCAGCGCGCCCTGGGTGATCCAGGGACCGGGCGAGAATGCCGGCGTCATCGACATCGGCGACGGCCAGGCCGCCATCTTCAAGATGGAGAGCCATAACCACCCCTCCTATATCGAGCCCTATCAAGGTGCGGCGACCGGCGTGGGCGGCATCATGCGCGACGTCTTCACCATGGGCGCGCGTCCCATCGCCAATCTCAACGCCCTGCGCTTCGGCGATCCTGCGCACCCCAAGACGCGGCATCTGGTGTCGGGCGTGGTCGCCGGCATCGGCGGCTATGGCAATTGCATGGGCATTCCCACCGTCGGCGGCGAGACCAATTTCCACGCCTCGTATAACGGCAATATCCTGGTCAACGCCATGACCGTGGGCATCGCCGCGACCGACAGGATTTTCTATGCCGCCGCCGCCGGCCTCGGCAATCCGGTGGTCTATGTCGGCTCCAAGACGGGGCGCGACGGCATCCACGGTGCCACCATGTCCTCGACCGAGTTCAACGAGGACAGCGAGAGCAAGCGCCCGACGGTGCAGGTCGGCGATCCCTTCGTCGAGAAGCTGTTGCTCGAAGCCTGCCTCGAACTGATGGCGACCGACGCCATCGTCGCCATCCAGGACATGGGCGCCGCCGGCCTCACCTCCTCGGCCTTCGAGATGGCGGCCAAGGGCGGCTTGGGCGTCATCGTCGAACTCGACAAGGTGCCGATGCGCGAGACCGGCATGAACCCCTACGAGCTCATGCTGTCGGAGAGCCAGGAGCGCATGCTGATTGTGCTCAAGCCCGGCCGCGAGGACCAGGCGCGCAAGATCTTCGAGAAGTGGGAGCTCGACTTCGCCGTCATCGGCACGCTGACCGACACCGAACGCATGGTGCTGTCGTGGCATGGCGAAATCGTCGGCAATATCCCGATCCCGCCGCTGGTCACCGAAGCGCCGATGTACGAGCGCCCGTGGAAGCTCACTGAACTGCCGGCGACGCTCGACGCCGCCACGGTGCCCACGCCCAAGGACTGGAAAGCCTCGCTGCTAGCGCTGATGAGCTGCCCCGACCTCGCCAGCAAGGCGTGGATCTGGCAGCAATACGATCACCGCATCCTCGGCAATACCGCGATCTGCCCGCAGGACGGCGACGCCGCCGTGGTGCGCATCGCCGGAAGCTCGAAGGCGCTCGCCATGACCTCGGACTGCACGCCACGCTACGTGCAGGCCCATCCCGAGACCGGCGGCCGCCAGGCCGTGGCCGAGGCCTGGCGCAACATCACCGCCACCGGTGCCACGCCGCTCGCCGTCACCGACAACATGAACTTCGGCAATCCGACCAAGCCCGAGATCATGGGCCAGTTCGCCGGCGCCATCATGGGCATGGCGGAAGCCTGCAAGGTGCTCGACTTCCCTGTCGTGTCGGGCAACGTCTCGCTCTACAACGAGACCGAGGGCCGCCCCATTTTGCCGACGCCGACCATCGGCGCCGTCGGCGTCATCGCCGACGTCGCCAAGGCGGTGGGCTCGCGAATCAAGACCGGCGGTCTGGCGATCGTGCTGATCGGCGAGACACAGGGCTGGCTCGGCCAGTCACTCTATCTGCGCGAGACCTGCGGCCGGGAGGAAGGCGCCCCGCCGCCGGTCGATCTCGCGGTCGAACGGCGCAACGGCGATTTTGTGCGCAAGCAGATCCTGGCCGGCAAGGTCGATGCCTGCCACGACCTGTCGGACGGCGGCCTGCTCGTCGGCCTGGCCGAGATGTGCATCGCCGGCGGCACCGGCGCCGAGGTAGCGCTACCCAAATCGGCCCCCCCGGAATCGGCCATACCGTCGCACGCGTTTTTGTATGGCGAGGATCAGGCCCGCTATGTCATCGCCACCGGATCGGGCGACGAGCTGATCGAGGCGGCCACCGCAGCCGGCGTGCCGGCCCTCCGCATCGGCTATTCGGGTGGTGCCAATCTGACGGTCACCGGCGTACTCTCGCTGCCGCTGGCCGAGATCAAGGCGGCCCACGAAGCATGGCTGCCGGGTTATATGAACGCCGCGGATTAAGCAGGGAAATCAAGCATATGCCGATGGCCGCAGCCGAAATCATCCAGCTCATCAAGGACGGCATCCCGGGTGCCGAGGTCGAGATGCAGGACCTCGCCGGGGACGGCGACCATTGGGCAGCAACGGTCGTTGCGCCGGCCTTTGCCGGCAAATCCAAGATCCAGCAGCACCAGATGGTCTATGGCGCGCTGGGCGGGCGGATGGGCGGGGTTCTCCACGCCCTGAAGCTGACCACCATGGCGCAAAAGCCCTGATCGCCCTATATTGAGGCATAGCCAGCGCCCACCCTCGGCCATCCTAGGGGGCGCGTGACCCAGGTTTAGGGAGATCGACATGAGCGAACAGGTTTTCGACCGTATCCGCGACGAAATCGGCAAGAACGACGTGCTGCTGTTCATGAAGGGCACCCCGGTGTTCCCGCAATGCGGTTTCTCGGCCGCCGTCGTCGACGCGCTGAGCGAGCTCGGCGTGAAGTTCCACGGCGTCAACATCCTGACCGACCCGGAACTGCGCCAGGGCATCAAGGAATTCAGCCAGTGGCCGACCATTCCCCAGCTCTACGTGAAGGGCGAGTTCGTCGGCGGCTGCGACATCATCCGCGAGATGTTCGAGGCCGGCGAGCTCGAGACCCTGTTCAAGGAAAAGGGCGTGGCGCTCGCCAAGGCGGCCTAGCTCTTTCTTCTCCGCGATTTTCGACCGAAGCGCGCCCTCGTGGCGCGCTTCTTTCGTTTGGGACTGTCGTCCAACCCGCCCTTCTTAACCGGCCGCGAGAAACGCCAGGACTGTTGCGATATAATACCAATCGCCAGAACTCATGACACGTTAGCCCACCGTCGCCTGGTTATGGATGCGAGTTGTTGTGGTTTGGCGAGCAGATCAGTCCATGCCTTGCAGCAGGCATCGACGATGGCGTCGTAGGTTTCATAAATGCGCA
>JBBRFD010000152.1:0-12099 GCA_038224985.1 Reyranellales bacterium
CCGTCCGCCGCCACGGCATCGCAACGTTCGCGATAGGCGGGGGCGCTGCCGTTATAGCGGGCGATGGTGCGGACCTGCTTGCCGTCGACGTTGCGGTTGATGCCGGTCATCCAGGAATCGACCTCGGTGGAGAGCATGCCCTCGGCAAGTGCCACGACGTGGTCGGTCCACGACTTCACGCCCTCGGGCCGGGCCTCGACGCGCGTGAGCCTGCGATCGCGCATGTGGTGGATCAGGTCGGTTACCCAATCGACATTGTATTCGATGCTGCGTGGGATATTGCCCAGCGCGGTGTGTGGGCCCATCAGCATCATCATGTTGGGGAAGCCTTCGACCTGGACGCCGAGATAGGTCTTCGGACCGCCGGTCCACTTGTCCTTCAGCTTGAGCCCGTCGACGCCGCGGATGTCGATGCGGTCGAAGCTGCCGGTGATGGCGTCGAAGCCCGTCGCATAGACGATGATGTCGAATTCGTATTCCCGGTCGCTGGTTTTGATGCCCTTGGGCGTGATGCGCTCGATCGGCGTTTCGTTGATATCGACCAGCGTCACGTTGGGCTGGTTATAGACCTCGTAATATCTGGTCTCGAGGGGCAAGCGGCGGGTGCCGAAGCCGTGATTGCGGGGGATGAGCTTCTCGGCTACCGCCGGGTCTTTCACGCGCTGGCGAATCTTGCGGGCGATGAAGTCCGAGATCAGGGCGTTGCCTGGCTTGTCGGTGAGTATGTCGCGGAAGTTGCCGATCCAGATCCCGAACCCGCGCTCGCCATAGAGTTTCTCGAAGAAGGCCTCGCGCTCCTCGGGTGTCACCTCGTAGGTGGCGCGTGGATCGGCGGTATGAAGAAAGCAGGCGAAGCTTTCGCGGCAGCGCGCGAAGATCTCCGGGTAGCGGCCGCGGATCTCGCGCATCTCGTCCTTGGAGATCGGCCCGTTATGCAGGGGCGCGCACCAGTTGGGCGTGCGCTGGAACACCGTCAGGCTGCCGGCGGTCTTGGCGACCTCCTGAATCGTCTGCACGCCGGTGGCGCCGGTGCCGACGACGGCGACGCGCTTGCCCTCGAAGCTCACCGGCTCATGCGGCCAACGGGCGGTGTGGCAGGACTGGCCCTTGAAACTGTCGATGCCGTCGATGCGCGGCAGGGTCGGCGCCGAGAGCGGGCCGATGGCGGTAACCAGGAAACGTGTCGTGAAGGCGGTGCCGTCCTCCAGCGTGACGGTCCAGCTCTGTGTGTCTTCCTTGTAGTGAGCCGCCGTGACTTTCGCCTTGAACTGGATGTCGCGGCGCAGGTCGAACTTGTCGGCGACATGGTTGAGGTATTTCAACGTCTGCGGCTGCGGCGAGAAATGCTCGGTCCAGTCCCATTCCTCGAGCAGCTCCTGCGAGAAGGAATAGCCGTAGGAATAGCTCTCCGAATCGAAGCGCGCGCCGGGATAGCGGTTCCAGTACCAGGTGCCACCGACCCCGGTGCCGGCCTCCAGCACGCGCACCTTGAGGCCGAGTTCACGCAGACGGTAGAGCTGGTAGAGGCCCGAGATGCCCGCTCCGATGACGATGGCGTCGTAATCCATCCGCGTTCAACTCCTCAGCCCAAGAGACGTTTCACCACTTCCAGCTGGATCTCGGCCGACTCCACCATCGAGGCAATCGGCACGCTTTCATTGGCCGCGTGGCCCTGAGCGCCGGAGCCCGGGCCGAAATTGATGATCTCAATTCCATCGTCGGCATAATAGCGGCCATCGCTGACCCCCGTCGCATTGAGGAATTTCACCTTGCGGCCGGTCTGCTTCTTCACGACGTGTTCGAAGGCAGCGACGGTCTGGCCGTTCTCGGGGGCGAAGAAGCCGTTGGTGCCGGTCAGGAACGCGACATCGTACATCGCCTTGGGTTCGCCCGCGCCGTCGATGACCTTCTTCAGTTCCTTGAAGGCATCCTTGACCTTCTCTTCGGGCAGCAGGCGGCGGTCGATCTCGACGGTGCAGGCCGAGGGCACGACGTTGGTGTTGTGGCCACCATGGAACATGCCGATGTTCACGGTCGACTTCATGGCACCCGAGACGCGCCGGGCCAGTGCCTTGTCGTAATAGGAACTGAGCGCACCGATCAGGCGCATCATGCGCAGGATGGCGTTGTCGCCGGCGCCCGGATTGCCGGCATGGGCAGCGCGGCCCTTGGTGGTGATCCTGGCCCACATCACGCCGCGCTCGGCCACGATCAGGTTGTTCTCGGTCTGCGCGCCCAGGATCAGTGCATCCGGCCGCACCTTGCCGCTCTTGCGCAGGAACTCCATGCCCTCGGGTCCGAGGTTTTCCTCGTCGGCCACGAAAGTGAAGATCAGCTCGCCCTTGGCCGGGCCGCCTTGCCGCGCGATTTCCTCGGCCAGCCAGATCTGCACCGCCATGCTGCCCTTGCAGTTGCCGGCGCCGAGGCCATGGACGAGGCCACCCTTGACCAGCGCCCTGTAGGGATCGCTCTTCCAGTTGGCGCGCTCGCCGATGCCGACGGTATCGACATGGGCGTTGAAGGCGATCACCGGACCTTTCGCCTTGCCCTTCATCCGCGCCACGACGTTGTCGACGCCCTTCTTGTGGGTCGCGATCTCGACCTTGTAGCCCACCTTCTTCAGGCGCTTCGCCGCATAGGCGCAGATCTCGACCGAAGTGCCGGGCGGGTAGGGGCTGGGCAGGGCGATCAGGTCAGAGAGGATGGAGACGAGTTCTTTCTTCATGTCGGTTCCTTAGCGGTTGGCCAGCGCTTCCAGCACTTCGACCAGCACGCGGGTGCCGGCGGCGAGGTCTGAAGGCGTCGCATTCTCGATTTCGTTGTGGCTGATGCCGCGCTCGCACGGCACGAAGATCATGGCCGTGGGGCAGAGCCTGGCGACGTGCATGGCGTCATGTCCGGCACCCGAGGGCATGTCCATGTTGCTGAGCTTCAACTCCGTCGCCTTGGCGCGCACCAGGTCGATCACTTTAGGATCGAAGTCGGTCGGGGCCACGCAGGTCACGCGCTCGATGGTGCCGGAGCAGGGTGCGGCTTTTGCGGCCACGATGTCGCGCAGCGTCTTCTCCTGTGCGTCGAGCACGGCATCGACCGGATGGCGCATGTCGATGGTGAAGGCGGCCTTGCCCGGCACGGTATTGGGCGAGCCCGGCGAGACATCGACTCGGCCGATGGTGAAGCGCAGCGTGTCCTCGGCATCGGTTGTGGCCTCGTACATTGCCGCCGCGATGTTCAGCGCGGACCGGTAGGCATCTTTGCGGGCAGCGCGCGGCGTCGTGCCGGCATGGGCTTCCTCGCCCAACGTTTCGACGATGAAGCGCCGGCTGCCCTGGATGGCGGTGACGACGCCGATGGTCTTGTTCTCGTTTTCGAGGCGCGGACCCTGCTCGATATGCGCCTCGACATAGCCGTCGAGCGCGAAGCCGGGCTTGCCGTCGCGCAGTGGGGCGGGTGCCGCCTTCAACGTCTCGGCAAGGGCATCCTTCAGCACGACGCCCTTCCAGTCCTTCACCAGCAGCATCTCGTCGAGCTGATTATGTCCGGCGAAGACGGCCGAGCCCATGGCGCCGGGCTGGAAGCGCGAACCTTCCTCGTTGGTCCAGGCCACGGCCACGATGGGCCGCTTCGTCTTCACACCGGCATCCTCCAGCGCTTCCAGCGCCTCGAAGGCCGCCAGCACGCCGTACATGCCGTCGAAGCGTCCGCCGGTCGGCTGGCTGTCCATATGCGAGCCACTCATCACCGGCAGCGCCTGGGCGTCGGTGCCCTCGCGACGGACGAAGAGGTTGCCGATCGCGTCGGTCGAGAGCGAGAACCCGCGCGCCGTGGCCCAGCTCATCAGCAGATTGCGCGCGGCGGCGTCCTCGGCGGACAGGGCCTGCCGGTTCACGCCGCCCTTGGGCGTGCCGCCCAGCTTCGCCATATCGGCGTGCCGCTGCCACAGACGGTCCTCGCGGACGGCTTTGGAGCCGCTCATGTCTTCTCCCTGCATGCTTGTCGGGCGAGCTATAGCGGCCCCATAGTCGGCCTTCAATCCGCGTTGGAGGCCTCGTATGCACAATCATCTCGACCGCAACCTGATCGGCTACGGCCCCAATACCCCCGACCCGCAATGGCCGGGCGACGCCCGCATTGCTGTCAGCTTTGTGCTGAACTACGAAGAGGGCGGCGAGAACACGATCCTCAACGGCGATCCCATGTCGGAGGTCCGCCTGACCGAAACCCCCGGCGGCGTTGCCGTGCAGGGCGGCCGCGACCTCTCCACCGAATCGATCTTCGAATACGGCAGCCGCGCCGGCTTCTGGCGCATCCTGCGGCTGTTCAACGAGCGCAACCTGCGCTTCACCTCCTGGGCGGTCGGTCGCGCGCTCGAGCTCAATCCCGCCGCCGGCAAGGCGATGGCCGAGAGCGGACACGAGGTGGCGAGCCACGGCTGGCGCTGGATCCAGTACCGGGACTTCACCCTCGAGCAGGAACTCGACCATATCGGCAAGGCGGTGAAGGCCATCACCGACAGCGCCGGCAAGCCGCCGCTCGGCTGGTACACCGGCCTCTTCGGCATGAACACGTTGAAGGCGGTCGTGAAGCATGGCGGCTTCCTCTATTCGAGCGATTCCTACGCCGACGACCTTCCTTACTGGGTGCGGGTCGACGGCACGCCGCACCTGATCGTTCCCTACACGCTCGAAGTGAACGACATGAAGTTCTCGGTGCCACCCGGCTTCAGCTCCGGCGACGACTGGCTGCAGTCGATGAAGGACAGCTTCGACATGCTCTATGCCGAAGGCTCGCGCGCGCCGAAGATGATGACGGTCGGCATCCACACCCGGCTGGCCGGCCGGCCGAGCCGCGCGCTGTCCCTGGCGCGTTTCCTGGATTACGTCGCCTCCAAACCCAAGGTCTGGGTGGCGACCCGCGAGGAGATCGCGCGGCACTGGGTAAAGGTACATCCGGCAAAATGACCGCCTCGCTCGCCGAAGCTCCCACCGGCACCACCATGGTGCTGCGCGCTTTGGCGCGCTTTCCCGGGCGCACGGCTTTCGCCTGGGACGGCGGCAGCCTCTCCTATCGCGGCGCGCTGATGCTGATCGGCCGGCTGCAGGCGGCGATGAGCGCGGCCGGTCTGCGGAAGGGCGCGACGGTGGCGCTGCTCAGCGCCAATAGCGCGGAAACCTGGTGCGCCGGCGTGGCGGTGCAGGGCCTTGGTCTTGTGGTGACGTGGCTGCATCCCGTGGGCGGGCTGGCCGACCATCTCGATGTCATCGACGATTCCGGTGCCACGGTGCTGATCGTCGATCCCAGGACGCATGCCGCGCGCGGCGGTGAGCTGATGGCCAAGGCGGCCGACCGGCTCGCGATTGTCCTGACCATGGGCAAGGCCGATTTCGGCCGTGACCTGATGGATGCCGCCGACAAGGTGGGCGAGGCCAGCGCCATCGATCTCACGGCGCCGGACGATTACGCCATCATCAACTACACCGGCGGCACCACCGGCAAATCCAAGGGCGCGATCCGCCGCCACCGTTCGACCGCGGCCTCGGTGCTGGCGATCACGTCGGATTTCGAGTTTCCCGCGACGCCACGTTACCTGGCGGCGGCGCCGATCACCCATGTCTCGGGCACAAAGGTCCTGCCGTCTCTGCTGCGCGGCGGCTCGATCCATCTGCTGAAGGGCTTCGATCCAGAGAAGTTTCTCGATACCATCCAGCGCGAGCGCATCAATTTCACGCTGATGGTGCCGACGATGATCTATGTGCTGCTGGATCACCCCAGGCTCGACAAGACGGATCTCAGCTCGCTCGAACTCATCCTCTATGGCGCGTCGCCGATGTCGCCGACGCGGCTGGTCGAGGGCATGGAACGCATCGGCCCGGTCTTCAGCCAGCTCTATGGCCAGACCGAATGTTATCCAGTGAGCGTGCTGCGCAAGGCCGATCACGACGCGTCGCGGCCCGAGCTTTTCGCCTCTTGCGGCTTTCCCTGTGCTTCGGTCGCCGTGACGTTGCGCGACGAGGACAACAACGAGGTAGAGCCGGGCGAAGCAGGCGAGATCTGCGTGCGCGCGCCGCATGTCATGGAGCAGTACTGGAGGAAGCCGGAGCAGACCGCCGAGGCCTTCAAGGGCGGCTGGCTGCATACCGGCGATGTCGCCCGCGCCGACGAGCGCGGCTACCTGTATATCGTCGATCGCAAGAAGGACATGATCGTGAGCGGCGGCTTCAACGTCTTCCCGCGTGAAGTGGAGGACGTGCTGACCTCGCATCCCGATGTCGCCATGGCTGCCGTCATCGGCGTGCCCGATGCCAAGTGGGGCGAGGCGGTGACCGCGCTGATCGTCCGCAAACCCGGCACGACGCCCTCGCCCGAAGCGCTGATGCAGATGGTCAAGGACCGCAAGGGTGGCACGCATGCGCCCAAGCGCGTCGAATTCGTCGACAACCTGCCTCTGACGGCCGTCGGCAAGGTCGATAAAAAAGTGCTGCGGGCCAAGTATTGGGCCGGCCAAGGGCGTATGGTCGGCTGATGACGCGCACCCTTCTGGCCTTCGCGCTGCTTGGTCTTGTCGGCTGCACGGTGACGGCCTCCACGCCGCCGCCGCCGCCAGCGCCGCGCAATCTCGACCTCGCCTATGTCGATCCACGCCAGCAGATGATCGAAGAGCGCAAGACCGAGGTGCTGCGTCGGCTGGCCGTCTGCGAGAGCGGTGACCATGGCCAGTCCGACAGGCCGATATATGGCGGCCGCGGTCTCTATCTCGGCCGCTTTCAGTTCATCGCGCGCACCGTCATCAACTATGTGATGCAGATGGACGGCCGTTCGCTGACGGTGAAAGAGGCCACCGACCTTGCGCACGACTATGAACAGGCTGCGGGGCTGGCGAAGTTCATCATCTTCGAACTCGACGGCATCTGGAACTGGCCGCTTTGCAACCGCAAGCTTGGCCTGGCTGCGGAAGTGAAGGCGATCAAGGCCCTCTGAGCATGGCGGCGAAGAACGTCCTTATCACTGGCGTTTCGACTGGTATTGGCCACGGCACCGCGGCAGCGCTGTGCCAGCGCGGCTATCGTGTTTTTGGCAGCATCCGCGACAGCGCACAGGCCGAGGCGCTGCAGCGCGCATTCGGGCCGTCCTTCACCCCGCTGGTCTTCGATGTGACTGACGTTGCCGCCATCAAGCAGGCGGTGGCCACGATCGAGGGCGCGATTGGCGACGAAGGCCTGTTCGGCCTGGTCAACAATGCCGGCATCTCCGACCCCGGGCCGCTCGCGGTCGTGCCGCCCGACAATCTGCGGCGGCATTTCGAGGTCAATGTCGTTGGCGCACTCAACATGGTGCAGGCCTGCCTGCCCTTGCTGCGCAAGAAGGACGCGGCCGGCCGGTCGGGACGCATCGTCAACATGAGTTCGACCAGCGGCCGTATCGCCTTTCCCTTCATCGGCAGCTACGCGGCCTCCAAACATGCGCTGGAGGGCCTCTCGGATTCGCTGCGTCGTGAGTTGATGATCTATGGCGTCGACGTGATCGTGATGCAGCCCGGTCCGATCGATACCCCGATCTGGGACAAGGCCCAGCATGTACAGACGGCGTTCAAGGACACCGATTACGCGCCATTCCTGGCAGGCGTGAATCTGCAGGACAATCGCCGCGGGGCCCTGCCGGTGTCGCGCGTGACCGACAAGATCGTCGAGGCACTGGAGAGTGCGCGGCCCAAGGCGCGCTACGCCATTCCCGACAAATGGCTGCTCTACTGGGTGCTGCCGCGGCTTCTGCCGACGCGCTGGATCGACCGCATCGTCGCCCGGACGCTGAACTTCAGGAAGATGGGCGACTAGCCGCCCGGCAGCGGCCGGGCGATGGCGAGGTCGTCGTACCAGCGCTCGTGGTGACCGGCGATCAGGCGTCCGAGCAGGCGCGATGCCAGAAAACTGAAGGTGATGCCGTTTCCGCCATAGCCATAGGCGGCGTAGAGGCGGGGATGGCCGGGCACCTGGCCGATCAGCGGCAGGCCGTCGAGCGTCTCGCCGAAGGCGCCGGACCAGATGAAATCGGCACGGGCTTCCGCCTGGGGCACGAGGGTCTTCAAGGTCTTCAGCAGCGTATCGGCCTTTTGTGCCATCGCCCTGTCGCGTGCCTGGGGTTCGGTGAGGGCATCGTCGTCCTCGCCACCGATGATGATGCGGTTGTCCGCCGTCGTGCGCAGATAGTGATAGTGCTCCGAGGCTTCCCAGATCAGCACGCCGTCGCGCCAGCGGGCATCTGGCGCTTGCGGCGGCGTGGCGATGGCCCAGCTCGACGAAGTCTTGTGCAGCTCGGTCTTGACGAAGTCGGGCATGACGTAGCCGGTGGCCAGCACGACGCGCCGCGCCTCGATGGTAAAACCGTTATCGAGGCCCACGGTGACGCCCTGTCCGTTGCTGTCATAACTCACCGCCTCGGCATCGTAGATCGGCGCGCCGCGCGCCACGGCGACGGCGATCAATCCATGCGACAGGCACAGCGGATCGGCATCGGCCGAGCCCGGCGAGAGGATCGCGGCCTCGCGCTCGAAGCCATATTCGCGCCGCAGAGTCGGATAATCGAGATAGCTGCCGGGCAGGCCGGCGCGTTTGCGCAAGGCATGTTCCGCCAGCAACTCCCGCGCGCCGCTCTCGCCACCGGCGATATAGAGCGAGTGGCGGTGACGGAAGGCGCAGGGCAACTGGAGACCATCGACCAGCGCCTTGAGGCTGGAGACGGCCTTGAGGCTATGGCGATAGATATTGGCGGCGCGCTCGAAGCCATAGAAATTCGTGAGTTCGGCCAGCGAGCAATCGATCTCCCATTGCAGCATGGCCGTGCTGGCGGCGGTGCTGCCGAAGCCGGGGCGCTCGCGGTCGATGACGCAGACCTCGTGGCCGAGCGCCGTCAGATGCTCGGCTATCAACGCGCCGGTGATGCCGGCGCCGACGATCAGGATTTCGCACTTCCTGTTTTGCTCGAGCTTTTTGCGGGTGGCTTTCAGACTGCCCGACCACGGCGCATGGCCGCCGCGAAGGTCTTCCTGAACGGTACTTTTGGAATCGAACATGATGGACCAAACGTGTGTCGCCGCATCAGGTTGCGTCGGGGGAACGTTCGGCGGCGAAAGGCGTTACTGGCTTTCCCGACATGAGTACATCACCCCGCAATCTCGTCGCGCGACTGGCCCACGAGCAGGGCCTCAAGATTGTTGGGCCGGATGCTTTGACCGTCCGCCGCCAGCGTTGCGGCAAGGGATACATATTTCTGAAGCCCACGGGCGCCCAGTTCACCGACAAGGATGAGATCCAGCGCCTTAAGTCGCTGGCTGTGCCGCCGGCTTACGTTAACGTGCGCTACGCAGCCGATGGTTCGGCCCATTTGCAGGCGGTGGGCGAGGATACCGCCGGCCGGCTGCAATACCGCTATCACCGGCAATGGTCGGAAGTGCGCGAGGCGCTGAAGGCGCGCCGGCTTGCGGGCATCGCTCGCGCCCTGCCGACGATTCGCCGCGCCGTCGGACGCCGGCTCAAGGCCGACGAAACCGATCTGGCTTTCGCCGTGGCTGCCGTCGTCGAGTTGGTGCGCCTGACGTCGATCCGCGCCGGCGGCGAAGCCTATGCCCGCGAGCACGGCACGCGTGGCGCGACCACTCTGCTGAAATCGAACATCCATATCGACAAGGGACGCGTCAGCCTGCGCTTCAAGGCCAAGGGCGGCATCGCGGTCGCCAAGGAAGTGCGTGCCCCGGGTTTCGCCTCGGCGGTCGAGCGGCTGCTTGCCTTGCCCGGCCGGCGCCTGTTCCAGTATCGCGGCACACAGGGTGGCGTTCATGCCGTGCGGGCGTCCGACGTGAACAGGTTTCTGCAGGAGACGGCGGGCTGTCGCATCTCGCTCAAGGACTTCCGTACGCTGGTGGCGTCGGTCGGCGTTCTCGATGCCTTGTCCACGACAACGCCGGCGTCGAGCCAGCGGGCGCGCCGCCCGCAGGTGAAGGCGGCGGTCACCGCCGCCGCCGAGGAACTCACCAATACGCCGACGGTGTGCCGCACCAGCTACGTGCATGACGCCGTGGTC
Organism: Reyranellales bacterium; assembly: GCA_038224985.1. GTDB lineage: Bacteria > Pseudomonadota > Alphaproteobacteria > Reyranellales > Reyranellaceae > Reyranella. The sequence continues at coordinate 10,075 of JBBRFD010000152.1, forward strand.
GCGGCCTTCGAGGCCGGGACGCTCAATCGTGGCAAGCAGCCACGCACGGCCTCCCAAAAGGCCGAGGCGCTGGCGCGCATCGTCACGCGCCACGTCGCCTAGGCGGACCCTCTAGAGGGCGTAGAGCTTCCGCGCGTTGTCGCGCACGATCTTGGCGCGAATCGCCGGCGAGACGGCGTCGAGTTCGGTCTTCAGGTATTCCTGCGAATCGGGCCAGATGCCGTCGGGATGCGGATAGTCCGAGCCCCACATGACATTGTCCTCGCCCAGCGCGTCGAGCAGGCGGATGCCGATCGGGTCGGTCTGGTAGGTGGCGTAGAACTGCCGCTTCCAGTATTCGCTGGGCTTCATCTTGAGGTCGAGGTCCTTGAACTGGTCCTCCCACTCGAGATCCATGTGCTGCAGCACATAGGGGATCCAGCCGAGGCCAGCCTCGCCGATCACCACCTTGAGGTTGGGATAGCGCTCGGGCGCGCCGCTGAAGATCAGCGACATCAGCATATAGCCCATGTGCATCTGGAAGTTGGTGATGTGTGCGGCAAAGGCGCGGCGCTGCACGAAGGCCGGCATCTTGCTGGTGTCGGGCGAGCGCCCACCGATGGTGTGGAAGTGCACGGGAATGCCGGTCTCGTTGGCGAGCTGCCAGAGCGGCTCCCAGAACGGATCCCACAGCGGCGTCATGTCGGGCTTGTTGGCGACATCGAAGCCCTTCACGCCACGCGTGGCGCAGCGTTTGGCCTCGGCCACGGCCACGCCCATGTCGTGGTTGGGAATATTGGCGAGGCCAATCAGGCGCTCCGGCGCGGCGCTGCAGAAATCGTGCAGCCACTCATTGTAGATGCGCAGCACTTCGGTCGAGGCTTCGGGATCGTTGAGGCGGCCGCTGGCGCCGAGGATGCCGTAGAGCACTTCGGCCTGCACGCCGTCGCGGTCCTGGTCCTTGAGGCGCAGGTCGACTTCTGTGAGGCGGCGGATGCCTTTCTTGCCGTCGGAGTAGAGACCGGTCGAGGCCATGCGGTCGGAGCGGTGGATGATGCCGGGAACGTATTCGCGTCCGGCCGAGCCCATGCCGTTCACGAGTCCGAACTTGGCGCCGTTGCGGCTGGTCCATTCCGCTCCCTTGGGCCCTTCGATCACATAGGGCATGCGCTCCTTCAGGGCGGCCGAGGCATTGGCGGTGAAGAGGTCGGTGGGCAGCCAGATCAGGTCGATATGACCGTCAGCGGAGATGACATCGTATTTCATTTGGGCGTTCCTCCGCCTAGATCATCCTCCCGGCTATGGGGCGGCGCTAGGCCCTTGGTGTGCGACCGCGAAGCCAGCGCTGGACCGCGCCCGTGGTGATCAGCAGGCCGAGCGTGCCGAGCGACAGGCCGGTGATCTGCAGGGGGCTCGGGATCTCGCCGACAATCGGAATGCCGACCAGCACGGAAAGGCCGGGCACCAGCGCGGGAAACAGCACGGCGCGGCTGACGCCGAGATAGGCCACCGCGAAGCCATAGGCGATCATGGTCGCCACGCCCTGCAAGCCGCCCTGCACCAGCCCCTGCAGAGCGAGTGCGCCCAGCGGCAGGGCTTTCAGATGATCGAGGCCGAAGACGGTGAGGTAGACCGGCGTCATGATCAGCATCGACAGCACGGCGACGACGGCAGTGGCGTGCAGCGCATTGACGCGCCAGTGACGCAGCAGAAGCGTGAAGACGGCCCAGAGCACGCTGGAGAAAAAGAAAAGCAGATCGCCGATCCAGGCGCCGGCCTCTGCCTTGCCGGTGACGCCCTCCCAGCCGATCAGCAAAATGCCGCCGATGACCACGATCGCGCCCAGCAGATGCGCGGCACTCAGGCGTTCGTGCAGGAACAGGGCGGCCATGATGGTGCTGAGCACCGTCACTGTCGACGGCGCGATCACCGCGCCATGTGCAAGCGGCGCGAAGGCGTAGCCGCCGGTCTGCAGCATCGCGAAGAAGGGACCGCCAAGGAAAACGAGGATGAGGCCACGCCGCCAGCCGATGCCGGCCAGCCCCC
>JBBRFD010000153.1:0-12009 GCA_038224985.1 Reyranellales bacterium
GTGACCTGCACAGCCATCTCTCCGGTGCCATCTATGCCGAGAGCTATATCCGCTGGGCGGCGGAGGACGGTCTCTGCGTCGTACTGGCGTCGCTGGTGCTGGCCAAGCCTCCCTGCAAGGCTCCGGAGCAGGTATCCGCCGCAGAGGCAAACCGCGATCCAGCGCTCTATGGGCAATTGATGGATGCGCTGTCGATGCACGGCTTCCTGCCGACCGGCGAAAGCGGCCACGATCATTTCTTCAGAACCTTCTCCAGGTTCAATGCGCCTCAAGACAAGCGTTTCGGCGACATGCTTGCCGAAGTGGCGGATCGGGCCGGCGCGCAATCCGTTTCCTATCTCGAACTCATGGTTTCGCCGGGGATGAGCGAGGCGCGGGCCATCGGCAAGGCGGTGGGCTGGAACGACGACCTCGAGTTGATGCGCGGCCGCATGCTCGGTCCCGTCATGACTGCCGCCGTCGCCCTCGCACGGAAGGAGATCGATGCTGCCGAGAGCTCGATGCGCCGGCTGATGCGCTGCGGCGTCCCATCCGCCCGGCCAGGCTGCGCTGTCACCGTCCGATATCTCGCTCAGGCAAGCCGCGTCGTCGATCGCGAGCAGGCTTTCGCCCAGTTCGTCTTCGCTTGGGAACTTGGCAAGGTCGACCCGCGAATTGTCGGGCTCAATCTCGTGGCGCCCGAAGACAATCCGGTTGCTATCCGGGACTACGACATCCAGATGCGGATGCTGGGCTTCCTGCACGCGCAGTCGCCCGCGTTGAAGATCAGCCTTCACGCTGGCGAATTGACGCCCGCGCTCGTGCCGAAGGAGGCGCTGCGTTCCCATATTCGAAGCGCGATCGAAGTCGCGGGTGCCAGCCGCATCGGCCACGGCGTCGCCGTGATGCACGAGGATGATGCGGCCGGCCTGCTTGCGACGATGGCGAAGCGGCGGATCATGGTGGAGATCAACCTCACCAGCAATGACACTATCCTTAACGTCGTCGGCGCCCAGCACCCCTTCGAAACCTATCGCCGGACCGGCGTGCCCGTGGCCCTTTCGACCGACGATGAAGGCGTGTCGCGCATCGACCTCACGCACGAATTCAAGCGCGCGACGCTCACCTATGGCCTGAGCTATGCCGACCTCAAGACGCTGGTCCGGAACAGCCTGGAATATTCCTTCCTGCCCGGTGAAAGCCTGTGGCGCGGAACGTCACCTTATGTGATGGCCGCGTCCTGCGCCGGCACACAGCCTGGCATGCAGACGCCGCCGTCATCTTGTCTCGACTTCCTCGGCCGCAGCGAGAAGGCCACGGCACAGTGGCGGTTGGAAGCCCAGTTCACGACCTTCGAAGCCACGGCTTGGCCTGCGCCCTGACGCAGAACAGGCAATGATGATATCCTTCCTGAGACGAAGGTCTGGGAGGACTTCAAAATGAAGAACATTCACCGCCGGTCCCTGCTTGCCGGCTCCGCTGCTGCCGCCTTTGCCACGCCCGGCATCGTCCGCGCCCAAAACGACTGGCCCAAGGGCCCTGTGAAGATCGTCGTGCCTTTCCCGCCCGGCGGCTCGACCGACCCGGTTGCGCGCATCATCCAGGCCAAGCTGATCGAGCAGACCGGCTGGCAGGTCGTCATCGACAACAAGCCGGGCGGCGCCAGCGTTGTCGGCGCCAATGTCGCGGCCAAATCGGCGCCCGACGGCCAGACCTGGATGATCACCTTCGACAGCCATATCCTCAATCCCGCCTTCGCATCGGCGCTGCCTTACAAGGATTCCGACCTCTTCAATGTCATGCAGATCGGCCGCACCCCGCAGGCCATCGCCGCCCATCCCGACCGGCCCTACAAGACCTTCAGGGAGGCGGTGGAAGACGCCAAGAAGCGGCCCGGCAAGGTGAGCTTCGGCGTTCTGGGCGGAAGCCAGGCACTGGTGCTGATGACTCTCCTCAAGAAGGAGAACGCCTTCGACGTGAACCTGATCCCCTACAAGGGTGGCGGACCGCTGGTGCAGGACCTGTTGGCCGGCGTAACCGACCTCGGCATTTCCAGCCTGGCGTCGTTCAGCCCGCATATCCGCGTCAACAAGATCCGGCCGATCGCCGTCACCGGCGAGGCACGGGCGCCAGCCCTGCCCGACACGCCGACGCTCATCGAGCAGGGCATCAAAGGCTTTCCGTCTTATTCGTGGTGGGGCGTCTATGCGCCGACAGGCACGCCGCGGCCGCTGGTCGACCGCATGCATGCCGAGATCACCAAGGCCGTGCGCTCGCCCGATGTCACTCAGAAATTCATCGAGCAGTTCAACATGGAGATCCTCACCAGCTCGCCCGAGGATTTCGCCACCTATCAGAAGTCTGAGCAGGACCGCTGGTTCAAGGTCATCAAGGACAACGATATCAAGGGGGAGTGAGCCATGCGCCTTCTCCGCCGCACGTTATTGCCACTGCTTGCCGCGCCGGCGATTGCCCGGGCGCAAGGCGGCGACTGGCCGAAGGGGCCGATCCGCATCGTCGTGCCCTTTCCGCCCGGCGGCACGACCGATCCGGTGGCGCGTCTGCTCGCCGGCAAGGTGAGCGACAATACCGGCTGGGCGACCGTGATCGACAACAAGCCGGGCGCCGCCGGCGCGATCGGAGCGGCGATCGCGGCCAAGGCACCGCCTGATGGCCAGACCTGGATGATCACCTTCGACAGCCACATCCTGAGCCCGGCCTTCACGGCCAACCTTTCCTACAAGGACTCCGAGCTTTTCAACGTGATGCTGGTGGGCCGTGCACCGCTCGCCGTAGCCTGCCATCCCGACCGGCCCTACAAGACAGTCGGCGACGTCGTGGCCGACGCCAAGGCCCGTCCCGGCAAGGTCAGCGTCGGCCTGTTGTCGGCCAGCGGCGCCCTGCTGCTCGCCGCCTACCTGCAGAAGGCCAACGGCTTCGAACTCAACCAGATCTACTACAAGGGCGGCGGGCCGACCGTGCAGGACGTGCTGGCCGGCGTCACCGACGTCACGGTGACCACGCTGGGCGCGCTGCAGCCGCACTTCCGCAGCGGCAAGCTGCGGCCGCTCGCAACCTCCGGCGACCGGCGCGTGCCGAGTCTTCCGAACGTGCCGACCCTGGCCGAGGAAGGCCTCAAGACCTACCCGACCTACTCCTGGTGGGGCGTCTATGTCCCGACGGGCACGCCGCGCCCGATCGTCGATCGCATGAGCGTCGAGCTCGCCAAGGCCGCGCGGTCGCCCGACGTGGCGCAGAAGTTCCTCGAACTGATCGACATGGAGATCCTCGCCAGCTCGCCCGAGGCTTTCGCCGCCTTTCAGGCGAGCGAGCAGGAGCGCTGGTTTAAGGTCATCAAGGACAACAACATCAAGAGCGACTGACGGTCAGCGCGCATCGGTCGGCCGTGCTACTCGATCGTAATGTTGCCCTCGCGCACGACCTTGCCCCATTTGGCGATCTCTTCGACGACGAAGGTAGCGAATTGTGCAGTCGGCGCGCCACCCGGCGACGCGCCTTGGTCGAACCAGATCTTCTTCAGGTCGGCAGAGGCGAATGCCTTTTCGACCGTGGCCTGCATCCGGGCGATGACGGCTGCGTCGGTGCCGGCGGCCGTCCAGAGCCCGTACCACGACAGCGACTCGAAACCCGGCAATCCGGCTTGCGCCGCCGTTGGGATATCGGGAAAGGCCGGCGAGCGCTCGGCCGTGAACACCGCCAATGCCCTAGCCTTGCCGCTATGGATGTAAGCCGCGGCGCTGCCGAGGCCTTCGCACACCGCCGTCACCTCGCCGCCGATCAGCGCCGCAGTAGCAGGGCCCGATCCCCTGTAGGGAACATGCGTCATGGCCGCACTCGTCTTGGCGTTGAAGATCTCGCCCGCGAGATGGCGTGTCGTGCCGAGGCCGGCCGAGCCGTAGTTCATCTTGCCCGGGTTGGCCTTGCAGTAGGCAATGAATTCCTGAAGCGTCTTCGCCGGTATGCCGGGATAGATCACCAGCACGTCCGGCACCGAGGCGACGCTGGTGACCGGGGCGAGGTCTTTCAGCAGATCGTAGGGAAGTTGTTTGTAGGCGGTGACCGCTACGGCATAATGCACGGCACCAAGGAGGAAGGTGTAACCATGGGCTTCGCCTTGGCGACCATGGCCGCGCCCACGGTGCCGCCGGCTCCCGCGCGATTGTCGATCACGACCTGCTGGCCGAGTTCCTGCGACAGCTTCGCCGCGAACGGCCGCGCGAAGGTGTCGGTCCCGCCGCCCGGCGCGAAGGGCACGACCGCGTGATCGCCCGGTTGGGCCACGCTTGCGCGCGCACCACGCCCGGAACAAGCAAGGTTGCCGCGGCACCCGCCAACACGGCGCGACGGGCCGGCGCGTTCTCAATCGTCATTGCGATTCTCCCTGGTTCGCCCACCGGCCTACGCAACGGCCATGACGACGTCGTGGCGGCCCTCAAACCGTCTGTGGTCCGCGCACCAGCTTGCCGGGCAGCGCGCCGGTCGCTTCACCGTCGCGATAGGTAACGACGCCTGAAACGATCGTGGCCCGGTAGCCGCGCGCCTTCTGCAGCAGGCGCTTGCCGCCAGCCGGCAGGTCCCACTTCATCACCGGCGCCTCGACGCGCAGCTTGTCGAAGTCGATGACATTGAGGTCGCCCTTGTAGCCAACGGCGATCTTGCCGCGGTCGTTGAGACCGACGGCCCGGGCATTGTCGAGCGTATGGCGCTTGACCAGCCAGGCCGGATCGAGCCGGCCGGTGGCGCGGTCGCGGCCCCAGTGCGATAGCAGATAGGTCGGATACGAGCCGTCGGAGATGAGGCCGACATGGGCGCCACCGTCGCCGAGGCCGATCAGCGTATGCGGGCTCTGCATCATCTCGCTGCAGCAATCGAGATTGTAAGCGGCGTAATTGGCGAAGGGCGCGAAGATGAAGTTCGTGCCGTCACCCTCGATCAGATAGTCGTAGACGACCTCGCGCGGGTGACGGCCTTCGCGCCGCGCCTGCGCGCCCAGGGAGCTTTCCTGCGGTGGTTCGTAGTTCGGCGGATTGCCGAGCGGGAACATGCGGTCGTAATCGGTGAGACGGATCGCCATCTCCGACTTCAGCGGCGCTTCCGCCTCGGCCAGCAGCCTGGCGCGGAATTCGGGATTGCGCATGATGGCGAACTTCTCGGACACCGGCTTGTTGGCGATGGCCTTGTAGGCCGCGCACATCGAGAAGGGGGTGCGGCTGGCCTGCAGGCCCTGCAGCACGCCGATGGGACGCGGCGCCACCTGCGCCTTCGCCGAATGACCCTTGGCGGCGAGGCCTTCGACGAGGCCCAGCAACCGACGCCAGCCCTCGGGCTTGCTGTGGCGCTGCGCTAGCGACACCGAGAATGGCCGGCCCGAGGCCGAGAGTAGTCGATCGAGCATCTCGAACTCGCTCTCCGGGCTGGGCGTGTTGAAGTCGGAGATGAATTCAATAACGCCCGATCCAGCGTCCTTCATGCCCATGGCGATGCCCATCAACTCCTCTTCCGAGGCGCGCAGTGACGGCGTCGGATCGCCCTTCACCGTGCGATGATTGAGCGTGCGCGAGGTCGTGAAGCCCAGCGCCCCGTCGCGCATCGCCTGCGCTGTCAGCGCGCGCATCTCCGCCACCTCGGCCGTCGTCGCCTCTTCCAGCCGGGCCGCCCGCTCGCCCATGACGAAGACGCGCAGCGCGCCATGCGGCAGTTGCGCGCCGAGGTCCATGTCGCGCGGCCGCTTCTCCAGCGCGTCGAGATACTGGCCGAAGGATTCCCACGACCAGTTGAGGCCCTCGTCGAGCGCCGCGCCCGGAATGTCCTCGACGCCTTCCATCAGCTCGATCAGGCGCTGGCGGTCCTCGATTTTCACCGGCGCGAAGCCGACGCCGCAATTGCCCATCACCGCCGTGGTGACGCCATGCCAGCTCGAGGGTTGCAGATGCGAATCCCAAGTCGCCTGTCCGTCGTAATGCGTGTGAATGTCGACGAAGCCCGGCGTGACCAGCAGGCCCCTGGCGTCGATCTCCTCGGCGCCCTTGCCCGAGACCTTGCCGAGAGCGGCGATCTTGCCGTCCTTGAGGGCGACATCGGCTTCGCGCATCGCCGCCCCCGTGCCGTCGGCAACCGTACCGCCGCGCACGACCAGATCGAATTCCGCCATTGTTTCCTCCGGGGTTTCCCGGAGTCTACCGCAAATCCACGATCAGGTTGAGGGCTTCGTCGCAGCGCACTGCGGCTCCCGCCGGGACGACCAGCGTGGCTTCGCGTTCCTCGAAGATCGCCGGCCCCGTCGCCGTAGAGCCAGGACCGAAGGCGTAGCGGTCGTAGACCGGCGTGCTGACGAAATCGCGCGCCTTGGCGCAGTAGACAGGACGATGACCGCGCAACGCCTCGCCCTTCCCCGTCGTCGCGCCGTGCGCCGAACGCAGGTCGATGATCGGGCGCGGGCCGGAGACGATGACGCGCCACGACACCAGTTCGACCGGCATGGCCGGCTCGGTGCGGCCATATTGCTGCTTGTAGGCGGCTTCGAAGGCGGTGCGCAGGGCAACCTGGTCGCCCTTCTCCAGCATGGCCGGCGTGATCTCGGCCTCGACCTCGAAGCCTTGGCCGGAATAGCGCATGGCGGCAAGGCGGCGGACGACGATGTCGGCCTCGGGGACGCCGGCAGTGCCGACGAGACGGCGGCCTTCGCTCTCCAATTCATGCAGCAGATTGCGGATCGCCGGGAAGTCGGCGCCGTCGAGTGCAGACACATAGCCCCGCACGAAGGCAAAGGAGGTCGGCGAGGCGAGAAAGCCGAAAGCCGAGGCGACGCCCGCACCCAGCGGACACACCAGCCTGCGGATGCCCAGCGTCTGCGCGATATGGCAGGCATGGACAGGACCGGCGCCGCCGATCGGCACCATGGCGTAATCGGAAATGCGCCGCGCCTTCTCCAGCGCATGGATCGACGAGGCCTGCGCCATGTTCTGGTTCACGGTCGCGTGGATCGCCCAAGCGGCTTCCGTCACCGAAAGACCGAGCGGCTGAGCGAGGTCGTGGCCGATGGCGGCCTTGGCGGCCTCGACATCGAGACGCATGTCGCCGCCCAGGAAGTTGCCGGCATCGAGATAGCCCAGCACCAGATCGGCATCGGTCACCGTCGCCTGCAGGCCGCCACGGCCATAGCAAGCGGGTCCGGGATCGGCGCCCGAACTGTCAGGCCCGACCTGCACGAGGCCGAGCCGGTCGACGCGGGCGATCGAGCCGCCGCCGGCGCCGATCTCGATCATCTCGATGACCGGCACGCGCAACGGCAGGCCGCTGCCCTTCTTGAAGCGGAAGACGCGCACGACCTCGAACTCCGTCGTGCGCAGCGGCTCGCCCTTGTCGATCAGACAGGCCTTGGCGGTCGTGCCGCCCATGTCGAAGCAGAAGACATCGGGATGCCCCGCTTCCGCGCCGATCAGGGCCGTCGCCTGCACGCCCCCCGCCGGGCCGGATTGCACGAGGCGGATGGGATGGCGCACTGCCGTCGATTCATGGACCGTGCCGCCGTCCGACAGCATCAGGTAGAGGTCCTTGTCGATGCCGAGTCGGCGCAGGCCCTCGGAGAGGCGGCGCAGGTAGCGGCTGAAGATCGGCAGGACATAGGCGTTGCAGATCGTGGTCGAGGTCCGCTCGTACTCGCCGATCTCCGGCACGACATCGCTCGACAGGCAGGCCACCAGACCGGGCGCCTCGCGCGCCAGCACGTCGCCGATCTGGCGCTCGTGGTCAGGATTGCGGAAGCCGTGCAGCAGCGACACCGCCACCGCCTGCGCACCACTCTTGGCAACCTCGCGGACCATGGCCGTCGCCTGCACCTCGTTGATCGCCTTGATAACCTTGCCGTCGGGCCCGACACGCTCTTCCAGTTCGAAGCGCCAGCGCCGCGGCACTAGCGGCTGAGGCAGCTCCATAGTGAGGTCGTAGAGGTCGTAGCGCCATTCCAGGCCGATCTCGACGATATCGCGAAAACCTTCCGTCGTGATCAGCGCCGTCGGCACACCCTTGCGCTCGATCAGTGCATTGGCGACCAGCGTTGTGCCATGAATGACGTGGTGCACGTCGCTTGCCTTCACCCCCGTTGCACGCAGCAGCATCTCGACACCGTCGAGCACGCCGACCGAGGGATCGGCCGGCGTCGTCAGGATCTTCTCGTTGAACAAACGGCCATTGCGCGTGTCGATCATCACCAGATCAGTGAAGGTGCCGCCGATATCGACGCCGATACGATACGGGTCAGTCATCTGCGGCCTCGTCGGTCACGATCCCGTAGTCGGCCAGTGCCGCCTCACGGCTCACCACGCCGCCTGCGATATCGTCGTCGATCCGCCGCCGGTCGCGCTCCGAAGGTGGCCTCAAGCCGCCACCACCCGGCGTTTCGAAGGACGCAACATCGCCCGGCTGCAGGATGTAGCGGCCCTTGGCATTGATCAGCTTGCCGTTGATCAGGTCGCGCCCGCCCCGCCCCGGCTTGCCGCCAGCCAGCCCGCGCGGCGGATGCTTCACGCGCTCATGCCGGATGGTCATCGTCACGGGCTCGTTGCCCACGACCTTGAACGACAGGCGCTGCGACGCGCCACCACGGAATTTGCCCGCACCGCCCGAGTCGACGATCAGCGACTTCTCGGTGATCAGCATCGGCACGCTGTTCTCGAACTGCTCGACCGGCGAGGTCGCGACATTGCTGGGGAACGAAAGACAAGCCGGCCCGTCATCGGCCGGCCGCGCGCCATGACCGCCGTTCATGAAAAACATCTTCACGAAGCGCCGGCCGTCGCTGCGCTTGCCCGCGAAATAGGCGTTCCAAAGCGGCGAGCCGCAATCGGCGATCACCTTGTCAGGCGCGATCTGCGCCAGCGCACCGAAGATCACCGGCGGCAGATAGTGACCCGAGAGATGCCGCGCCCAGACTGGCGCGGGCCGGCGCGGATTGACCAGGCTGCCCTCGGGCGCTTTCACGGTCAGCGCCCGGAACGAGCCGTCGTTATTGGGCGTCGACGGATCGAGCAGGCATTTCAGCGGATAGGCGCTGTAGGCCCAGGTAAAATTCATCACCGAGTTGATCGGCCGTTCGATCTGCGGCGAAGTGCCGGCATAGTCGATCTCGATACGGTCTTCCTCGATCTTCACCGCGCATTTGATGGTCAGCGGCTTGTCGAAACCATCGAGCATGATCTCGTCGCGATAGAGCCCGTCGGGCAGCGCGCGGATGGCCTGGCGCATGCTGGCGTCGGAGCGGTCGAGCAATTCGCCAGCCAGGGCGTCGAGATCGTCGATGCCCTCCTCCTCGAGGATCTTGAGCAAGCGATGCTCGGCCTGGCGATAGGCCGCGAACTGGGCACGGATATCGCCCAGCGTATCGTCGGGTGCGCGCAGGTTGTCGGTCAGGAAGGCGATGACGTCCTCGTTCTCCACGCCCTCGCGCACGATCTTGCAGACCGGGATGGTGAGGCCTTCCTCGTAGGAATCGCGCGCCTCGACCGAGGGAGCGCCGCCGATATCGACGGTGTGGAAGATCGATCCGATGAACGCCACCAGCTTCGGACCACGGAACACCGGTGTCACCATGGTGACGTCGTTCAGGTGGCCGGTGCCGAGATAGCCGTCGTTGGAGATCACCACGTCACCCGGCCGCCACGAGCCGCGCGGGAAGCGCTGAAACATCGACTGCAGGGTGCGCGGCATAGTGCCGATGAAACTGGGCACGCTGCGGGAAGACTGGACGATCTGACGGCCCTGCCCGTCCATCAACCCGACGGCCATGTCCCAGTTGTCGCGCACTACCGAGGAGAACGAGGTACGCACGAAAGTTTGCGCCGCCTCGTCGATCATGCCGGCAAGCCGCTGCCAGGTGACGCCTATCTGCAACGCGCTGAACGTGCCGGTCACTGTTCTGCTCCCTAGACGAGGGTTCGCCACTTGGCGTGGTCCGGTGTGGCGCCGCGCACCACGTCGAAATAGCGTTGCCGTATTTTCCGGGTCAGCGGCCCGACCTTGCCGTCGCCGACCGGCAAGCGGTCGATGAAGGAGACGGGAATGATTTCCTGCCCGGTGCCGCAGAGGAAGGCCTCCTCGGCGAAATAGAGTTCGCTGCGGTCGACCTCGCGCTCCTCCGCCGCTTCACCGGTCATCTCCTTGTAGAGCGTCAGGATCGAATCGCGCGTGATGCTTTCCAGGATGTTGCTCGACTTGCTGGGCGTGATCAGCTTGCCGTCGCGCACCATGAAAAAGCAGGCGATCGGCGCCTCCGAGACCTTGCCCTGCTGCGTCAGCATCAGTGCGCCATCGTAGCCGTCGGATTTGGCCTGCAACTGCGTCAGCCGGGCGTTGTGATAATTGGCCGTGCTCTTGATGCGCGGTGGGCTCGCGTTGTCGGGCAGCCGATGCCACGAGCTGACGCCGAGACTCATGCCGGTATCGACGAACTTGCTCTTGTCGCGCGGCATGGCGGCGGCGGTGAAGCCGACCGGCCCCGTCGTTGCCATCAGCCCCATGCCCGAGACATAGACCAGCAGGCGAACATAGACATCGTCGTCCGGTTCGTTGGCGCGGATCAGCATGGCCAGGCACTCGCGCATATAATCGACGCTGTAATCGGCTTCGAGGCGCAGCACCTTCATGCCGACCTGCAGCCGCTTGATGTGCTCGTCGAGCCGGAACAGCGCGAACTTGCCCTCCTTTGGCAAATGATAGGCGCGGATGCCCTCGAACACCGTGGTCGCATAGGTCACGGCCAGCGACAGCGGATGCAGCTTCGCCTCGGCGAAGGGCATCAGCTCGCCGTCCATCATGATGGTCTTGGCCTGCCACATGTCAGTTCTGCTTCAAGCCGAGTTTGGGAATGAGGGCACCCATCTCGCGGTAGGACGACACCACCGTAGCCGTGAAATCCTTGCTGTTCTTGTACGAGGCCGAGGAGACCAGCTTGGACATGAGGTCGGCGTAGCCCGGCGCCGTCATCAGGTCCTTGCCCAGCGCTTCCCACTTGGCGACAGCGTCGGGCGGAATGCCGGCGGGTCCGGCGATGCCGTAGAAGATCGGCACGCCCACCGGCCAGCCCAACTCCTTGTAGGTCGGTACGTCCGGGTAACCGGCGATGCGGTCGGTGCCGCTCTCGGCCAGCAGTCGGATCTTGCCGCTCGACGCATAGGGTGGGAACTCGGCCGCCACCAGCGCGTCGATATGGCCGCTCAGCAGCGCCAGGATCGCATCGGCGCCACCTTTATAAGGCACGTATTGCCCGGTGATGCCGAGATGGCGGAAGGCCGCTTCGGTGGCGATGTGTGGGCCGCCATTGGTCGAGGCCGTCGACCAGTTGAGCTTGCCCGGATTGGCCTTGGCCCAAGCAACGAACTCGGCTGCGTTCTTGTGCGGACTGTCGGCGCGCACGAAGAGCGGCTGGGCGCTCACCAGATACTGGAAGAGAAAGGTGAAATCCTTGTCGGTCTCGTACTGCACGGGCTGGAAGTACGGCGCGACGGCAAATGGGCTCGTCGTTGCCAGCGCCACCGTATAGCCATCAGGCTTGGCCCGAGCGACCTGAGCCATCGCGATGGTGGCGCCCGCCCCTGGCTTGTTCTCGACCACCGCCGGAACCTTCCACTTCTCGCGAATATATTCAGCGATCCAGCGCGCCGAGATATCGCCGCCGCCGCCGGCCGCGAAGCCCACGACAATATTGACCTGTTTGCTGGGAAAGACGTCCTGGGCGCTGACACCAGCCGATGCCGCCATCGCCGCCATGCCGCCCAACGCTACGCGCCTCGTGATCATTCAGCCCTCCCCAGGTTCGCCGGAGCGATCCTGCGGGACAGGGACCCGCACGGCAAGGCAACGCGGCTATGCGTTCAGTAGCCGGTGGCTCGCGCGTTGAATGAAACGGCCTTCTCCAATGCAGCCGCCGCGCGCAATACGCTTTCCTCGTCGAAGGCGCGGCCGATCAGCTGCAGGCCGAGCGGCAACCCGTCCTTGTCGAGGCCGGCCGGCACC
>JBBRFD010000154.1:0-11995 GCA_038224985.1 Reyranellales bacterium
CGCCGTGAACGTCGCACCACCCGTCTTCGCCAGCACCTTCGTGATCGCCGCCGTCAGCGACGTCTTGCCGTGATCGACGTGACCGATCGTGCCGATGTTGCAATGCGGCTTGTTCCGCTCGAATTTCGCTTTCGTCATGGTCGTAGTCCCTATTCAGCTTTGGTTTTGATCAGCCCGCGAGCTTCGCGACAACCTTGTCGGCTTCAGCCTGCGGCACCGCCGCATAGTGATCGAAAGTCATCGAGTAGGCGGCGCGACCCTGAGTCATAGAACGCAGCGTGTTCACGTAGCCAAACATGTTGGCCAGCGGAACCATCGCGTTGATCACCTGCGCATTGCCGCGCGCGTCCATACCCTGGATCGTACCGCGACGGCTGTTCAAGTCGCCGATGCAGTCGCCCATGTAGTCGTCGGGTGTCACCACCTCGACCTTCATGATCGGCTCGAGCAGTTTGCACTGCGCCTTCGCCAAGCCTTCGCGGAACGCCGCGCGGGCGGCGATTTCGAACGCCAGAACGCTCGAGTCCACGTCATGGTAGTTACCGTCGGTCAGCGTGACCCTGAAGTCGATCACCGGAAAGCCGGCGAGCACGCCGGTCTCGCGCGAGGCCTCGAGGCCCTTTTCGACGCCGGGAATGAACTCCTTGGGCACCGAACCGCCGACGATCTTATTCTCGAACGAATAGCCCGAACCCGCTTCACCCGGCTCGAACGTGAGCTTGATACGCGCGAACTGACCCGACCCACCCGACTGCTTCTTGTGGGTGTAGTCGATGTCGGCCTTGCGGCCGAGCGTCTCGCGATAGGCGACCTGCGGGGCGCCGACATTGGCATCGACCTTGTAGGTGCGGCGCAGGATGTCGACCTTGATCTCGAGATGGAGCTCGCCCATGCCCTTGATGACGGTCTGGCCGGTTTCCTGGTCGGTCGAGACGCGGAAGGTCGGGTCTTCCTGGACGAGGCGGCCCAGGGCCTGGCCGAGCTTCTCTTGGTCGGCCTTCGACTTCGGCTCGATGGCGAGCTCGATGACGGGGTCCGGGAAGTCCATCTTTTCGAGAATCACGGGATGATCCGGATCGCACAGCGTGTCGCCGGTGGTGACGCTCTTGAGGCCGGCCAGGGCGATGATGTCGCCGGCGCGGGCTTCCTTCACGTCTTCACGATCGTTGGCATGCATCAACAGCATGCGGCCGATACGCTCCTTGCGATCCTTCGTGCTGTTGAGCACGCCGGTCGCCGACTGAAGCACGCCCGAATAGACGCGCGCGAACGTGAGCGAGCCCACGAACGGGTCGGTCATGATCTTGAAGGCAAGCGCCGACATCGGCGCGTCGTCGCTCGACGGCAGCGTGATCGCCTCGTCGGTGCCCATCTTGATACCCTTGACGTCCTCGACGTCGGTCGGGGCGGGCAGATAGTTCACGACGGCATCGAGCATGGGCTGCACGCCCTTGTTCTTGAATGCCGAGCCGCACAGTATGGGAACGAACGCGTAGTTGATCGTGCCCTTGCGGATGCACTTGATCAGCGTGTCGTAGTCGGGCTCCTCGCCGTCGAGGAATTTCTGCATGGCAACGTCGTCCTGCTCGACGGCCATGTCGATCAGCTTGGCGCGGTATTCCGCAGCCTTTTCCTTCATGTCGGCCGGGATCTCGACGACCTCGAACTTCGCGCCGAGCGTCTCTTCCAGCCAGATGATCGCCTTGTTGGAAACCAGATCGACCAAACCCTTGTATTCGCTCTCGATACCGATCGGCAGCTGGGTCACCAGCGGCTTGGCGCCGAGGCGATCGACGATCATGTCGACGGTGCGATAGAAATTCGCGCCGGTGCGGTCCATCTTGTTGACGAAGCAGATGCGCGGCACGCCGTACTTGTCGGCCTGGCGCCATACGGTCTCGGACTGCGGCTCGACGCCGGCAACCGAGTCGAACACGCAGACGGCACCGTCGAGCACGCGCAGCGAGCGCTCGACTTCGATCGTGAAGTCGACGTGACCGGGCGTGTCGATGATGTTGATGCGGTAGCTGACGTCCTTGTAGGGACCTGTCTCGACCTTCCAGAAGCAGGTGGTGGCGGCCGACGTGATCGTAATGCCGCGTTCCTGCTCCTGCTCCATCCAATCCATGGTCGCGGCACCGTCATGGACTTCGCCGATCTTGTGCGACTTGCCTGTGTAGTACAGGACGCGCTCAGTCGTCGTCGTCTTGCCGGCGTCGATATGCGCCATGATACCGATGTTGCGGTAGTCGGTGATAGGGGTGACACGAGCCATGAACTGGGCTTTCTGAGAGGGGCTTAGACGCGCTTACCAGCGATAATGGGCGAACGCCTTATTGGCGTCGGCCATCTTGTGCGTGTCTTCACGTTTCTTGACCGCGTTGCCGCGGCGGTTGAAGGCATCCATCAGCTCGGCCGAGAGCTTCTCGGTCATGCTGTGGCCCGAACGGTCGCGGGCGGCCTGGATGATCCAGCGGATGGCCAGCGCCTGGCGCCGCTCGGGGCGCACTTCGACGGGAACCTGGTAGGTGGCACCGCCGACGCGGCGCGAGCGGACTTCGACGGCCGGCTTCACGTTCTCGAGCGCTTCGTGGAAGGCCGGGACCGGATCCTGCTTGAGCTTGCCCTGCATTTCGTCGAGAGCGCCGTAGACGACACGCTCGGCGACCGACTTCTTGCCACGCTCCATGAGCGTGTTCATGAACTTGCTGATCACGAGATCGTGGAACTTGGCGTCCGGAAGGACTTCACGTTTTTCGGCAGCGCGACGGCGAGACATTCTGTGATCCTCCCCGTACTACTTCGGACGCTTCGCGCCGTACTTCGAACGGCGTTGTTTGCGGTCCTTGACGCCCTGGGTGTCCAGGGTGCCGCGAATGATGTGGTAGCGCACGCCCGGCAGATCCTTGACGCGACCGCCGCGGATCATGACGACCGAATGCTCCTGCAGATTGTGGCCCTCACCCGGGATGTAACTCACGACTTCGTAGCCGTTGGTCAGTCGGACCTTGGCGACCTTGCGGAGCGCCGAGTTCGGCTTCTTCGGTGTCGTGGTGTAGACGCGGGTGCAGACGCCGCGCTTCTGCGGGCAAGCCTCAAGCGCCGGCACCTTGTTGTGCATCGTGAGCGCTTCGCGCGGCTTGCGGATCAACTGGTTGATAGTGGGCATCGAATTCCGTTTCCCTACGACCGTCTCAGTGCCGCCCAATCGGTCCATCGGCGCAAAACAAATACGCGGGCTTAGCGGCAAGAGCGCAGCCCCGCGCAGATCGAAAGCTTTGCGGCCTGATGGCCTGACTTGTAACGGTCCCCGAAGTCAGGCTGTGTCTAGGCAATTGCCTACCACCAGCCCCTCGACGAGGTGGCGCGCTTATAAGGTTGCCGTTCTGGTGCGTCAAGCACGCTTCATAATGGTACCTTTGTTTGTCGGCGCCACGTTGTGGCGACAGATTCTAGATACGGGAGCCCGCTGGCGCGTAAGATTCAGATGTCCATATCTAGGGGTGCTCGCTGGCTTCCCATACTAACCGGCTCGACCGGATACCAAAACCCGTTCCAGCTTCAGCCAGGCGATCGGCTCCGAGGTCGAGGGCTGCCAGACGAAAGGAGATCCTGTTTCGTCCGATTTGAACGACAAACCGACAATTTCGACCCGCGCAAGGCGTAATTCACCATCCAGAAATCGATCTTTTGCGCCGTCCCAAATCGGCACCCCGACACTGACATCTCCCAGCAACAACAGGGGCAAACCGAATTTGTAGACATAGGCGTCTTCATCCGCTCCGCCGTACAGCTTGACCCGCTTGCGAGCCCGAAGAGGTTCCAAGTAATCGATTTCCACCGTGAGATTGAAGAGCCCGCCACGCCGGGGACGGTCCTTGTCGCGCTCCACCCGAACCGCGATGCCTGTATGGAAAGCTGGCCGATCCGGCGTCGCAACAGCGGTGTCGGCCACCATTTTCTCGAAGCCTTCGAGATACGACCTGGCGGCATTCACAAGATTGAACGCCACCTGCCACAGCCGCAAAAAGCCGGGATCCAAAGCCTCCGCCGGAAAGCGGTCGGGCAACAGGCCGGCCAAATGCCTCAGGTTTCCCACGAACTCCCGCCGCAGTATCGCAAAGTCCTGTAAGGGCGGCAGCGGCCGGCGCGGCAGCTCGAGCAGCATCTTGTCCGCAAGCGACAAGAACCGCGCCTTGGCATCGACAGGCAAGGGCTGGAGCCGTCCCTCTCTGCTGTAGTAGCCCGCCTCCTCGATCACCCGCCAAAACTCTGCCGCCGTCGGCCCATCGGAAAAGCGATCGAGTGCAAAGACCATCTCACCGAGATTGCGGTTCGACGCATATGCGCCCTCCAGCAGACGCGAGACTTCATCCCGCCTTTCATGCAGAACCTGAGCCTGCGCCACGGCTGCGCGGCCGATATACCAGCGCCGATACCGATCTTCGACGTTCGCACGGGCTCGCGCCAAGTCGTCGACAACCGCGCGCCCGGCATCCGACCTTTGCCGGCGTGCAATCGTCTCCTTCGCCTCCAGCACCAGCAATGCCCAATCGAGGATTTCGTCCGCAGGCCATCCCGCCTGCACCGCTTCGTCGCAAGCCAGCAGCAGTCTTTCCCCGACCGTTCCGCCAGCACTGGTCTGCGGCTTCCACAGCAGCCGCAATTCGTCGACCAACCGCCGGGCAGCGGCGCGATGGCAATCCTCCGAGGGGTGCTGGTCGAATGGCGAGGCATCGTGTTGGACGCCTGCTAATCCACTCTCGTCTTTCAGAAATCGCAAAAGGTCGACGAATGGGACGCCCGCGCCGGCGCACTCTTGCGCGACCATTTCCACCAGCGAAGCGTCCTTTTCCCACCGACTATAGAAATCGAGGATCAGGCAAATCCTTTGCTCGCTGGCCACGCGCGCGAGATCGGCGATAGTGGTGCGCAAGTTCGAAACGAGCTTGCCCTCCCGGTGCCAGTTATTGGCATTCGCTTCCTTGCCGTAGCGCACGGTGTTCGACTCGAATACCTGCGCGTCGTTATGGCAGATGCTGAAGATCGCGGCGTCATATCGAACGGACTGAATGAGACGTGCAAACGGGACCCATGAATGCCAGATATTGCCAGAACTCTGGCCGCGATTGTCGACCCAGATGAGGTGGTCGGGATAGGCCATGTTGGCAAACCGCGCGACATGCATCGGCAATGTTTGCCGCGGCGAAACTCCTTGGCCATAGGTAAGCGAATCGCCGAGGCAGCATATCCGGCGGATACTATCCGGCAGCGCCAAGGTCGATCCGGCATCGCGGGTTTCAGCAAGCGCGGCCATCGCGGCTGAATCAGTGCGGGTAGAGGTAATCCGGGACGACATCCGCCCGATCGACCGGCGCAGGAACGCTGGCCGCGACGTCCCTGAGAAGCCCAATCACCTGGACCAGCCAATCGGGAGCGGCTGCGCTGGTGGCGTCCTGCCGATGCCGATCGAGGGCGCTCTGGATGACGACGGTCGGATAGGTCCGTTCTTCACTCACACGCCACCTTTGTCAGAAGGCCTTCTCCACCAGGAAGCTGCCCATCGCCAGGTAATCTATGTCCGTTCCTAGAAAGCACCTTACTGCGTCCTGCGGCGTGCAGACAATCGGTTCACCCCCGATGTTGAAGGATGTGTTGATAAGGACGGGCACCCCGCTCAACGTCTCGAACTCTTTCAACAGGCAGTGTAGCAACGCATTCTGCTCTTTCGAGACGGTCTGAGTGCGGGATGTCCCATCGACATGGACGGATGCCGGAACCCGGACTTCCATTCCCGGCTTCACCCGAGGCGCATAGAGCATGTAGGGGCTGGGTGTCGGCTGGTCATAGAAGGTCCGGATATCCTCCTCGGTGACGATCGGTGCGAACGGCCTGAACTCTTCGCGCAATTTCACCCGAACGTTCAGCATATCCTTCATTTTGGGATTGCACGGATTGGCGAGAATACTGCGTTGGCCAAGCGCGCGTGGACCGAATTCCATTCGTCCCTGGAACCAGGCGACGACGAGATCTTCGTGCAGCAACCCCGCCACATCACGGCACAATTCACCGGCAGAGAGACGACGAAAGGTCAGTTGCCTGGATATCAGCACTTCCTCGACCGCTTCATCGTCGAAGGCCGGCCCCAGGCAAGTGTCGTAACGAGACGGCGGCGTACGCGAGGACGGGACTGATCTCCAGTAGCCTTCGAGAGCTGCTCCGGCCGCCCCGCCATTGTCTCCGGCCGCCGGCTGAATGAATATCTGGTCGAACAACCCGGCGCGCTGGATCGCCGAGTTCGCGACAACATTGTGCGCCACGCCACCCGCCATGCAGAGATTGCGCGAACCGCTTACGTCGCGCAGCGAGCGAACCAGGCCGAGCAGCGCTTCCTCGGTCCGCTTCTGCAGCGACGCGGCGATATCCATGTGACGCTGCTCCACTCGCTCGCTCGGTAGACGGGGCGGCCCCAGAAGCTCGACCAGCTTCGGTGAAAACATCGAGTCGAGGGAGTGAACATAATCGAAGCAACTCAGGTCGAGGCGAAAACTGCCATCCGGATCGAGTTCCAGCAGCCTCGCGAACTCCGCTTGGTAAGTCGGCTGACCATAGGACGCCAAACCCATGACCTTGTATTCGCCCTCGTTGACCTCGAAGCCAAGGTAGGCCGTCAATGCCGCGTAATACATGCCGAGCGACTGCGGATAATGCATCTCCCGCACGGCCTCGATCCGGTTGCCGTTTCCGACGAATTGCCCGGTTGAAACCCACTCCCCCACCCCGTCGACCGTCAAGACGGCGGCATCCTCGAACGGCGATACGTAAAAGCACGATGCCGCATGCGAGAGATGGTGCTCGCAATACTGCATCTCGCCGCTATAGCCGGTTGTATCAGCCAACAGCTGCGGTAACGTCGCTACCTGGTGCACATAGTGTCGAAGATGCCGGCGAGCGGTCTCCCGGAACCGCTTTTCAAAAGGTGCCGCCATCTGCAATCCACGTTGCAACTTGCGCAAAGGCTTCTCGTAAAAAACGACAAGGTCCAGATCCCTGCCTTGCAAACCTCCGAACTCCAGACAAAAGCGGATGGCGTTCGCCGGGAAGGACCGGTCATGCTTGCGCCGGGTGAACCTCTCCTCTTCAGCGGCAGCGATAACCGTACCGTCGCGCACCAGTGCCGCAGCGGCATCGTGGTAGTAGCAGGAAATACCAAGGACGTTCATTCACCAATCAGAAAACAGACTTCATATCGAACTTTCTCACGCCTCTCTCGATCCAGGTCGACCCCGCCGCCGGTGCATCTGCTTTCGGCACAAGGGAGATCAAGGCATCGACGAATGCGTCGAAATCGGCGGTCTCGACCGAAACCGGCTGCACAGGTTCTTCACGCGGCGCTTTGGCGTTTGTCATCCGAGGCCAAGAGTGGAGCAAATCAAAGCCGTGGGGAAGCACAGCCATCCGATCTCGACCCCTGCGCGACAGACAAAAGAAAAGGCCGTCGCTGGTGGGCGACGGCCTTCGATCCTCAGTCCGGCGAGGCTCAGTCGGCCGCGTCCTGCTCTTCGAGCACCGGCACCGGCTCGTCCTCGCCATCGGCGCCCGCCGCCAGGATAGCACGGTCGCGCTGGGCAGCGATCGCCTTGAGGCGATTGACCACTCCGCCGGTACCCGCCGGGATCAGGCGGCCGACGATGACGTTCTCCTTGAGTCCCTGCAGCGTGTCGATCTTGCCCGAGACGGCCGCCTCGGTGAGCACGCGCGTGGTCTCCTGGAAGGACGCCGCCGAGATGAACGACTTGGTCTGCAAGGACGCCTTGGTAATGCCGAGGAGCACCGGGTCGGCCTTGGCCGGCTTCAGCTTCTCCGACAGGAGCTTGGCGTTCTCCAGCTCGTACTCGCCCTTGTCGATCTGTTCGCCGATCAGGAACGTCGAGTCGCCGGCGTCGACGATCTCGACCTTCTGCAGCATCTGACGCGCGATCGTCTCGATGTGCTTGTCGTTGATCTTCACGCCCTGCAGTCGATAGACCTCCTGGATCTCGTTCACCAGGTACTCGGCCAGCTTCTCGACGCCCAGCACGCGCAGGATGTCGTGCGGCACCGGGTTGCCGTCGATCAACAGATCGCCGCGTTCCACGAAGTCGCCTTCCTGCACGGCGATGCGCTTGCCCTTCGGGATCAGGTACTCGACAGGTTCCGCATCGCCTTCCGGCACGATCAGGATGCGGCGCTTGTTCTTGTAATCCTTGCCGAACTCGATGCGGCCCGAGGTGTCGCAGATGATCGCGAAATCCTTGGGCTTGCGGGCCTCGAACAGCTCGGCCACGCGCGGCAGACCGCCCGTGATGTCGCGGTTCTTGCCGCCCTCGCGCGGGATACGCGCAAGGATGTCGCCAGCATTGACCATCTGGCCGCTCTCGACCGAAAGCACCGAGTCGAGGGACAGCAGGTAACGGGCCTCCTGGCCATTGGCCAGGATGAACGGCTTGCCGTCGGCATCGTGGATGGCGATGCGCGGACGCAGGTCGCCGCCACGGGGCTGGCCCTTCCAGTCGACGACGACACGGTTGGAAATGCCCGTCGAGTCGTCGATCACTTCGCGCATTGACACGCCTTCGACGAGGTCGACATAGACCGCCTTGCCCGTCTTCTCAGTGATGACCGGAAGGGTGTAGGGATCCCATTCGGCCAGCTTCTGGCCCTTGGTGACCTGGGCCTCGCTGTCGACCAGCAGACGCGCGCCATAGGGCACGCGATGCTTGGCACGCTCGCGCTCGAGGGCGTCGATCAACACCAGCTCGGTGTTGCGGCCCATCACCACCGGCACGCCATCGCTGTTGACGACGACGTTGCGGTTGCGAACGATGATGCGGCCGTCATGGCTCGCCTCGATGCTCGACTGCTCGGCGCCGCGCTGGGCGGCACCGCCGATGTGGAAGGTACGCATGGTGAGCTGCGTGCCCGGCTCGCCGATCGACTGGGCGGCGATGACGCCCACCGCTTCGCCGATGTTGACGGGCGTGCCGCGCGCCAGATCGCGGCCGTAGCAGGCGCCACAGACGCCGACCTTGGTCTCGCAGGTCAGGACCGAGCGGATGCGGATCTCCTCGATGCCGGCCTTGTCGATCTGCTCGACCGTGACCTCATCGATGAGCTCACCGGACTTGCTGATGACAACGCCGGTCAGCGGATCGAGCACGTCGCCGACCGGGGTACGGCCGAGGATGCGCTCGCTCAACGGCTCGATCACGTCGCCGCCGTCGACCACGGCACGCATGCTGAGGCCGCGCTTGGTGCCGCAATCGGGCTCGGAGATGATGCAGTCCTGCGCCACGTCGACCAGGCGACGCGTCAGATAGCCGGAGTTGGCCGTCTTCAGCGCGGTGTCGGCCAGGCCCTTGCGCGCGCCGTGGGTGGAGTTGAAGTACTCCAGGACGGACAGGCCTTCCTTGAAGTTCGAGATGATCGGCGTCTCGATGATCTCGCCCGACGGCTTGGTCATGAGACCGCGCATGCCGGCAAGCTGCTTCATCTGGGTCGTCGAACCGCGGGCGCCGGAATGGGCCATCATCCAGACCGAATTGACCGCAGTACCGGCCTTGGTCGTGGAAATGCCCTTCATCATCTCTTCGGCGACGCGATCGGAGCAACGCGACCAGGCATCGACGACCTTGTTGTACTTCTCGCCCGAGGTGATCAGACCGTCCTGGTACTGCTGCTCGTATTCCTTCACTTCTTTCTGGGTCGATGCCACCAGCTTGATCTTGGCGGCCGGGATGACGAGGTCGTCCTTGCCGAAGGAAATACCGGCGCGGCAGGCGTGATAGAAGCCGAGGCCCATCAGGCGATCGGCGAAGATCACCGTCTCCTTCTGGCCGCAGTGGCGATAGACCATGTCGATGACGTTCTGCAGATCCTTCTTGGTCAGCAGGCGGTTGATCACCGAGAACGGCAGGTTCGGATGCTTCGGCAGGATC
This sequence comes from Reyranellales bacterium, assembly GCA_038224985.1. Taxonomy (GTDB): domain Bacteria; phylum Pseudomonadota; class Alphaproteobacteria; order Reyranellales; family Reyranellaceae; genus Reyranella. The sequence goes on from JBBRFD010000154.1 coordinate 9,978, forward strand.
TGCGAGAGCAGAACGCGGCCCGGGGTCGTCTCGACAACCTTGCGCACGAACTCACCCTTGTCGTCGTACATCTCGAGGCGGGCCTTGATCTTGCTGTGCATCGAGATCGTACGGGCATGCAGCGCATGCTCGAGTTCGCCGATTTCCGAGAACAGCGAGCCTTCGCCGATCTCGCCCTCGCGCTCGAGCGTGATGTAGTACATGCCGAGCACGATATCCTGCGACGGCACGATGATCGGCTTGCCCGACGCCGGCGACAGGATGTTGTTGGTCGACATCATCAGAACGCGGGCCTCGAGCTGGGCTTCCAGCGACAGCGGCACGTGGACCGCCATCTGGTCGCCGTCGAAGTCGGCGTTGAAGGCCGTGCAGACCAGCGGATGCAGCTGGATCGCCTTGCCCTCGATCAGCACCGGCTCGAAGGCCTGGATGCCCAGGCGATGCAGCGTCGGCGCGCGGTTGAGCAGCACGGGATGTTCGCGGATGACCTCTTCGAGGATGTCCCAGACCTCGGGACGCTCCTTCTCGACCATGCGCTTGGCGGCCTTGATGGTATTGGCCATGCCGTAGGCCTGCAGGCGCGAGTAGATGAACGGCTTGAACAGCTCGAGCGCCATCTTCTTGGGCAGGCCGCACTGGTGCAGCTTGAGTTCCGGACCGACGACGATGACCGAGCGGCCCGAGTAGTCGACGCGCTTGCCGAGCAGGTTCTGGCGGAAGCGGCCCTGCTTGCCCTTGAGCATGTCGGAGAGCGACTTCAGCGGGCGCTTGTTGGCGCCGGTGATGACGCGACCGCGGCGGCCGTTGTCGAACAGGGCGTCGACCGACTCCTGCAGCATGCGCTTCTCGTTACGCACGATGATGTCGGGCGCGCGCAGCTCGATCAGGCGCTTCAAGCGGTTGTTACGGTTGATGACGCGGCGGTAAAGGTCGTTCAAGTCCGAGGTGGCGAAGCGGCCGCCGTCGAGCGGCACCAGCGGGCGCAGTTCGGGCGGGATCACCGGCACGAGCTCGAGGATCATCCATTCCGGACGGGCGCCCGACTCGATGAAGTTTTCGCAAAGCTTGAGACGCTTCACGAGCTTCTTGCGCTTGGCTTCCGAGGTCGTCTCGCGCAGCTCTTCGCGCAGGCGCGGGCGCTCCTCGTTGAGGTCGATGACCTGCAACATGGCGCGGATCGCCTCGGCGCCGATATCGGCGCGGAAGGCGTCGTCGCCGTGCTCGTCGAGCGCGTTGAGATACTGCTCTTCGCTCAGCAGCTCACGATACTTGAGCGGCGTCAGGCCGGGCTCGGTCACGACGTAGTTTTCGAAGTACAGGATGCGCTCGAGGTCGCGCAGCGTCATGTCGAGCAGAAGGCCGATGCGGCTCGGCAGCGACTTCAGGAACCAGATATGGGCGACCGGCGAGGCCAACTCGATATGGCCCATGCGCTCGCGGCGCACCTTGGTGAGCGTGACTTCGACGCCGCACTTCTCGCAGGTGATGCCGCGGAACTTCATGCGCTTGTACTTGCCGCACAGGCACTCGTAGTCCTTGATCGGTCCGAAGATGCGGGCGCAGAAAAGGCCGTCGCGCTCGGGCTTGAACGTGCGGTAGTTGATAGTCTCCGGCTTCTTGATCTCGCCGTGGCTCCAGGCGCGGATGCGGTCCGGGCTGGCGATCGAGATGCGGATCTCGTCGAAGGTCGGGGTGCCCTGGGGTTGGCCCAGTACGTTGATCAGATCGGTCATTTCGGGTCCCTGTTCCACCCCTTGTGGGGGTTCGTTGGACAAATCGCTGAGAAAGAAGGGTCGGCTGCCCTTTCAGGCAGCCGACGGGATCAGGTAGCCGACTGGTTGAGTTCGACGTTGAGGCCGAGCGAGCGCAGCTCCTTGACCAGCACGTTGAAGGATTCCGGAATACCCGCCTCGAAGGTGTCGTCGCCGCGCACGATGGCCTCGTAGACCTTGGTGCGGCCGGCCACGTCGTCCGACTTGACGGTGAGGATCTCCTGCAGCGTGTAGGCCGCGCCGTAA
>JBBRFD010000155.1:0-11968 GCA_038224985.1 Reyranellales bacterium
CAGCCGGGTCGGGCGATGTCCTGGCCGGGCTGGCGGCGGGGATAATGGCGCAGGGGCTCGTACCCTTGGCGGCCGGGGCGGCGGCGGCCTGGGTCCATGGCGAATGTGCCTTCCGCTTCGGCGGTGCCGGCCTGATCGCCGAGGACTTGATCCTGCAGATTCCCCATACACTGGAAGTGGTCGCGGTACGGCCGCATTCGGCCAATCGGGACCGCTAAACCATCCCAGAATTGACCCATACGCGGGCGCGGGCTAGGAAGCCCGCGCTTCGGCCCGGAGGCGTCGGGCGGGCGTGGTGAAATTGGTAGACACGCGAGATTTAGGTTCTCGTGCCGCAAGGCGTGGGGGTTCAAGTCCCTCCGCCCGCACCAGACGCCCTCCCGAACACGCGTGCTGTCAGAAATGGATGTGAGGTCATGGAAATTACGGAACTCTCGGCCGCAGGCCTGAAGCGTCAGTTCAAGATCGTTCTCCCCGCCGGCGAGCTGTCGGCCAAGGTCGACGAGCGTCTTGCCGAGCTGTCGCAGACCGCCTCGATGCCGGGCTTCCGCCCGGGCAAGGTGCCGACGTCGTTGTTGAAGAAGCAGTATGGCCAGGCCCTGTACGGCGAGGCACTGGAAGCCGCCGTCAACGCCAGCACGGCCAAGGCGATCGAGGATCGCGGCCTCAAGCCCGCGCTGCAGCCCAAGGTCGACCTCAAGACCCTGGAAGAGGGCAAGGACGTCGAATTCGAAGTGGCGATCGAAGTGTTGCCGGAAATCGGCAAGCTCGATTTCTCCGGCGTCGAGCTGGAGCGCCTGAAGGCCACCGTTCCGGACAAGGACGTCGATGAGGCGCTCGACCGTATCGCCAAGGCCAATCGCGAGCAGAAGCCGGTCGATCCGCCGCGCGCCGCCCAGAAGGGCGATGCGGTGAAGCTCGACTTCGTTGGCTCCGTCGATGGCGTCGAGTTCCCCGGCGGTACGGCCGCCGACTACACGGTCGAGTTGGGCTCCAACTCTTTCATCCCGGGCTTCGAAGACCAGCTTGTGGGCGCCGAAGTCGGCAAGCCGATCGATGTGAACGTGACTTTCCCGGCCGAGTACGGCGCCGCCGAACTTGCCGGCAAGGCCGCCGTGTTCAAATGCACGATCAAGGAAGTGCTCGAATACGTCGACAAGCCGGCCGACGACGAACTGGCCAAGAAGAACAACTTCGAGAACCTCGAAGCCATGCGCAAGGCGGTGTCCGAGCGTATCGGACAGGACTACAGCCAGATCAGCCGCTCGCTGGTGAAGCGCAAATTGCTCGACAAGCTGGCCGACGCGCACAAGTTCGAAGTACCGGAAGGCCTGGTCGAAGGCGAGTTCCAGGCGATCTGGAACCGCGTCGAGGAGGCCAAGAAAGCTGGCGAGAAGGTCGAAGAAGACGAGGAGAAGCTGCGCAAGGACTACCGCGAAATCGCCGAACGGCGCGTGCGGCTGGGCTTGCTGCTGGCCGATGTCGGCCGCTCCAATTCGATCGACGTGACCCCGGAAGAGATCAACCAGGCCGTCATGCGCGAAGCCATGAAGTACCAGGGCCAGGAGCGCCAGGTTCTCGAGTTCTACAGCAAGAACGCCGAGCTCAAGGAACAGCTGCGCGCCCCGATCTTCGAGGAGAAGACCGTCGACTTCATCCTCGAGCTGGCCAAGGTGACCGACAAAGCCGTGAGCCCGGACGAGCTGCTGAAGGCGGCCCGCGAGGTCGACGAGGCCGCTGCCGAAGTTGGGGCCGAAGCCGGCGCCAAGGCGCCCGCCACCTAAACCGATCCAGAGCGGTGGCCTTGAATCGGGCCACCGTCGCTGCCACTTTGCTAGACATCTGTCATTAGGGGGCACGCGATGATTCGCGACCGAGATCCGCTTGAGATTCACAACAACTACTACGTTCCCATGGTGGTCGAGCAATCGGCGCGCGGTGAACGGGGCTACGACATCTGGTCGAGGCTGTTGAAGGAACGCATTATTTTCCTCAACGGTCCGATCGAAGACAATGTGGCCGGCCTGGTCTGCGCCCAGCTGCTCTATCTCGAGTCCGAGAATCCGACCAAGGACATCTCGTTCTACATCAACTCGCCGGGTGGCGTGGTGACCTCGGGCATGGCGATCTACGACACCATGCACTACATCCGCCCCCAGGTTTCGACCCTGGTCTACGGCCAGGCGGCCTCGGCCGGCTCGCTGTTGCTGATGGCCGGCGAGCGCGGCAAGCGCTTTGCCCTGCCCAACGCCCGGGTCATGATTCACCAGCCTTCGGGCGGTGCCCAGGGCCAGGCGACGGACATCGAGATCCATGCCCGGGAGATCCTGGCGACCCGCGCCCGGCTCAATCAGATGTATGTCGAGCACACCGGCAAGACCATCGAGGTGATCGAGCGCGCCATGGAGCGCGACAAGTTCTTCACCCCGGAGGAGGCCAAGGAGTTCGGCCTGATCGACGAAGTGCTGTTGAAGCGCCCGACATCGCCCCTTCAGGCAGCCGCCTGAGGGGAGGTTTGAGGGTCGACCCGCGACAGATTGTTCCCAATCCGCAGGTCGATACACCATATTTTGATGTTGTAGCGGCCATGGGGTCGCGTTTAACATACAGTCGCGTGCGGTCCCGTCGTCACCCCTCGGTGGCGGGTCGCCTAGTGGAGGTGCGTAGCATCCATGCCAGCCGCTAAATCAGGGGGCGACTCTCGCAATACCCTCTATTGCAGCTTCTGCGGCAAGAGCCAGCATGAGGTACGGAAACTCATTGCCGGGCCGACCGTGTTCATCTGCGATGAATGCGTCGAACTGTGCATGGATATCATTCGTGAAGAGAGCAAGACCACCTTGGTCAAGTCCAAGGACGGCGTGCCTTCTCCCAAGGAAATCCGCCAGGTTCTCGACGACTATGTGATCGGCCAGGATCACGCCAAGCGGATCTTGGCGGTGGCGGTCCATAATCATTACAAACGCCTGAGCCATGGCGGCAAGGCGAACGACGTCGAGATCGCCAAGTCGAACATCATGCTCATCGGCCCGACAGGCTGCGGCAAGACCCTGCTCGCCCAGACGCTGGCGCGCATGCTGGACGTGCCCTTCACCATGGCCGATGCCACCACGCTGACCGAAGCCGGCTATGTCGGCGAGGACGTCGAGAACATCATCCTGAAGCTGCTGCAGTCGGCCGATTACAACGTCGAGCGGGCGCAGCGCGGCATCGTCTATATCGACGAGGTCGACAAGATCAGCCGCAAGTCGGACAACCCCTCGATCACCCGCGACGTGTCGGGTGAGGGCGTCCAGCAGGCGCTGCTCAAGATCATGGAAGGCACGGTTGCCAGCGTTCCGCCGCAGGGCGGCCGCAAGCATCCCCAGCAGGAGTTCCTGCAGGTCGATACGACCAACATTCTGTTCATCTGCGGCGGTGCCTTCTCTGGTCTCGAGAAGATCATCTCGCAGCGCCGCCAGGGCACCTCGATCGGCTTCGGCGCCGAAGTGCGCGGTCCCGACGATCGGCGAACGGGCGAGGTCCTGCGCGACCTCGAGCCGGAAGATCTGCTCAAGTATGGCCTGATCCCCGAATTCGTTGGCCGCCTGCCGGTGGTCGCCACACTCGAGGATCTCGACGAGGCCGCGCTGATCGAGATTCTGACTCGGCCGAAGAACGCGCTGCTGAAGCAATATCAGCGGCTGTTCGACATGGAGAGCGTGAAGCTCAAGTTCTCCGACGATGCGCTGCGTGCCGTGTCCCAGAAGGCGATCCTGCGCCGGACTGGGGCCCGCGGCCTGCGCTCGATCATGGAGACCGTGTTGCTGGATACGATGTACGAACTGCCGTCGCTCGACGGCGTCGACGAGGTTGTCATCAATCGCGAAGTCATCGAAGGGCGAGCGCAGCCGCTGTACGTGCACGGTGAGCGCAAAGAAGGCATTGCCGCCGCTCCGGCGTAATTCTTGCTGCGCTGGTGGTGTGTGCCACCGGCGAACCAACCGGGTCTTGAACCAAATGCCGTTCAGACCAATCTTTACATCGAGCGCACGCGTTCGTGCGTCGCACACGGCCCATGTCGGGCGTGGCGGCGGCGGCGTGTGACGGCTCTAACAGTGTAAGCGAGGCTCCATGATCGCCCCCACGACGACCCCTCAAGGAACTGTCTATCCCGTCCTGCCGTTGCGCGACATTGTCGTGTTCCCGGGCATGATCGTGCCGCTCTTCGTCGGCCGCGAGAAGAGCGTCAAGGCGCTCGAAGAGGTCATGAAGGACGACAAGCAAATCCTGCTGATCGCCCAGAAGAACGCGAGCCAGGACGATCCCGGTCCGCAGGACATCTACACCATCGGCACGCTCGGCACGGTGCTGCAGCTGCTCAAGCTGCCCGACGACACCGTCAAGGTGCTGGTCGAGGGCGGCCGGCGCGTGAAGATCACCGGCTACACCGACAAGACTGAGTTCTTCGAGGCCAGCGCCATCGAGATGGAGGAGAGCGGCGGCGATCCGGCCGAACTCCAGGCCGTCGCGCGCACGGTCGTCTCGGAGTTCGAGAACTACGTGAAGCTGAACAAGAAGGTGCCGCCGGAAGTCGTCGTCTCGATCAACAAGATCGACGAGCCGGCCAAGCTGGCCGACACGATCTCGGCGCATCTGGCGCTCAAGGTCGCCGACAAGCAGCAGCTTCTCGAACTCGACACGGTTGCCAAGCGCCTCGAGCGCATTCTTGGCATGATGGAAGGCGAGATCGGCGTCCTTCAGGTCGAGAAGAAGATCCGCAACCGCGTGAAGCGTCAGATGGAGAAGACGCAGCGCGAGTATTATTTGAATGAGCAAATGAAGGCGATCCAGAAGGAGCTTGGCGAGACCGAGGACGGTCGCGACGAAGTCTCCGAGCTGGAGAAGCGCATCAAGAAGACGCGTCTCAGCAAGGAAGCGCGCGAGAAGGCGCATGCCGAGCTGAAGAAGCTCCGGACCATGAGCCCGATGTCGGCTGAGGCGACGGTGGTGCGCAACTACCTCGACTGGGTGCTGTCGATCCCGTGGCGCAAGCCGACCAAGATCATCAAGGATCTGAAGTTCGCTGAGGACATTCTCAATGCCGACCATCACGGTCTCGAGAAGGTGAAGGAGCGCATCCTCGAGTATCTCGCGGTGCAGCAGCGTGTCGACAAGATGAAGGGCCCGATCCTTTGCCTGGTCGGACCGCCGGGCGTCGGCAAGACTTCGCTCGGCAAGTCGATCGCCAAGGCGACCGGCCGCAATTTCGTGCGCATGTCGCTGGGCGGCGTGCGCGACGAAGCCGAGATCCGCGGCCATCGCCGGACCTATATCGGCTCGCTGCCGGGCAAGGTCATCCACAGCATGAAGAAGGCGAAGTCGTCCAACCCGCTCTTCCTGCTCGACGAGATCGACAAGCTCGGTGCGGATTTCCGCGGCGATCCGTCATCCGCTCTGCTGGAGGTTCTCGACCCCGAACAGAACGCCACGTTCAACGACCACTATCTCGAGGTCGATTACGACCTGTCGAACGTGATGTTCATCACCACGGCGAACTCGCTGCGCATGGCGCAGCCGCTGATGGACCGCATGGAGATCATCCGGCTGGCTGGCTATACCGAGGACGAGAAGGTGGCGATCGCCCGCAAGCACCTGATCGCCAAGCAGGTCGAGGCCAATGGCCTGAAGGAAGGCGAACTCGACATCCATGACGACGCCGTGCGCGATCTCGTGCGCTACTACACGCGCGAGGCCGGCGTTCGCAACCTGGAGCGCGAGATCGCCAACCTCGCCCGCAAGGCGGTCAAGGAAATCCTCATGAAGGGGACCGGCAAGGTCAAGATCGGCCGCAAGAACCTCGACAAGTTCGCCGGCGTCCGCCGCTTCCGTTACGGCGAGGCCGAGCTCGAGGATCTGGTCGGCATCACCACGGGCCTGGCCTGGACCGAGGTCGGCGGCGAGCTGCTGCAGATCGAGGCCGTGCTGGTGCCGGGACGCGGTCGCGTCACCGTCACCGGCAAGCTGGGCGACGTCATGCAGGAGTCGGTGCAGGCGGCCAATGCCTACATCCGCTCGCGCGCGGCGACCTTCGGCATCAAGCCGAACATCTTCGAGAAGCGCGACATCCATGTGCACGTGCCGGAAGGCGCCACGCCCAAGGATGGACCGTCGGCCGGTGTCGGCATGATCACCTCGATCGTCTCGGCGCTGACCGGTGTGGCGGTGCGCAAGGAAGTGGCGATGACCGGCGAGATCAGCCTGCGCGGGCGGGTCATGCCGATCGGCGGCCTCAAGGAGAAGTTGCTGGCGGCGCTGCGCGGCGGTCTCAAGACCGTGCTCATTCCCAAGGACAATGAGCGCGATCTGCCGGAGATCCCCGACAACGTGAAGAAGGGCCTGGAGATCGTGCCGGTCTCGACGGTCGACGAGGTTCTGGCCCGTGCGCTGGTCAAGCCGCTGGTCGCCATCGAATGGCCCAACGACCTAGAGATCGCCAAGGCGCCCGATCCCGTCGTCGCCGAAGGATTGCGGGCCCACTAGGTCCGGTTCTTACCGAAAACCGATTGCGAAGGCCCCGGCAAACCCGGGGCCTTTTGCTTTGGCACCGCAATCTGTGCCGGTTTTTCGGCGTTGGGCCACAAAATCTGGTATTCTTCGTTGACGCGGTTTTCGGGCCGCCCCTACACTCCGGATCGTCCGATTACGCAGAGGCCGCCCGTGAACAAACACGATCTGATCGCCGCCGTCGCCGCTTCGACCAACCTTACCAAGACGGACGCGGCCAATGCGGTCGATGCGATCCTGACGGTGGTGACAAAGTCGCTGAAGAAGAAGGAAAAGGTCCTGCTGGTGGGCTTCGGCACCTTTCAGGTGTCGCGCCGCAAGGCGGGCGAAGGGCGCAATCCGCAGACCGGCGAAAAGCTCAAGATCCCTGCGGCAAATGTGCCGCGCTTCAAAGCCAGCAAAGCCCTGAAAGACGCGATCAACTAATGCGATCCCTGTGCTAAGACGGTCGGCGGGCGATTAGCTCAGCGGTAGAGCATTCCCTTTACACGGGACTGGTCGGCGGTTCGATCCCGTCATCGCCCACCATCACACCGACTGTTATCCACGACATCGCCGAAAGCACTGATTTTGCGAGCTTTTCGTACCGCTTCGCGGGTGCGGTAAGCTTGACACTCCAGAGGTGGTCCTTTATCTGACTTGCGCCGTTTGGGGCTAATGCGGGCGTAGTTCAGTTGGTTAGAATGCCGGCCTGTCACGCCGGAGGTCGCGGGTTCGAGTCCCGTCGCTCGCGCCAGCCCAAACGCTGGGGGTCCGCCTCGGACCCGTAGGGGGCGAATAGGGTGACGATGGAAGCTCTTCTCAAGGAATACCTTCCGATCCTCATCTTCTTTGGCCTGGCGCTCGGCCTGGTCTGCGCCATGCTGGGTGGCTCCTATCTGATCGCCCGCCAGAACCCCAATTCCGAGAAGCTGTCGCCCTTCGAATGCGGCTTCGCGCCCTTCGACGATGCACGCGGCCAGTTCGACGTGCGCTTCTACCTGGTGGCCATCCTCTTCATCATCTTCGACCTCGAAGTGGCCTTCCTGTTTCCCTGGGCGGTCGCCCTGGGCGATATCGGCCTCTTCGGCTTCTGGTCGATGATGCTGTTCCTGGGCGTGCTGACGGTCGGCTTCATCTACGAATGGCGCAAGGGAGCATTGGAATGGGAGTGATCACTCCTCCGGGCAAACTCAACGCCGCTGCCGAGGCAGCCCTTGCGCGCGCGCTGAACGACGAGCTGGCCGACAAGGGCTTCGTCGTGGCGCAGCTCGACAAGCTGATCACCTGGGCGCGCACTGGCTCGATGTGGGGCCTGACCTTCGGTCTGGCTTGCTGTGGTGTCGAAATGATCCATGCCTGGATGAGCCGCTACGACCTCGACCGCTTCGGCTTTGCGCCGATGCCGAGCCCGCGCGCCGCCGACGTCATGATCGTGGCCGGCACGCTCACCAACAAGATGGCCCCGGCGCTGCGCAAGGTTTACGACCAGATGGCCGAGCCGCGCTACGTCATCTCGATGGGCTCCTGCGCCAATGGCGGCGGCTACTAGCACTACAGCTACTCCGTCGTGCGCGGCTGCGACCGCATCGTGCCGGTCGACGTCTATGTGCCGGGCTGCCCGCCGACCGCCGAGGCGCTGCTCTACGGCATTCTGCAATTGCAGAAGAAAGTCCGCCGCACCGGAACGTTGGTGCGTTGATGGCCGAGGATCTCACACAGCTTGGCGAGCACATCGCCGCCGGCGTGCCGGGTGCGGTTTCAGCCTCGAAGGTGGCGTTGGGCGAGTTGATGCTCGAAGTGACGGGCGACAAGCTGATCGCGCTGCTGACCTTCCTGCGCGACGACCCCAAATGCCTGTTCAAACAGCTCATCGATATCTGTGGCGTCGACTGGCCCGAGCGTCCCAGGCGCTTCGATGTCGTCTACAATCTGCTGAGCCTCAAGCTCAACCAGCGCATCCGCCTCAAGGTCCAGACCGACGAGACGACGCCCGTGCCGTCGGCTGCCGTGGTCTATAGCGCCGCCGGCTGGTTCGAGCGCGAGACCTACGATCTCTACGGCGTGTGGTTCGCCGACCATCCCGACCTGCGCCGCATCCTCACCGATTACGGTTTCGAAGGTCATCCGCTGCGCAAGGATTTCCCGCTCACCGGCTTTGTCGAAGTGCGTTGGGACGACGAGCAGAAGCGCGTGGTCTACGAGCCCGTGAAGCTCGCCCAGGAATTCCGCCGCTTCGACTTCCTCAGCCCGTGGGAAGGCGTGAGGGGGCAGTCGTCGCAGGTGTTGCCGGGCGACGAGAAAGCCCAAGGAAAGCCCGGGGCCAACTAGATGTCGGACGTCGAGATCAAAACCCTGACGATGAATTTCGGGCCGCAGCATCCGGCGGCCCACGGCGTGTTGCGTCTTGTCGTCGAAATGGACGGCGAGATCATCGAACGTTGCGATCCGCATATCGGCCTGTTGCATCGCGGCACCGAGAAGCTGATCGAGTACAAGACCTACCTGCAGGCCGTGCCGTATTTCGACCGCCTCGACTACGTCTCGCCGATGAACCAGGAGCATGCCTTTGCCCTGGCCGTCGAGAAGCTGCTGGGCATCACCGCGCCCGAGCGCGGCCAGTACATCCGCGTGCTGTTCTCCGAGATCACGCGCATCCTCAATCATCTGCTGAACGTCACGACCTTCGCGATGGACGTCGGTGCATTGACGCCGCCGCTCTGGGGCTTCGAGCAGCGCGAGCTGCTGATGGAATATTACGAGGGCGTGAGCGGCTCGCGCATGCACGCGGCCTATTTCCGCCCCGGTGGCGTCCACCAGGACCTGCCCGACGGCATGCTCGATTCGATGGATGGCTGGATCAAGCAGTTCCTGCCGTTCCTCAAGGACATCGAGAAGCTGCTGAACAGCAACCGCATCTTCCGCCAGCGCACCGTCGATATCGGCGTCGTCAACGCGCAGCAGGCGTTGGACTGGGGCTTCAGCGGTCCGATGATCCGCGGTTCGGGCATCGCCTGGGACCTGCGCAAGTCGCAGCCCTACGACGTCTACGAGCGCATGGATTTCGACATCCCGATCGGCAAGACCGGCGACAACTACGCGCGCTATCTCGTCCGCATCGAGGAGATGTACCAGTCCGTCCGCATCATGGAGCAGTGCGTCGCCGCCCTGCGCAAGGTCGGCGGCCCGGTGCGTGTCGACGACCGCAAGATCGCGCCGCCGCGCCGCGGCGAGATGAAGGATTCGATGGAAGCCCTCATCCATCATTTCAAGCTCTACACCGAGGGATACAAGGTGCCGGCCGGCGAGACCTACACAGCCGTCGAAGCGCCCAAGGGCGAGTTTGGCGTCTATCTCGTGGCCGACGGCACCAACAAGCCTTACCGCTGCAAGATCCGCGCGCCCGGTTTCGCGCACTTGCAGGCGCTCGACATGATGACCAAGGGCCACCAGCTCGCCGACATGTCGGCAAACATCGGCTCGCTGGACATCGTGTTCGGCGAGATCGACCGCTAGGACGCGCTGCCATGGCCATGATCACTGCCGACCCCAAAGACGTGCCGCAGATCGCGAGCTTTGCCTTCACTTCAGAGAATCTGGAGAAGGCCAAGGCGCTGATGGCGAATTACCCGCCGGGCCGTCAGGCCAGTGCTGTGATCGCCGTGCTCGACCTCGCCCAGCGCCAGCAGGGCTGGCTGCCGCGCGTCGCCATGACCGAGGTGGCGCGGCTGCTCGATATGGCGCCGATCCGTGTCTACGAGATCGCCACCTTCTACACGATGTTCCAGCTGCGCCCGAAGGGTAAGTACCTGCTGCAGGTCTGCACCACGACGCCGTGCTGGTTGCGCGGTTCGGAAGAGGTGATGAAGGCCTGCCAGCATGCCGCCGATGGCGAGATGTTCAGCGTGCAGGAAGTCGAGTGCCTCGGTGGCTGCGTGAATGCACCGGTGGTGCAGATTAACGACGATTTCTACGAAGACCTCGATGCCGCCTCGATGAACAAGGTGCTCGATGCGTTCCGCCGCGGCGAGACGCCGAAGGCGGGGCCGCAGGTCGACCGGCAGACTTCCGCGCCCGAAGGCGGGCCGACGACGTTGAAGGGCGAGTAGGGCGATGCTGAGCGATAAAGACCGCATCTTCACCAACCTCTACGGCTTCCACGACTGGCGGCTGGCCGGCGCGCGGGCGCGCGGCGCCTGGGACAATACCAAGGCCATCCTCGACAAGGGCCCCGACGGCATCATCGACGAGATGAAGAAATCGGGCCTGCGCGGCCGTGGCGGTGCGGGCTTTCCGACCGGCCTCAAGTGGTCGTTCATGCCCAAGGAAGTGAAGGACCGTCCGCACTACCTGATCGTCAACGCCGACGAGTCGGAGCCGGGCACCTGCAAGGATCGCGACATCATGCGTCACGACCCGCATCTGCTGGTCGAAGGCTGCCTGATCGCGGGCTTCGCGATGCGCGCCAATGCGGGCTACATCTACGTGCGCGGCGAGTTCTACAACGAAGCGCAGAACCTGATCGAGGCGATCAAGGAAGCCTATGCCGAAGGCCTGCTGGGCGAGAATGCCTGCGGCTCGGGCTGGAAATTCGATCTCTACGTCCATCGCGGTGCCGGCGCCTATATCTGCGGCGAGGAAACGGCCCTTCTCGAAAGCCTCGAAGGCAAGAAGGGCATGCCGCGCCTGAAGCCGCCGTTCCCGGCGGGCTCCGGTCTCTATGGCTGCCCGTCGACCGTGAACAACGTCGAGTCGATCGCCGTGGCGCCGACCATCCTGCGCAAGGGTGCCGCCTGGTTCGCCGGCCTCGGTCGACCCAACAATACCGGGACCAAGCTCTTCTGCATCTCCGGCCATGTGAACAAGCCGTGCAATGTCGAAGAGGAAATGGGCATCCCGCTGAAGGAGCTGATCGAGCGTCATGCCGGCGGCGTGCGCGGCGGTTGGGACAATTTGCTGGCGATCATCCCGGGCGGCGCCTCGGTGCCGCTGCTGCCCAAGTCGATTTGCGACACCATGCTGATGGATTTCGATTCGCTGAAAGCCGAAGGCACCGGCCTCGGCACGGCGGCGGTCATCGTCATGGACAAGTCGACCGACGTGGTGAAGGCAATCGCGCGGCTCAGCTACTTCTACAAGCACGAGAGCTGCGGCCAGTGCACGCCCTGCCGCGAGGGCACGGGCTGGATGTGGCGCGTCATGGAACGCATGGTCATCGGCAATGCGCGCCTCGAGGAAATCGACGCGCTGCAGGACGTCACCAAGCAGGTCGAAGGTCATACGATCTGCGCGCTGGGCGATGCGGCCGCCTGGCCGATCCAGGGGTTGATCAAGCATTTCCGCCCGGAGATGGAGCGCCGCATCCGCGCGCGCGCCGAAAAGCTGACGGCCGAGTAGGGCGGGGAGCAGACGATGCCCGTAGTCAAGATCGACGGTAAGGAGA